>DASUKS010000261.1:0-9667 GCA_036278595.1 Dehalococcoidia bacterium
CGCGAGCGTGTCCGGATCGACCGGGACGCGCGTGTCGAACAGGTGCGCCAGGTTCCAGCTGAACGACGGCGTGCTGTCGCCGCCGACGAAGAGCCCGCCCGGGCGCAGCACGCGGCAGGTCTCGGCGAACAACTGATCCTGCAGCTCGGCCGACGCCACGTGGTGGAGCATCGTCAGGCTGACCGCGCCCGAGAACGACGCGTCCGGGAACGGCATCTTCGTCGCGTCGCCCTCGACGACGGTGACGTTCGTGCCTTCGAGCCGCGACCGCAGCGACCCGGCGAGCTTCGAGTCGATCTCGATCGATGTGAGGTGCGGGACGCGTGCGCGGAGCCAGTCCGTGGTGGCGCCGGGCCCGGGCCCGATCTCCAGCACGTCGTCGCCGATCGGCTTGTCGCCGACGACGGCCGGCATCATGAACCGGTGCACGGTCTCGCGCCACCGGTCCGAGGCGCAGCGCCAGCGATGGTAGATGTTCATCCGTCCTCCTCTCGCCCCACTTAAGCACAGACGTGGCTGAGGTTACATGCCGGCGTGCGCGCGAACGGCACGCGCGGCGCCGGTGTGCGATTTGCGTGAGGATGGAAGATGGGTCATGGACGATGGGATCGCGGTGAGTGTGCTCGTGTGCCTACCCGTCAGCGGGCCGGCACGCAGGCCCCGCTCCTACCGCGAACCCAGGCGCGACGTCCTACTGGAACAGCTCGCCGACGGACTGGCCGGTGTGGATGCGTACGATCGCCTCGCCGATCAGCGGGGCGACGGTCAGCACCGTGATCTTCGGGTTCTGCTTCCCATCGGGCAGCGGGATCGTGTCCGTCACGACGAGTTCTTCGATGTCGCTGCCGCAGATCTTCTCGGCGGCGCGGCCGGCGAGAATGCCGTGCACGCCGGCGGCGGTCACGCTGCGCGCGCCCCGGTCGAGCGCGATGCGCGCGGCCGCGAGGATCGTCCCGCCCGTGAGGATCTCGTCGTCCGGGATGATCACGTGCTGGCCCTCGACCTCGCCGATGAGGGCGTGCGCCGACACATGCTCTTCGTTGCCGATGCGCTCTTTGTCGACGATGGCGAAGGGACGGTCGAGGAGCCGGGCGAGATTGCGCGCACGCTTCGCGCCGCCGACGTCCGATGCGAGCACCGTCACTTCGCCGAGCTCACGCTCGCGGAAGTAGCGGGCGATGATGTAGCCGGCGGTGAGCTCATCGACCGGGACGTTGAAGAAGCCCTGGATCTGGCCCGCGTGCAGGTCCACGGTCAGCACACGGTCGGCGCCCGCGGTCTCGATCAGGTTGGCGATGAGCCGCGCGGTGATCGGGACGCGCGGCTGGTCCTTCTTGTCGCTGCGTCCGTACCCGTAGTACGGGACGACGGCGGTGATGCGCCCCGCCGATGCGCGCTTGAACGCATCGATCATGATCAGCAGCTCCATCACGCTGCGGTTCACCGGCGCCGACAGCGGCTGGACAATGAAGACGTCGCGCGAGCGGACGTTCTCGAGGATGCGGACGAAGATGTTCTCGTTGGAGAACTCGGAGACTTCCGCTTCGCCGAGCGGAATTTCGAGCGAGCGGCAGACGGAGGCCGCCAGTTCCGGGTGAGCACGGCCGGAGAAGATGGCGAGATCGGAGTACACGAACTTCTCCATGCGTCGTTCTGTTGCGCCGTCCGCCCGGGTCGAAGATGAAGATCCGCCACCGATTGCCTGCTCGGGCCGGACGGCGCATGATACCACGCAATGCGGCGCATGAGCGCCGCGTGCGGCCGGAAGCCGGAGGTCGGGTGGGCGCTGCGCGCCGGGGGTCGACCCACAGGTGGCCATGCCGCGGGAGCGGCACCCTGGGTGATGAAAATCGGATCACGCGATGTCATCCTGAGCGCCAGCGAAGGATCTCTCCGGGACGAGGAGCGTCACCGTTTGAAGCCATTTACAAGGCAGATGGGCACAGATTGGTTGATCTCATCCCCGAGCGAAGCGAAGGATCCCTCCGGTCGGACACGAAACCGCCGTCCGCCCGCCGTGTTCGAGACAGATGCATCCGATGGCCGCACGTGAAGCCTGACGGCGCCCGCCCGCGAATGGGCCGCAGCCAATGATCACGACGCACCTCCTCGAGGATGGACAGGTGCGCGGCGACGTGCCGCTCGCGGAGCTCCGCCAACTCGCGGGCGGTGGCCGGGGCCTCATCTGGGTCGACATCGACGACGAGCCGCGAGCCGGCGGCGAGGAAGTGCTGGGCGGCATCTTCGGCTTTCACCCGCTCACGATCGACGACTGCTACAACACGCTCATCGACCCCCCGAAGATCGACGACTATCGCGACTACCTGTTCGTCATCGTGCACGCGGTGTCGTACGACGCGGCCCGGCGCCGCCTGAGCATCGATGAGCTGGACCTGTACATCGGGCGGAACTACGTCGTGTCGTTCCACAAGCGGCCGCTCGGCGTCGTCGATGAGCTGCGGCGCCGCACGGCGACCGGCAATCACCTGCTGTTCCGTGACGCGGCGTTCCTCGCGCACGCGCTGCTCGATGTCGTCGTCGATCAGTTTCAGCCGGTCGTCGAGGAGCTCGACAACGAGGTCGCCGATGTCGAAGAGCTGGTGCTCGACCACCCGCGGCGCAGAACGCTGCAGGAGGTGCTGCTGCTGAAGCGCACCACCCAGCGGCTGAAACGGACGATCCTGCCGCAGCGGGACCTCGTGAACCGCTTCGCGCGCGGGGAGTACGAGCACCTGATCGGCCGCGAGAGCATGATGTACTACCGTGACATCTACGATCACACCGTGCGCGTCGACGAGATGATCGAGACGCTGCGCGACCTCGCGGACAGCGCGCTGAACACGTACCTGTCATCGGTGAACAACAGGACAAACGACGTGATGAAGGCGCTTGCGATCGTCGCGGTGATCTTTCTGCCGCTCACGCTCATCGCCGGCATCTATGGGACGAATTTTCATAACGTGCCGGAGTACGGCTGGCGCTGGGGCTACTTCTACATGCTCGGCGTCATGGGCGCGGTCGCGGCGGGGCTGATCGCCTGGTTCCGCTGGCGCGGCTGGTTCTGATCCACCGATGGCACGGACTTCTCGATCCGCAGATGACGCATATTCTGGAGTTCATAGTAGATAGCAAAGAGTGATGCGGGTTGTTGCGTTAGGTGCGCGGGACGGGCAAGCTGCGGTAGCGCGCGCGCAGGAGGGTGTATGTTCGTTGCGGTGCTGCGGCGAAAGACGACGGTGACGAAGCCGGACGAGTGGGACAAGCGGCTCGCCGCGCTCTCGCCTCGGCTCGCTGCGCTGCTCGCGCGCCAGCCGGGCTTCGTCTCCCACGAACTGCGGCGCGACGGCGACGACGGCAGCATGGTCGAAGAGACGGCGTTCGCCACGGCCGGCGACGTCCGCGCGTACCTGCGCGGCGGCGGCGCCGCGATGGCAGCGACGATGCTCGACGCATTCTTCCCCACGGCGCCGTACCCGAACGGCAACTGGCTGCGGGAGACGGTCGAGCGATGATCCGTTCGCCGCGTTACACGGCACCTGGAAGATGGCGGCTGCAAGCCGGATATCGCTTCCGGACGACGAAGCATCGATCCAGCCTCCAGCCTCCAGCTTCCAGCGTCCCATTCGCGAGGGATCCCCGATGACCATACAGGCGGTCGCGCAGCCGCCCGCGGGGAACCCGTGGGACGACGCGCTCGAGCAGTTCGATACGGTCGCGGAGAAGATGGGCCTCGACCCTTCGATGCGCGAGGTGCTGCGTCATTGCAAGCGCGAGCTGACCGTGAACTTTCCCGTGCGCATGGACGATGGCAGCGTGCGCGTCTTCACCGGCTATCGCGTGCAGCACAACGAGGCGCGCGGCCCGGTGAAGGGCGGCCTTCGCTATAGCACCGCGGTCTCGCTCGATGAAGTGCGCGCACTCTCGATGTGGATGACCTGGAAGTGCGCCGTCGCCGGCCTGCCGCTGGGCGGCGCGAAGGGCGGCGTCATCGTCGACCCGCGCTCCCTGAGCCGCGGCGAGCTGGAGCGCCTGACGCGCCGCTTCGCCGCCGAGATCAGCATCATCATCGGCCCGGACGAAGACGTGCCGGCGCCCGACATGGGCACCGACGCGCAGGTGATGGCGTGGGTGATGGACACCTTCAGCATGCTGCATGGCCACTCGACGCCGGCCGTGGTGACCGGCAAGCCGGTGTCCGTCGGCGGCAGCAGCGGCCGCCAGGAGGCGACCGGCCGCGGTGTGCTGTTCATAACGGAAGACGCGTGCCGGGCGCGCGGCATGGCGCTCCAGGGCGCCGCGGTCGCGGTCCAGGGGTTCGGCAACGTCGGCAGCGTCGCAGCGCGCCTGCTGTTCGAGGCCGGCGCGAAGGTTGTCGCGGTGAGTGACGCCAACGGCGGTATCCACGACCCGGCGGGTATCGACGTCGCCGCGCTGGTCAAAATGCCGCACGAGCACGGCTTCATCCCGGATGGCTACGCCGGCGAGCACATCACGAACGAAGAGCTGCTCGAGCTGCCGGTGGACATCCTGGTGCCGGCGGCGCTCGAAGGCCAGATCCACGGCGAGAACGCCGGGCGCGTGCAGGCGAAGATGATCATCGAGGCGGCGAACGGGCCGACAACCCCGCGTGCCGACCGTATCCTCGGCGCGAAGGACGTCTACCTCGTGCCGGACATCCTCGCGAACGGCGGCGGCGTCATCGTCTCGTACTTCGAGTGGGTGCAGGATCTGCAGTCGTTCTTCTGGGAGGAGCAGGAAGTCAACCTGCGCCTGGAGCGGATCATCAAGCGCGCGTTCCACGAGGTCGCGGAGATCCAGGCGCGCGAGCACGGCACCATGCGCGAAGCCGCTTACATGCTCGCCGTCCGCCGCGTCGTCGAAGCGACGCAGGCACGCGGGATCTTCCCTTAACCACAGACGTCACCGATGGACGCAGATGTTGTTCGATCCGCAGATGGCGCAGATGCGCGCAGATGCGGGGGAGTGATGAGTCCATCACACGGCCGACAGTAGCGGCGTAGCTTCAGCTGCGCCATATCGCCCACCAGATCGCATGCACGTTGTCACTCGTGCGCGAACCGGCAGCTCCCCTTCCCTTTAGGAAGGGGGCCGGGGTTAGGTTGCGTGCGCCGCCGCCAGCGCTTCGAGCGCGAGCAGCCGGACGTCGTCCGGGATCGGCAGGTCGACGCCGCACGACGCGACCGGGAGCGCGTCCCCGCGGCGGAGTTGGTCCTTTGTCACCCAGACGAACGGGTCGGGATCGATGATCACGCGCGCAAGGCCGGCGACGGGCCGCAGGAAGTAGATCAGGTCGATGTGCTGGTGCGGGCCCTCGGCGATGTCCTCGACCAGGATCGTGTAGGGCGCCGGGAGTTGGGCCGGCGCGTCGAACGGCATTGGCGCGCGGGTGGGGATGACTTCCGCCGTGATGCCGGTCTCCTCGAGCACCTCGCGCACGACCGCCTGCACCGGGTCTTCGTCCTGCTCGATGTGCCCGCCCGGTGGCAGCCACATGCCGTTCTTACGATGCCAGTGCAGCAACGTCCGGTCGCCCTCGACCACGAACCCGGAGACGGTGAGGTGGCGGTCCATCGAGTAGCAGTGTATCCGGCGCTCTTCGGCGAACCGGGCGGTTCGTGCGCCATACGGCCGATGTTGGATGTTGGAGTCGCGCTGCCCGCTCACCGCCTGCTTGTGCAACTGTGAACTGTCAACTGTCAACTGTGAACTCTGCCGTGTAGCCTTCACCCGACGCGCGCGGCGTACGCGCGCGCATAGCGAGGAGACCAACGATGGCCGATCGGCTGGCGGGGAAGGCGGCGCTCGTGACCGGCGCCGGAAGCGGCATCGGCCGGGCGATCGCGCTGCGGTTCGCGGCCGAGGGCGCGCGCGTGATGGTGTCGGACATCGACGATGCCGGCGCGAAGTGCGTCGCGGACGAGATCGGCGATGCGGCGCGCGTCAACCACTGCGACACATCGGATGAGGCGCAGGTCGAGGCGGCGGTGCGCGCGACCGTCGAGGCGTTCGGCGCCATCGACGTGCTCGTGAACAACGCCGGCATCGCGGCGGCGCAGGACTGGGACAAGACCATCGCGGTCAATTTGAGCGGCGTCTACTACGGCCTCAAGCACGGCGGCGCGGCGATGGCGCAGCGCGGCCGCGGGTCGATCATCAACATCTCGTCGGTGCTCGGCCTCGTCAGCATGCCGGGCGCGGGCGCGTACACCGCGAGCAAGCACGGTGTGCTCGGGCTCACGCGCCAGTTCGCGTCGGACCTCGCCGGCGCCGGCGTGCGCGTGAACTCCGTCCACCCCGGGTGGATCGAGACGCACATGACGGACCCGATCAGGGGCATCGATCAGTTCAGGACGATGATCGAGCAGCAGACGCCGATGGGCCGCTGGGGCAAGCCCGAAGAGGTCGCGGCCGTCGCGCTGTTCCTCGCGTCCGACGACGCCTCGTTCGTCACCGGTGCGCCGTACGTGGTCGACGGCGGCTATACGGCGCGGTAGTAGTCGCAGGTCGGCAGTCGCTGTTCGGCAGGGCGCAGGGCAGGGAAGTCCACGTTTGATCGTCCACAGTCCTTGTTCCGACGGGCAGCGCGATGGGCTGTTTCTGGTCGCGTTAGGCACCAGTGCCGCTGTCGTAGGAGGAGCGTATGGCGATCGAGGTCCGGCAGGTGACGGCCGCGGACGAAGCGCTGTTCCGGCGGCTGTATCAGCTCTACGTCTACGACTTCACTGAGTTCACGGCCGAAGACATCGGGCCGGACGGACAGTATCCGGATCCCGGCAACGAGGCGCACTGGGGAGTGGCCGGCTTCGACCACTTCCTCGCGTTCGTCGACGGGTACCCGGCCGGGCTCGCGATCGTCGGGCATGCGAGCACGATCAGCGGCGATACCGGGGTGTTCGACATGACGCAGTTCTTCGTGCTGCGTAAGTACCGGCGGCGGCGCGTCGGCGAGGAGTTTGCGCGCGCGATGTTCGACCGCTACCGCGGGCGCTGGGAGGTGCGCGAGCGGCGCGACAACCTGCCGGCGCAGGCGTTCTGGCGCGCCATCATCGGCCGCTACACCGGCGGGCGGTTCACCGAGCGCAGCGAATGGCAAGACCGACCGTCACGCGGTCCCGTGCAGTTCTTCGACAGCAGCGAACCAGATCGTGGTTAACCACAGATAGCCATGCCGCGGGAGCGGCACCTTGGGTGATGAAAATCGGATCACGCGATGTCATCCTGAGCGCCAGCGAAGAATCTCTCCGTGGACGAGGAGCCTCACCGTTTGAAGCTATGTACAAGGCAGATGTCACAGATGGACACAGATAAGGTGTGTCCAGGACCGTGCTCGACAATCCAGACCACGGCCGCATTGCCCGCATGTCGTCGTGAACTGCAAGAGGAAGACATCTGTGTCCATCTGTGACATCTGTGGTTAACCCCGCGCGACCCAGAACGTCTGCTCGTGCGCCACTTCGAATCCAACATGCTCGAAAAGGCGGCGCGCGTCGCCTTCGGCCGCGGTGCGCAGGCAAATGAGGTCGCATCCGGCCGCCCGCGCGTCGGCGATCGCGCGCGCAAGGAGCGACGTCTGCACGCCGCGCCGGCGCTGCGAGCGCAGCGTCGCGACGGCGTAGATGCCGGCGGTGCTGCCTTCGACCAGCAGGTGCAGCGTGCCCGCGGGCTGCCCGTCGATGCAGCCGATGTAGAACGTGTGCCACGGCTCGCTCAGGCTGTCGAGGATCACCCGCCGCGTCATCGTCCGCAACCACGACGCCGTTGACGCCGGCGCAACGATGTCACGGAACGTCAGCACGTCGTCCGCGCCCGCGATCCTGATCTCCACCTGCGCGCCGGTGCGCGGGATGACGGCATCGTCGCGGAGCGCCATCGCCACTGTGCGTCGTTCGCACACCAGGCCGCGGGCGCGCAGCACCTTCTCGATGCCCTTCGGCCGGTCGAGCGGCGTCAGGTGCACGGCTGGCATCCGGTCGTAGGCACGTAGCAGCGAGAAACCGATGTCGAGCAGGCCGGCGAGCTGGTCGCGCTTCGCCGAGAACGTCTCGATGCAGTTCAGCTCGTCGAGCGGCGCGTCCGATGTCAGCGCGAGCGCGCCCCGCAGGTCGATGTACTCGCCCCAGTGCGCGCGGCGCAGGCGCTCGTTGTTGAGGATGCGCAGCGACAGCGCCGGATCGAACTCCATGCGTGGATTATCGGGTCTCCGGCGCCAGATTGCAGCACTCGGTCGAGAGAAAAGAGCAGACGGCAAAGAGCAAAGGCCAGGCTTCACCGAGCCTTTCCAGGCTGACAGAGAGCGCCGCTTCGAGTACGCTCGTGCGCATGCGATGGACGCTCGGGCTTGCGATGGTGTTGTTCGGTGTGATGGTGGCCTCGTGCGGCGGGAGCAGTGCGTCGAGCACGCCGACGCCTCGGCCCGCCGTCGAGCCGACGATCAGCACCACGCCCGTCGCCATCGGCACGTCAACGGATGCCGCGCTCGCGGCCGGCCTGCTGACGGCGGCCGACCTCGGCGCCGGCTGGACGCAGCAGCCGACGCAGGACTCCACGGTGGCCGAGACGTACTACTGCGGGACGAAGGTGCCCGCGCCGCCCGTCGCGGCGGTCGCATTCTTCGCGAACGACGAGCAGGGGCAGGCAATCTTCGAGGGCCTATCGCGCCTGCCGGACGCCGATGCCGCTTCGAGCTTTGCGCGATCCGTCCGCGCCGCGCACGACAACTGCACGGACTGGATCTCGACCGACGGGAGCGCGCGGACGGAGTGGCACACCGACTCGTTCGGTCCGGTCGACCTCGGGGACGAGGCGACCGTCGAGCAGGCGACGATGGTATCGGGCACGGGCACGTCGTACATGTTCCTCATCAGGAAGGGCGACGTGCTGCTGTCGTTCGCCACCATCGGGCCGGAAGCGACCGGCGCCGGCGCCGACAACGCGCGTATCGATGCGACGACGCGCGCCCACCAGGCCTACGACAAGCTCGCGGCTGCCGTGGACGCGAGTCGCTAGAGCGAAGCTTCACGCCAGCTCGGCGGTCTCCGCCTTCTCCAGCTCGAAGGCGCGGTGCAGCGCGCGCACCGCGTCGGCGACCCGCTCTTCCGGGATGATGCACGTGATGCGGATCTCGCTCGTCGCGATGATCTCGATGTTGATCCCGGCGTCTGACAGCGCCTTGAACATCCGGGCGGCGTAACCCGGCGCACTCTGGATCCCCGTGCCGACGATGCTCACCTTCCCCATGCGCTCATCGGCGATGACATCGCGCGCGCCGATCGCTGAGGCGATCTCTCGCACGTGCGTCAGCGCGCGATCGAGTTCGTCCTTGCCGATGGTGAACGTGATGTCCGTGAGCTGCTCCTCGCTCGCGTTCTGGACGATCGTGTCGACCGACAGGTGCGCGTCTGCAAGCGGCGCGAAGATCTCCGCCGCGACCCCCGGGCGGTCGGGGACGTGTCGGATCGTGATCTTCGCCACATCGAGGTCGTGAGCGATGCCGCGGACGCGGTTGAAGCCTTCCATGTCGACGCCTCCGTGAATGAGCGTGCCGGGCTCCTCCGTGAAGCTCGACGCGACGAGGATCGGGATGCCGTAGACGGAGCCCAGCTCGACCGCGCGCGGCGCCATCACCTTCGCGCCCTTGCTCGCCAGC
>DASUKS010000262.1:0-5784 GCA_036278595.1 Dehalococcoidia bacterium
ACGTCACATCTCGCTGACGCCGGTGAAGTTCCACTTCCCGATCTTGAGCGCGGGCATGCGGCGGACGCCGCCGCCGATGTCGCCGAGCAGGAGCATCGGCTCGCGGCCGATGGCATCGACGTTGTTCAACGCTTCGACGTAGCCCTGGGTGAAGCGCATGCTGCGGCCGGGGCCCACGATCTTGCCGTCTTCGACGAGGAACGTGCCGTCGCGGGTCATGCCGGTGACGACGACGTTCAGCGGGTGCACGGTGCGCGTGTACCAGAAACGCGTGACGATCAGGCCGCGCTTCATGCCGGCGATCATGCCGCCGGTCGTGGCGTCGCCGGGGGCCATGAACATGTTCATGGGGATGGGGCCGAAGGAGACGCCTGCGGGGAGCGCATGTCCGGTCGAGTGCGCGTCGCCGCCGACCTTGCCGGCGAGGTAGCTGTCCCAGACGACGCCCTTCGCGACGCCGTGGTCGATGAGGTCGACGCGCTGCTTCGGCACGCCCTCGAAGTCGAAGGGCTCCGCGATCCCTTCGGGCGAGAGGCCGTCGTCCCAGATGCTGACGTTTTCGCCCATCACGCGCTCGCCGATGCGTCCGGACATGAAGCTGCGCTTCTCGATGAACGGCAGCGCGCCAAACGAGAGATAGGAGAAGAAGTCGAGCAGGTCGACGGCGGCGTAGGGCGAAAGCAGCACCTCGTACTCGCCGGGCTCAATCGTGCGCGGGTTGACGCCGCGGAGCGCGACATCGACCGCCTCGCGTGCGACGTCTTCGCCGTCGATGTCGCCGACGTCCTTGCTGGCGCGCGCGGCGTAGCCGCTCGACGTCTCGGACATGACGACGGTGTTGATGTCGGCCTGGGTCTGCCGGTGGTATGCCCAGACGCCGAGCGAGCTGGCGACGGCAAACTCGTGCGCGGTCGTGTGGTAGGCACCGGCGGCGGTGAGGGCGGCGCGGGATGCGGCATCGCAGATCTGCTGGACGACGCCGGCGCGCTCCTCCGGGCCGCAGCGGGCGGTGCGCTCGACGAACGCGTCGGCGAGCGGGATCGGCTGCGGACGCGGGAGCGAGCGGAAGTCCTCGTTCTCGCGCTGATGCTCCGCGAGCTCGAAGGCGCGCGCGGCGACGCGGCGCAGCGCTTCGTCGGAGGTCTCGTTGGTGGAGGCGACGCCGATCTTCTGGCCGATGACGACGCGCACGCGTACATCGACGTCGCTCTGCTCAACGTTTTGGTGGATGTAGTTGTTGGCGAAGCGCGTGAGGGCGGAGTCGCCGGCGAAGATCTCGACGTCGGCCTGATCCCCACGGCTGGCGGCGAGGACGACGTCGGCGATGCGGCGCATCTCTGGTTCAGTGAGCATCGGTTTTCCTCACCCCCGCCCCCCTCTCCAACGAGTGGACAGGGGGGAGCCGACGATCGAGCGGGATACCTCTTCCCCGGCCCCTCTCCACATTGTGGAGAGGGGAGCTTGTATTCGAGGCGGTCGTCGTTGCGTTCACTGGGTGGCGCCCTCTCGAACAGTTGATAGCGGGGCGTTGGCGGCGGCGGCCCACTGGTCGATGGGCGGATGGTGCTGCGCCCAGGGCTGGAGCTGCTCGAAGGCGCGGGCGGCGCGGAGGACGAGCGAGTCGTCGTAGGCGCGGCCGACGATGTGCAGGCCGACGGGCAGGCCCTGCGCGTCGAAGCCGCAGGGGACGGAGGCGGCTGGCTGGCCGGTGAGGTTGAACGCGGCGGTGTACGGCGACCAGCCGAGCGGGGCGTAGTCGTGGCCGCCGATGAGCTTCGGGGGCTCGCCGACGGGGAAGGCGGTCACCGACACCGCCGGCGTGAGCAGCAGGTCGTACGTGTCGTGGAACTGCCGCATGGCGTGCCAGAGCTTCATGCGGCGCTCGTTGGCGCGCACGTACTCCATGCCTGTGACCTTCGAGCCGGTCTCGAGGAAGAAATGGGCGGTGGGGCCGACCTGCGCGAGCTGCTCGGGCGTCAGCTCGCCGAGCCAGACAGCGTCGGCAGCGGCGGCGAGGGTGATGAAGGTGCGGTCCGCGTTCGGGTTGGCGATCGCGGGCGAGGCTTCTTCGACGGTGCAGCCGAGGTCCGCGAAGCGCTTCGCTGCGCGCTCGCAGATGTCGCGCACCTCCGGCTCGACGGGCGCGTAGCCGAGGTCGGGCGACCAGGCGATGCGCAGGCCACGGACGCCGAGATCCACTTCGTCGAGAAAGGAGCCGGGGTAGTCTGCGACAGAGTACGGGTCAGCGGGCTCGTGGCCGGCGATCACATCGAGCATGAGGGCGGCGTCGGAGACGGTGCGCGACATCGGCCCGCGGTGCGTGAAGGTGCTCCAGCCGCCCGGGTTGCGCGCGACGCGGCCGTACGTGGGCTTGATGCCGAAGATGCCGCAGAACGACGACGGAATGCGGATGCTGCCGCCGCCATCGCTGCCGAGCGCGATCGGGCCGAGTCCGGCGGCGACCGCGGCGCCCGCGCCACCGCTGGAGCCGCCCGGCGTGCGGCGGATGTCCCAGGGGTTGTACGTCGGGCCGAAGAGCGGGTTCTCGGTCGTCGGGAGGAAGCCGAACTCGGGCGTGTTCGTCTTGCCGAGGTGGATCGCGCCGGCATCGAGCAGGCGCTTCACGGAGATCTCGTAGCCCTGGGCGATGCGGTCCTTGTAGATCAGCGAGCCCTTGGTGGTCGGCAGGCCCTGGACGTCGAAGAGATCTTTTATGGAAAGCGGCACGCCGTGCAGCGGGCCGAGCTGCTCCCCGCGCATGACGGCGGCCTCGGCGGAGCGCGCGCCCGCGAGCGCCATCTCGTGCGTCGGCGGCGTGTACGCATTGAGGGCGGGGTTCAGGCGGTCGATGCGGTCGAGGAGCGCCTGCGTGACTTCGACCGGCGAGAGGCGGCGCTCGCGGATCGCGGCCCGCATCTCGGTCGCGGGCATCCACGCCAGTTCATCGGACATGGGTGATTCTCCTTGCTCGCCGCATCGTATGACACGCGGGAAGTCTCTGCTATCATCGCGCACGATGAGCATGCGGATCACCATCGATACGTTCAACCCTGAGCGGCATCTCGACCCGGCGGCGGCGCTGCTGGCGGAGCGGCACCGGCGCGATCGGGAGCGGGAGCCGACCCTGCCGCCCGAGTACGAGGTGCCGGCGGCGTGCCGGGCGGCGATCGAGCTGTCGTTCGCGACGCCGGGCTGGCAGGGGGTGGTCGCGCAGGAAGGCGGCGCGATGGCCGGCTTCATGATCGCGACGCCACAGCTCTTCCCGCCGACGCACTTCCTCGCGAGCTTCTTCCCGCCGCGGAGCATCGGCATCAGCTACCAATCGCACGCGACGCGCGAGGGGGCGGAGTACGACGCGTACCGCGCGATGTACGCATCGATCGCCGGCACGTTCGTGCAGCGCGGGTACTTCGACCATATGGTGAGCCTCGCGGCGCGTGACGCCGCGGCGTGCGAGGCGTTCACCTCGCTGACCTTCGGGCGGCATTCGGTGGCGGCGATGCGCGGCGTCGAGCCACCGCAGCGGGTGCCGGCCGGGGTCGAAGTGCACCAGGCGGGCACGGAGGACGCGGAGGTCGTGTACGCGCTCGCGGAGGAGCTGAACGAGCACCACGCGCGCTCGCCGATCTACTGGCCGTACATCCGCGAGGCGGACGCGGCGAGCCACGACCTGTCGATCGGGCTGCTCGCGGACGCGAACAACGCGCACTGGGTCGCCTACGAGCACGGGCGGCCGGTGGGGATGAACACCTTCATGCCACCGTCGTTCCTGTCGCTGATGACCGTGCCGGCGAAAACGGTGTACCTGTACCAGGGCATCGTCACGCAGGACGCGCGGGCGGGCGGGGTCGGCACTGCGCTGCTGGCGCGCGCGGCGGACTGGGCGCGCGAGCAGGGGTACGAGCACATGGGGCTGCACTTCGCGGCGCCGAACCTGCAGGGGGCGGCGTTCTGGCAGTCGAGCGGGTTCCGGCCGGTGGAGTTCGGGATGCGACGGCACATCGACGAGCGGGTGTCCTGGGCGCAGTAGGGTTGCGTTTGGCTGCGGTGCACGCTCAGGACGTGGCGTCGCACCGGCGCCTATCGCGCTAACCACGCGAAGATGGACGCTGGAAGATGGAAGATGGACTCGCCGCCCGTCCGCATACGGTCGCTTCATATGTTTCCGCGGCAAACGGTGACAGGCTCTTCGTCAAGGCGGACTGAAAGCGATAGTGCAGCACGCAGTTCTCGACATTGTTGAGTCACTTAGTGCTTCTATCGCCTAACAGCGGTCATCTTTAGGATGCGGGCGGAGGAGCAACACCGCTGGCGCACGCCGACGTCCCATGTCCTGAACGGCGACCGCTGACGAGCGCGCGTCCAACATCGTTGGGCCGCGCGCTGTTGCGCGACGGCTGATGTCACCGTACGAGTTCCTGCTGATCCCGCTGGGGTTCGTCGTCGGCGCCTACGGAACGCTGGTCGGCGCGGGCGGCGGGTTCGTGCTCGTGCCGGTCCTGCTGCTGATCTTCCCGAACGAGCCGCCGGTGAGCATCACGTCGATCTCGCTGGGCGTCGTGTTCTTCAACGCGCTGTCGGGGTCGGCGGCGTACGCGCGGCTGAAGCGCATCGACTACACGACGGGGATCATCTTCGCGGTGGCGTCGTTCCCGGGGGCGATCGGCGGCGCGTTCCTCGTCGGGTACGTCCCGCGGACGACGTTCGACATCATGTTCGGAGCGATCCTGGTCACGCTGGCGCTGTACACGTTCTGGAGCGCAGGACGGACGGAGTTGATCCGCAAGCCTTTGACCGGGTGGGGCGTGGTCACGCGCGAGTGGACCGGACCTGATGGAGAAGTGTTCCGGTACTCATACAACCTGCCGCTCGGCATTGCGTACACGATGTTCGTGGGGTTCCTCGCGACGCTGCTCGGGATCGGCGGCGGCGTCATCCACGTGCCGGTAATGATCACGGTGCTGCAGTTCCCGGTGCACATCGCGGTGGCGACATCGCACTTCGTGCTGGTGTTCGGCTCGCTGTCAGGCAGCGTCGTACACCTTTCCAACGGCGACCTGCGCGGGATCAACCTCGTGCGCGTGGGGCTGCTCGCGGTCGGCGTCGTGCCGGGCGCGCAGGTCGGTGCGCGGCTGGCGCAGCGCTTCGGCGGGCCCGCGATCGTGCGGTTCCTCACGGTGGCGCTGCTGGCGCTGGGGATCCGGCTGATTTACGGCGGTTTGGCGTAGACCGCGCCGTGATGATTCTCCGATGTTCCTTCTCAGGACACGACGGACGATCGTAACCTGATTACAGGAACATCGCTTAGCGATCCCGCTGTTATGCCAGCACTCCACAATCGCACGGTCCGGACACTCGCGGTCAAACTCGCGGTCGCAGCGGCGTTCGTCGGCACTGCGACGCCGCTAGCGGCGCTGTCGCACGCGCGTCTCGCCGGGACCGGTGCCGAGGTGATGCTCATCGGCGTGGTGCTGGCGGCGTTTTTCGGCGGCATCCCGAGCGCGCTCTTCGCGACGGTATTCGCCGCGCTGAGCATGGACCTGTTCGTGCTGCCGCCGCGGTGGCGCTTCGAGCCGATGGCGGCCTCGCACTGGATCCACGCCCTGGCGTTCCTCGTCGCCGCGCTCGTCGTAAGCACACTGTACGCGGCGGTGCGGCGCTCGGAGGCGCGGGTGCAGGGTCTGCTCGAGGACGAGCGGTCGTCGAAGGAAGAGCTGGAGCGCCTCACGGCCGACCTGCGCGACGCGAACGAGGTGAAGGACGAGTTCATCGGGCTGGTGTCGC
>DASUKS010000263.1:0-3756 GCA_036278595.1 Dehalococcoidia bacterium
GGAGCCGCACTCCGATGAAGTGCACCGGATGCGCACCGCGATCTACCGCACGCGCTCCGGGGCGGAGACCTCCTCGATGGCCCGCAACATCCTCAACCACGCTGCCTTCGCCAGCGAACAAGGCAAACGCGACCTCGCCGGCGCCTACGACCCCAGGTCGTAACTGCGCTCCCCCGCTCCACTGCGTTGGAGAGGGGGCTGGGGGTGAGGTTCGGGCGCAGCGCCCGTCCCAGTTGTGGCTACGACACGCCCACCGCCTCCCGCACCGGCTCGGCGTCAGCCTCCGGTAGCGGGATATCCCCCGTCTCCACCCGGTGCCACAACCACAGCACCAGCGGCGCCGTCCCGAGGACGATCGCGGCCTGCAGCAGGAACATCGCGCGCAGCCCGAGATGGTCGGTCACGAACCCCGCGGTCGGCTCCATCGCCGCGAGCATCATGCTTCCGATGACGCTCTGCACCGAGAGGATCGTCGCTCGCCGCGCGCTCGGGATGCGCCGGTTGATGTACGTCGCCAGCACCGGGTTCTGCATCCCGGCGACCATGCCGCACGGAAGGAACGCCACGTACACCCATGCGTGGTCGATGCCGGCGAGCGCCAGATAGCACCCGCCGAGCGCCAGCGGCATCGCGAGGAACGCGCCCCGCTGCCCCACGCGCATGATCCAGCGCGCCGTCCCGAGCGCCGAAAGAATGCCCGCCGCTCGCACCGGCGCCTGCCACCAGCCGAGGCTGCTCACGCCGACGCCATGCCTCGTCAGGAACGGCTGCAGGAAGACCAGCGGCGCAAACGTCGACATGAAGACGATCGCGCTGAACAGGATGATGTAGCGCAGCGGTGGCGTATTCCAGACGTCACGGAGGCCGGCGACGATCGTCCGGAAATACGCCTCTTCGCTGGCCTCTTCGCTGTGCCGCGGCTCGTGCATCGATGCCGCGACCGGCACCGCCATGAGCCCGACTCCGGCGCTCAGCAGGATCGGGAATGAGAGGCTCGTCATGCTCGCCAACGGTGCGCCTATCAGCATGGCGATCAGCACCGCGAACGACGTGATCGCCCACAGCCGTCCGTTGATCTCCTGGAAGTCGTCCTCACGGCCGATCTGCTTCAGGCTGTCGTACAGGATCGCCGCGTCCGCGCCCGACTGGAACGTCTGCGCCAGGCCCCAGGCCGTGTACGACACGAGGATCACGGCGTAGTTCTGCGCCATCCCGAACACGAACACCGCGACCGCGAACAGCGTGCTCGCGAACATCAGCGACGTGCGACGCCCGAATCGGTCAGCGACGGCGCCGGTCGGGATCTCCGCGAGCACGATCAGGACGAAGAACGGCGTATCGAGCAGCGTGATCTGGGTGAACGACAGATGACGCTCGCGCAGCAGGTAGATGACCCAGATCGGCCACCATAGCTGGAAGTTCATCAGGAAGCGGTAGAGATACGACTTCCTGATGTTCCCTTCGAACGCGAGCTCGTCGCGGATGCGCGGCAGCAGCTCCATGCGGCAGAGTATAGCCGCGCATCGCGCCGGTCAGAACGGACGCCCCCTCGCGCCCGGCGCGACGTCAAGTGCGAGGCCCACACGCTGTCATCCTCGGCGTCACCGAAGGACCTCTCCCATCACGCCGCGATGCGCTAGCCTCGGTCGGCCTTCCTCAGGCGCGCAGCGCGGCTGCGTGGTTCGCCGTCGTCGTTCGGGTTACCGCGGCGCGAAAATGAAGATCCCCGGCGCGTACGTGCTGCTCGTCGAGACCAGCAGCTCCAGCACCAGCGCCCAGATCGCGAACCCCGCCGCGACCGCAACCAGCGTCTTGCCCGGGTCGGCGTTGCTCGCCGTCTGCACCGCGATGATCGTGGCGCCGAACATCATCACCACCGCGACGATCGCGATCGCGTAGTCGAGCTGCGGGATGAACATGAAGACGCCGAGCGCCAGCGGCAGCATCGCGAAGCCCATCACCCGTACGAGTTCGTTGACGTCCACCGCCGCCCGGAAGATCTGCGCCAGGATCACATAGGTGATGCCCACCCAGACCGCCCAGACGATGACCGCGATGATCGTCCCGATGATGACGGACTTCAGGAAGAACTCGCCTGAGCCCGTGAAGAAGAAGTAGTCGTTGCCGAGGAACCAGAACCACCCGCCCAGGGCGAACAGGAAGATCGAAGCGATCACGATGATCAGCGCCGGGATCGTCGCCGTCGCGTCCATCCGCACTTCATCGAAGACCGATGTATCGAGCATCGCGAGACGCCGCACGCGCATGAGCAGCGCGTTCGTATCGATACCGCCGCCCGCCTGGGACATCATGTGGCTATCCTCCCCTCCCCGGCGAACCGGGCGTTGGCGAGCGCGAGAAATGGCTCACCCGCGTATATCGATACAGCAAAACCGCGCGCGGTGTCTAGTAGCAAGGTCAGCTTCCCGCCCGCAGTTATGTCACCCCATGGGCTCATAGTGGCTGCTTCGCCGGCATTCCCGCACGTCGCGGGTATGCTGCCGGCGTCTCCCGCTGTTTCGCCGCGACGATGATCTGCTGCTTCGGCCCCGGCACCGGTAGCGGCATCGCGATCGCCCGTGCCCCAAGGACTTCCAGCGCCCGGCGCGACGCCTGCAGCTCCTCGCCGCCGCGCGAGCCCTTCACCGCCGCGAGCCGTCCGCCGACGCGCGCGAACGGCAGCGTCAGCTCGAGCAGCACAGGAAGCGGCGCCACCGCACGCGCCACGACCAGGTCGAAGCGTGCCCGCAGCGCCTCGTCGTGCCCCAGGTCCTCCGCCCGCCCCGTCAGCACCCGCGTCGTCGCACCGAACCCGAGCGCTTCAACGGCGGCCGCAAGGAACGCCGTCTTCTTCGCCGTCGCCTCGAGCAGCGTCAGCGCGATGCCCGGCCAGCAGATCTTCAGTACCAACCCGGGGAAGCCCGCGCCGGCTCCCACGTCGAGGATGCTGCTGTCCGGCCGCAGCAGCTCCCGCTCCCGCAACGCCGCCCCGAACGCGATCGATTCGGCGAAGTGCCGGCGTTCGACGACCTCCCGCGACGCGTCCGCCACCAGGTTCACCCGCTGCGACCACTCCTCGAGCATCCGCGCGTACGTGTCGAGCTGCGCGAGTTGCGCACCGCTCAGCGTCACACCGTGTCCCGCGGCCATGTCACGAAGATTGGAATCCGCCATCGAACCTATCACTCGCTCGCTCGATCGTATCTTATGTTTGACGCCCCTTCCGGCCGTTCCATACAATCGGAGGGAAAGGCAGGAGGGGTTACAAGAATGGCCGAAAACGTGACGACCGAGTATTCGACGGTCGAAAAAGCCGCACACGCCTACCTCGCGTCGCTCAAGCCGGTGCAGTGCCAGGCGGCGCAGCCCGAGGTACTCAAGTTCGTCCGATGGTGCGGCTCCGACCGCGAGCTCTCGTCGATGCGGGGCCATGACGTCGCCCAGTACGCCGAGAACTTTCCCCCCACGGTCTCAGATGCGGCAAAACGCGCGGATTTCGTCCGCGCGTTTTTGAAGTGGGCGAAGGACCGAGGCGTCACGGACACCAACCTCGGCACGCACTTACGGGTCCGCAAGGCCAACAAGCCCAGCACCACCGCGACCACCATCGAGGCCCAGCCCATCTACCTCACCCGGGAGGGCCACGAGAACCTGGTGAGCGAGCTCGAAGCCCTGAAGCAACGCCGGCCGGTCATCCAGGCCGACCTCGCGCGCGCGATGGCTGACAAAGACTTCCGCGAGAACGCCCCGCTCGAT
>DASUKS010000264.1:0-7108 GCA_036278595.1 Dehalococcoidia bacterium
CGGCCGCAGGAGGCGTTCCTGCGGCGGATGAGCATCGTGCAGGCCACGTTCGTGCGGGCGCCGCGCTACGCGTTCGGCGCATTCGCGGTGATCTTCCTCGTGCTGGCGCTGGCGTACCCGTACTTCGGGACGCGCGCGCGCATCCACGACCGCTTCGACCCCGCGCAGGGCACGGGCAACAACGGCATGGACTACATGAACACCGCGATCTACACGGATGGCGACCCGACGTCCGGCCAGGGTGGCGAGCACGTGCTCAAGTACGACCGCGACGGTATCGACTGGATGCGCGCGCACGTGCAGGGCACGCCGACAATCATCGAGGGGATCACGCCGATCTATCACTACGGCAGCCGCGTCTCGATCTACACCGGGCTGCCCGACGTGCTCGGTTGGGACTGGCACCAGTCGCAGCAGCGGGCGACGTTCGCGGCACAGGTCGAGCAGCGCAAGGCCGACGTCAACCTGTTCTATTCGACGACCGACATCGGCCAGGCCCGCCAGATCCTGCGCAAGTACGACGTGCAGTACGTGATCGTCGGCGACGTCGAGCACAACTACTACCCGGGCGGCATCGCCAAGTTCAACGACGGCCTCGGCGGCGTGCTGGAGCTGGCGTACCAGAACCCCGGCATGCAGATCTGGCACGTGATCCCGGGCGTGCAGACGCAGCTCGCGCTGGCCGGCGGCGGGTAGGCGGCGCTGCGCGCGACCTCACCCCCTACCCCTCTCTGACAAGCGGAGAGGGGAGCGCGGCATCAGGAGATCAGTGCCAGAACGGGGGAGCGGCGCCGACAACCTCTGCCGGGCTGGCACTGAGGAAGAATCCCTCAAGCGCCTCGACGAGATTGGCGCGCGCTTCCTCAATGGTGTCGCCCTGACTGGCGATGTCCAGCTCTGGGCACACGGCGACAAACCCGTCGCCCTCACGCTCGATAATGGCGGTTAGCTCTACGGACTTCGGCATGGCCTACTCCTGCGCCCCGCAATATACGGCTTCCGCACCGGCCTCCCGCCTCCCGCCTCCCGCCTCCCGCCTCCGGTACAATAGGGGCCTATGCTCGAAGCCCTCTCCGATAAGCTCAACGGCGTCTTCTCCAAGCTCGGGTCCCGCGGGACGATCACCGAGAAAGACCTCGACGAGGCGATGCGCGAGGTGCGGATCGCGCTCCTCGAAGCCGACGTCAACTTCAAGGTCGTGCGCCAGTTCATCGCCTCCGTGCGCGAGCGCGCGCTCGGCGCCGAGGTCCTCAAGAGCCTCACCGGCCCGCAGCAGGTCATCTCCATCGTCAACGAGGAGCTCGTCAACATCCTCGGCGGCAGCCAGGCGACGCTCCAGCTCGCCTCGAAGCCGCCGACGGTCATCATGCTCGTCGGGCTCAAGGGCTCGGGCAAGACGACGACCGCGGCGAAGCTGGCGCTCCACCTGCGGAAGCAGGGCTCGAAGCCGCTCCTCGTGGCGGCGGACCCGTACCGCATGGCCGCGGGCGAGCAGCTGAAGTCGCTCGGCAAGCAGCTCGGGATGCCGGTGTACTCCGGCGACGACGGCGCGAGCCTGCCCGCGATCTGCGAAGCCTCGCTCGCCGAATCGAAGCGCCAGGGCGCGAACGTTGTCATCGTCGACACGGCGGGGCGCTCGACCGTGGACAGCGAGATGATGACCGAGATCACGGAGATGCGCGCCGCGCTGAACCCGGACGAGGTCATCCTCGTGCTGGACGCAATGACCGGCCAGGAGGCCGTGAACGTCGCGACGGAGTTCCACGCGCACCTCACCGTCACCGGGATCGTCGTCACGAAGATGGACGGCGACGCGCGCGGCGGGGCCGTGCTCTCGATCCGCGCCGTGAGCGGGCTGCCGGTGAAGTTCCTCGGTACCGGCGAGAAGTCGGACGCGCTCGAGCCGTTCTACCCGGACCGCTTCGCCTCCCGCATCCTCGGCATGGGCGACATGCTGGGACTCATCGAGAGGGCCAAGGAGTCGATTTCGGACGAGGACGTCCAGGCGCTCGAGAAGCGCATGAAGGCCAAGCAGCTCGACCTCGAGGACTTCCTGGCGCAGTTCCAGCGCATCAAGAAGATGGGGCCGATGAACCAGCTGCTGGACATGATCCCGGGGCTGGGTAACGTCAAGCGTCAGCTCAAGACGGACCAGCTCGATGACGGCTTCTGGAACCGGGCCGAGGCGGTCGTGTATTCTATGACGCCGGAGGAGCGCAAGCACCCGGAGATCATCAACGGCAGCCGCCGCAAGAGGATCGCGGCCGGCAGCGGCACGACGCCGCAAGAAGTGAACCGTCTGCTGAACCAGTGGAAAGAGGCGAAGAAGATCATGCAGACCTTCGCCAGCAACCGCTCCGGGTTCCTGAACATGTTCGGAGGGAGATAACCGCAGTGCTACGAATCCGGTTACGCCGAGTCGGCAAGAAGAAGCAGCCCAACTACCGCATCGTGGTCGCCGACTCGCGGGCGCCACGCGACGGCGCGTTCATCGAGACGATCGGCCTCTACAACCCGCTCACGAACCCGGCGACGGTGGACGTGAAGGAAGACCGTGCGCGCGAGTGGCTCGGCAAGGGCGCCGTCCCGTCGGAGCGCGTCGTGAAGCTGCTGGCGAGCAAGGGCATCGGCGAGATGCCGACGTACACGCCGAAGCCCAAGAAGGCGAAGGAGCCAGAGGCGGGGGCGGAGGCGCCCGCGGCAGCCGCTGAGCCTGCGGCCGCGGAAGCTCCGGCTTCCTGACGATGAAAGAGATCATCGAGTACATCGCCGTGCGCCTGGTCGACCACCCGGACGACGTGAAGGTCACGGAAGAGGAAGAGCGCGGCCGCACCGTCGTGCGGCTCGAGGTCGCCGAAGACGACTACGGCAAGGTCATCGGCAAGGGCGGTCGCATCGCGCAGGCGCTGCGCGGCATGCTGAAGGTGTCCGCCGTCCGCCACGAAGAGTACGCCTCGCTCGAAATCGGGGACTAGCCCGTGCCGGGCGGACGCACGCCGAAGCCGCGCGGCACGCCGCCCGCGTCAGGGCGCGTTTCCGCGCGCGAGAGCGCCGCACCGAAGACTTCCCCCGGACAGCGCAGTGAACCGATATCGCGGCCGCCGCGTACGCGGACGACCGCGGGTGCCGGGCGCGCGTCGCAGGAGCCGCAGCGCCGGCGGCCTGCGCGCGACCCCCGGCCGGGGTTCGTCGCGGTCGGGCGTGTGCTGGCGCCCTTCGGGCTGAAGGGCGAGCTCAAGGTCCTGGCGCTGACCGACAACCCCGAGCGCTTCGCCCCGAAGTCGCGCCTCTACGCCGACGAGCAGCCCGTGACGGTGCTGGCGGCGCGTGAAGCCGGTGGACACCTCTACGTGCGACTCAAGGGCTTCAACGACCGCACGAGCGTCGAGAAGCTGCGGCACGCGATGCTGCAGGTGCCGGAATCGGAGCTGCCCGCACTGCCCGCGGGCGAGTACTATCGCTTTCAGCTCGTCGGGCTGGAGGTGGTGTGCCGCGATGGCACGCCGGTCGGGACGCTCGAGGAGGTCATCGAGACGGGCGCGAACGACGTCTACCGCGTCCGCACGCCAGAGGGGCAGGACATCCTCCTCCCGGCGCTCGATGACGTCATCGTGAGCGTGGACCTCGATGCGAAGCGCATGGTGGCCGATCCGCCGGAGTGGCGGTGAGCCGCCGCGCCGTGTTCGGCTGACGAGCGCTGGAAGCGGGGTGCTGGATCTTCGGCAGCCTCACCACCCCGCGCGGCAAGCCCGGCGCGCGAGCGAGAGACCGATTGCTGCCCCGCCGGCGAAGAACGCCGCCAGCGCCGCTGCGATGGTCACTCCGGGGTGATTGGCCGCGGACCTGTTTCCGCTGCCGGTGCCCGGTAGCGCCTCCAGCGGCGACGAACAGTCCGCCGGCGCCTGGGCGCTCGCAGAAGCTGTCCGATCCCCGCCCGGGAAGTGCACGACGACGGCGACCTCCGGTGCGGCGGTCAGGCATACGCCGGCGGCCGTCCCCATGAGGATCGAGAACTCGCGTACTTCATGCGGCTGAATGCCGGAGGTCGCCCGCGTGCACGAAGACGTGAGATCCGCCGTCGTCGCGCACGTCCAGCCGTCGGCGTCCGCGTTCTCCATCGACCAGCGGTAACCAAGGTCGATTCTCACGTTGCCGGATGTGATCGCATCGTCCGAGTTGTTCCCAATTTGCGCGGTGAAATCGTAGCCATGCCTAAGGGGATCCATACCGGCGTACGCGAGCCTCACGATGACCGGCGCCTGCTTCGGTGTCTGCGCGCGGACGCCGAGCGCGCCGCCTATTCCTGCTGCCGGCCCGGCGAGCACAGCTGCGATGACCAGAGCGGCGATTCTTCGCACGGCGGCATCCCGATCGCTGCGGTGACCCGCGCGAAAGATAGCGCACGAGCGCCGGGCGTGATGTCCCGATCCATAGGCCGCCTCCCCCGCCGCCGCACGTGGCGCGCGCCCGGTTGAGTGGGTACGGAGGGGGCCGGTATACTGCGCCGTCCGGGGATATAGCTCAACTGGGAGAGCGCCGCGTTCGCAATGCGGAGGTTGGGGGTTCGAGTCCCCCTATCTCCACCACTGGACTTCCACGCCCTCGCCGCCCGCGGTGAGGGCGTTTTGTGTTTGAAACGCGCGGGGGTCAGAGGCCGGCGGAGCCGGCGAGTCATCCTGTTTGACATCGAAGGTAAGCCAATGGCTTATAATGCCGGGTGGACGGTCGAGTGGGATGCCGCGAAGAACCAGGAGAATCAACGCAAGCACGGGGTGTCCCTGGAGGAGGCGAGCGAGCTATTCACGAGCGGAACAGATTACCTGGAGTTCTACGACGAACAGCACTCAGCCGCAGAAGATCGGTTCATCGCGATTGGCCCGATCCGTCGTGGCGTCGTCCTGGTTGCCTGGACCGAGCGCCAGGAGGACGTGATCCGGCTGATCAGCGCGCGGTGGGCAACGAGGCGTGAACGCCGGGCTTACGATCTGCGCATAGGGGGCCGAGCATGACTGATATCCCCGAATTCACCGAAGAACAGTTCGCGCGCGCGATCCCTGGGCGAGTCCGCCGGCGCCTCGCGGCCGGGCAGTTCGAGTCGGGCGAGGACATCGTCGCGCTGCGGCGATTCATCGGCCTCACGCAGGTCGAATTCGCCCGCGCGATGGGCATCAGCGTGCACACCGTGCGCAATTGGGAGCAGGGCCGGCGTCAGCCCGAGGGCCCGGCGATCGCGTTGCTGCGTATCGCCGCGCGGCACCCGCGCATCATCCTTGAGAACGCGCGATCAGTGGCGTGACCAAACCTGGGCGGCCACGTGGGGGCGCCCTGCGGCTTCCCGCTTGCGCACGTGTCTATTGCGCGACCATGAGCACCGCGAACCATGTCCGCATCTCCTACTGCGCGTGGTACCGGAACTCCGGCGACAGCGTGTCGATGTCGAACGGCGGCGAGGCGGCGGAGACGAAGATCAGCGGCTCCCGGCCGGTGTTGCGGATGGCGTGCGGCGTCGCGGGCGGCACGAAGACGAGCGTGCCGGCGCTCACCTCCCGCTCTTCGTCGCCGACGCGCATCAGTCCGCGGCCCTGCACGATGACGTAGCACTGCTCGCGGTCCGGGTGCTCGTGCATCGGCTGCTCGCTGCCGGGAACGCCTTCTACCCAGGTCATCGCGAGGTTCTTCGAGCCGAACTGCCCCTCGGTCAGCAGGAGGTACGACTTCTGGCCGCCGCGCTCGTTCAGTGGCGCTTCGGCGACGTGCTGCGTGTGCATGCGATGTCCTCCTCGCGACTCGCGCGCGTCCGCGGCGCGCGCTAGGTTTCTGCGACAGTATGCGATCACGCGCGGGGTCGCGCGGTACCACGAGAGCAGGTGACGCATGGCCGAGAGCACGCGGATCATCGACTTCCACATCCACCCGCCGGGGCCCGGCGGGACCTCGACCGAAGAGCAGGCGTCGATGACGGCATACTTCCGCGGCGCGCCGCCGCCAGCGACCAGCGAGGAGGTGGCCGAGTACTACCAGCGCCTCGGGATGTTCGGCGTGATCTTCGCCATCGATACGGAGACCGCGACCGGCCATCCGCCGGTGCCGAACAGCTACATCGCCGACTGCGTACGGCGCTGGCCCGACACCTTCGCTGGCTTCGGCACGGTGGACCCGTGGAAGGGGAAGGCCGCGGTGCTCGAAGCGGAGCGCGTGCGCGACCTGGGGCTCAAGGGGCTGAAGTTCCACCCTTCGACGCAGGAGTTCTACCCGAACGACCGGCGTTTCTATCCGCTCTGGGCGAAGGCGCAGGATCTGGGGCTCATCGTGCTGTTCCACTCCGGCACGACGGGCGTCGGCGCGGGGCAGCCGGGCGGCGGCGGCGTGAAGCTCGGCTACGCGCGCCCAATCCCGTACATGGACGACGTCGCCGCCGACTTCCCCGAGCTGACGATCGTGATGGCGCATCCGTCGTGGCCGTGGCAGGAGGAGCAGCTGGCGATGCTCGTGCACAAGCCGAACGTCTACATGGACCTGTCGGGTTGGTCGCCGAAATACTTCTCGCCATCGCTGATCACCTACGCCAACAACATGATCAGCGACAAGGTGATCTTCGGGTCGGACTACCCGGCGATCACGCCCGAGCGCTGGCTGCGCGACTTCGAGCAGGCGCCGTTCTCCGACGAAGTGCGCCCGAAGATCCTGCACGACAACGCGGCGCGGCTGTTGGGGATCGCGTAGCGGCTACGGCGCGGTGGTGACCGTCCCGTACATGTCGAAGATGTGGTTCGCCCAGGTGCTCCACCCTGCCGGCGCCGCCCCCGGAAACGGCCCGTAGGCGAGTGAATGCCACGCCAGCACGGTCGTGCCGGAGCCGCTCTGGTAACGCCAGACGGTGCCAGGGTTGTCCGTCTGGGCGAGGATCCAGTACGTCCCTGGCGTCAGCGCCGGACCACCTGACACCGGCAGCGTGTTCCAGCCAGCCACGGCGATCGCTTCGCCCGTCTGGGCCACCAGCGCGCCGGGCCCGCCGGAAGCGTCAGTGACGAGCGCCAAGCGGAGGTGGGCGCCCGCGGGCGTGGCGCCGACGTACACCGAGAGTGACGCCAGGGTCCCGGTGACGTTC
>DASUKS010000265.1:0-44203 GCA_036278595.1 Dehalococcoidia bacterium
AAGAAGGGCCGCCTGCAGCCCGGCAAGATGTTCCTCGTCGATACGTCGCTCGGTCGCATCGTCGAGGACGAGGAGATCAAGTCGGCGCTGGCGGCGGAGCACCCGTACGAGGACTGGTGCGAGCAGGGTCTCGTGCATCTCGCCGACCTGCCCGACCGCGAGCACAAGGTGCCGTCGCACCAGTCCGTCATCCGCCGCCAGCTGACCTTCGGCTACACGCACGAGGAGCTGAAGCTGCTCGTCGCGCCGATGGCCAAGCAGGGCCAGGAAGCCGTCGGGTCGATGGGCACCGACACGCCGATCGCGGTGCTCTCCGAGCGCCCGCGCCTGCTGTACGACTACTTCCAGCAGCTCTTCGCGCAGGTCACGAATCCGCCGCTCGACGCCATCCGGGAGGAGTTGGTGACGTCGCTCGCGTCCACGATAGGCGCCGAGGACAACCTGCTCGATGCGCAACCCGGCGCCTGTCATCAGATCGCGCTGCCGTTCCCGATCCTCGACAACGACGAGCTCGCGAAGCTGATCCACATCAACGACGACGGCGACCGGCCCGAGTTCGCCGCGCGCGTGGTCTCCGGCTTCTTCCGCGTCGCCGGTGGCGGTGAAGCGTTGCGTGAAGCGCTGGACCGCGTCCAGGGCGAGGCGCTCCAGGCGATCGAGGATGGCGCGCGCATCATCATCCTCACCGACCGTGATTCTGGCCCCGAGCTTGCGCCGATCCCGTCGCTGCTGCTCGTCTCGGCCGTGCATCATCGCCTGATCCGCGAGGGCAAGCGCACGAAGGTCGGCCTGGTGCTTGAGACCGGCGACGCGCGCGAGGTGCACCACATGGCGCTGCTCATCGGCTACGGTGCCGGCGCCATCAACCCGTACCTGGCGTTTGAGTCCATCGAAGACCTCGTGCGGCAGGATCTGTACGGTCTCGGCGGCGAGGATCCGCATCACGCGGTCAAGAATTATGTGAAGGCCGCGGGCAAGGGCGTCCTGAAGGTGATGTCCAAGATGGGCATCTCCGCCGTCACCTCCTACCGCGCGGCGCAGGTCTTCGAGGCGATTGGCCTGAGTCAGGAGCTCGTCGACGAGTACTTCACACATACGGTCTCGCGCCTCGGCGGCATCGGCCTCGACCAGATCGCCGAGGAGTGCGCGCGCCGTCATCGGCGCGCATACGCACCTCGGCCCGCCGAGCTGGCGCACCGGGACCTCGACCTCGGCGGCGAATACCAGTGGCGCCGCGAGGGCGAATACCATCTCTTCAACCCGGAGACGGTATTCAAGCTTCAGCACGCCACGCGGGCGAAGCGCTACGACATCTTCCGCGAGTACACGAAGCTGGTCGACGACCAGTCGAAGCGTCTCGCGACGCTACGCGGCCTCTTCGAGCTGAAGGACGGCGCGCGGCCACCCGTGCCGATCGATGAGGTCGAGCCCGCGAGTGAGATCCTCAAGCGGTTCGCGACCGGCGCCATGTCCTACGGTTCGATCTCGAAGGAAGTGCACGAGACGCTCGCCATCGCCATGAACCGCATCGGTGCCAAGTCGAACACCGGTGAGGGCGGCGAGGACCCCGACCGATACGTGCGCGACCCGAACGGCGACCTCCGCCGCTCCGCGGTGCACCAGGTCGCGTCCGGCCGCTTCGGCGTCACGTCCGAATACCTGGTGAATGCCGACGACCTGCAGATCAAGATGGCGCAGGGCGCGAAGCCCGGTGAGGGCGGACAGCTGCCCGGCTACAAGATCTACCCGTGGATCGCGAAGACGCGCTCCAGCACGCCGGGCGTCGGCCTCATCAGCCCGCCGCCGCATCACGACATCTACTCGATCGAGGACATCAAGCAGCTGATCCACGACCTCAAGAACTCGAACCCAAAGGCGCGCATCCACGTGAAGCTCGTGGCGCAGGTCGGCGTCGGTACCGTCGCCGCCGGCGTGGCGAAGGCGCACAGCGACGTCGTACTCATCTCAGGCCACGATGGCGGCACGGGCGCGTCGCCGCTCACCTCGATCAAGCACGCCGGCGCGCCGTGGGAGCTCGGCCTGGCCGAGACGCAGCAGACCCTCATGCGCAACGGCCTCCGCGACCGCATCGTGGTCCAGGTGGATGGCCAGTTGAAGACCGGCCGCGACGTCGTCATCGGCGCCCTGCTCGGCGCCGAGGAATTCGGCTTCGGCACGGCGCCGCTTGTCGTCTCCGGCTGCGTGATGATGCGGGTCTGCCACCTCAACACATGCCCGGTGGGCGTCGCGACGCAGGACCCGGAGCTGCGCGAGCGCTTCTCGGGCAAACCGGAGTTCGTCGTCAACTTCTTCGAGTTCATCGCGGAAGAGGTGCGAGAGTATCTCGCAGCACTCGGCTTCCGCTCGATTACCGAGGCCATCGGCCACACGGAACTGCTTGACGTCCGCGCCGCGATCGACCACTGGAAGGCCGACGGCCTCGACCTCGCGCCGATCCTCGCGCCGGCCGAGAATCCGTACGATGGTCAGACCGCCTACTGCACGCGCGGTCAGGAGCACGGCCTCGACCGCGCGCTCGACCGAAAGCTCATCGAGCAGGCCCAGTGCGCCCTCCACGACGGCCAACAGGTCGAGATCGAGGCCTGTGTGCACAACACGAACCGCACCGTCGGCACGATGCTCGGCTCAGAGCTGACGCGGCGCTGGGGAGGCGCGGGCCTGCCCGATAACACCATCAACATCCACCTGCGCGGCTCGGCCGGCCAGAGCTTCGGCGCCTTCCTGCCGCGCGGCATCACCCTGCGCCTCGAAGGCGACGCGAACGACTACACCGCGAAGGGGCTCTCGGGCGGCATCGTCATCGTCCATCCGGACCGCGACGCGCTGTTCGAGGCCGAGGACAATGTCGTCGCCGGCAACGTCGTGCTCTACGGCGCGACGAGCGGCGAGGCATACCTGCGCGGCGTCGTCGGCGAGCGCTTCGCCGTCCGCAACTCCGGCGCCGTCGCCGTCGCCGAGGGCATCGGCGACCACGGATGCGAGTACATGACCGGCGGTCGCGTTGTCGTGCTCGGCCCGACCGGCCGCAACTTCGCGGCCGGCATGTCGGGCGGCGTCGCCTACGTTTACGACCCGGACAACAAGTTCCCGTCTCTTGTGAACTACCAGATGGTCGACATCGAGCCGCTGAACGACGAGGACCGCGAGTTCCTGCGCGCCACCATCGAGCGGCACCGCGAGCTCACCGGCTCCGATGTCGCCGACCAGCTTCTGCAACAATGGGAGAGCGAGGTTGAGTCCTTCCGGAAGGTGATGCCCGAGGACTACAAGCGGGTGCTCACCGTCATGGCCGAAGCCGCGGAGATGGGGCTGTCAGAGGACGAGACGCTGAAGCGGGTAATGGCATCGGCGCATGGGTGAGATTACCGGCTTCCTGAAGTGGCGGCAGCGCATCACCCCGAAGCGCCGCCCGATCAACGTCCGCATCCTCGACTGGCAAGAGGTCTACGAGCCATTCGATAAGGACGTGCTGCGGCAGCAGGCCGGCCGCTGCATGGACTGCGGCATCCCCTTTTGCAACAACGGCTGCCCGCTCGGGAACATCATCCCCGACTGGAACGACCTCGTGTATCGCGACCACTGGCGCGAGGCGATGGACCGCCTGCACGCGACGAACAACTTCCCGGACTTCACTGGCCGCCTCTGCCCCGCGCCGTGCGAGGCGGCGTGCGTGCTCGGCATCAACCAGGACCCGGTCACCATCAAGCAGGTCGAGCTCGAGATCGTCGAGCGCGCCTGGGCCGAGGGCTGGATTCGCCCGATCAAGCCGACCGTGAAGACCGGCAAGCGCGTCGCCGTCGTCGGCTCCGGCCCGGCCGGGCTTGCCGCCGCGCAGCAGCTCACGCGCGCCGGCCATGACGTCGTCGTGTACGAGCGCGACGACCGCATCGGCGGCCTGCTCCGATACGGCATCCCCGAGTTCAAGATGGAGAAGCGCTTCCTCGACCGGCGCATTGACCAGATGCGCGCGGAAGGCACCGAGTTCCGCGCGAACGCGCACGTCGGGGTGAACGTCGCCGTCGCTGAACTGCGGCAGTACGACGCCATCGTGCTCGCCGGCGGCGCCACCGCCGCGCGCGACCTTCCGATTCCCGGCCGCGAGCTCCGGGGCATCCACCAGGCGATGGAGTACCTGCCGATCGGCAACCACGTGCAGCAGCGCGACATCGCCGAGCCGACGATCACCGCCGCCGGCAAGCGGGTCGTGATCATCGGTGGCGGCGACACCGGCGCGGACTGTCTCGGCACGGCGCACCGGCAGGGCGCGCGCTCCGTGCACCAATTCGAGATCCTGGCGCGGCCGCCAGAGCTTCGTCCCGATGCCAACCCATGGCCGACGTGGCCAAACATCTTCCGCGTCTCCTCGGCGCACGAAGAGGGCGGCGAGCGCGTCTACAGCGTGAACACGGAGCAGTTCGTCGGCGACGCCGAAGGCAACCTGCGCGGCCTCGTCGGCCACCAGGTCGAGCTGAAAGACGGCAAGTTCGAGAAGATCGCCGGCACCGACTTCGAGCTTCCGTGCGAGCTCGTGCTGCTGGCGATGGGCTTCGTCGGCCCGGAGCGCGGCGGCATGCTCGAAGAGCTCGGCGTCGAGCTGGACGCGCGCGGCAACGTCGCCCGCAACACGGACTTCATGACGAGCGAGTCCGGCGTCTTCGTCTGCGGCGACATGGGCCGCGGCCAGAGCCTGATCGTCTGGGCGATCGCCGAAGGCCGCGCCGCCGCCGCTGGTGTCGACCGCTACCTCGCCGGCGAGACGCAGCTCCCCAGCCCCATCATCCCCACCGCACGCCCGCTGGTCTAAAGCGCACAGGCCGGACGCCGGCACAGCCGCTCTGCGAACGCAATAGCTCCCGTCCGGCGCCCTCGTGCTCATACGTCGCCAGATCCTGGATGAGGCTTGCCAGCAAACCGCAACGAGCGGGCACGTTGGCGCAACGCGCGTGCCGCGCCGGACGATCAATCCTCAAACATTGGTGCGTTCAACAGCGAGGGGTTTCATGAAGAGCAAGTTCGCGATCGCCGGACATCCCATCCACCCGATGCTCGTCGCCATCCCGATCGGGCTGTTCGTCTGGGCATTCGTCTGCGATCTCGTCTACCTCACCGGCGGCCGCGACCTCATGTGGTACGACCTGGCGTTCTGGACCGGTATCGCCGCCTGGTCGACGGGCCTCATCGCCGCCCTTCCGGGGTTCGGGGATTACCTCACGGTCGCCATCAAGACAGACGCGCGAGAGATCGGCGCGGCGCACATGGTGCTGAACGTCACCACCGTCGCCTTCTTCTTCGTCGCCATGCTGCTGATGCTCGACCGCGGCGCGACGAGCGGCGGCATGCTGGCCGCGGTGATCGTCCTGCACGGCGCCGGCCTCGGACTGGTCTCGATCTCCGGCTGGCTCGGCGGCGAGATGGTGTACCGCCACCACATCGCGGTCGTGCCGGACTCCGGCGAGCTGGAGACGCAGGAGGTGAGCCGCCACGGCGAGCACGGCGCGCTTAGGCCGCGCCCGCGCTAGGCGCCGCATCGTCTGCTTGCGCTTCGTCGGCTCCCGCGTGCGCGCGTCGCGGGAGCCGATCTGCGTGTAGAACCAGAACACGTGCCAGCGCCGCAGCGCGGAGCGGCGATCCGTCGGGCCTTCGCCGGCTGCTAGTGCTCGAAGGTCAGCTCTTCGATCTCCTCGAGCAGCCAGTCGCCCGGCATCTTGCCGGGTTCGTAGCGCAGCACGGGTGAGCGCAGCGGACGATCGCCGCGCTCGACGATGTCCTTGTTTGTCAGCGCCAGCCGCCGCCATGCGACATCTACCAGTTCAATCGGATCGGCTCCCGCGACGTCCTCCTCCGAGAGCCCGAGGTGCTCCGACCACAGCTTGACCCTCAGCTGCGTCGCCAGTGCCTGGTCGTGCGCGAGGACGTTGAGCTCGCTGTCCGTCACCATCCCCCGGTTGTTCAGGTTCGCCGATCCGAGAAGCAGCCACTCGTCGTCGAAGACTGCGAGCTTCGCGTGCACATACGTCGGCCGGTACCGGAACGGATGCATGCCCGCCGTCGTACCCGACGTATACAGCGTATACGCCTCAATCGCGCGCCGGCCGGCGTCCGCTTCCCGCAGCAGCTTCACATGCTGGTCGTTGTCCCACTTCCCGCTTGTCGCGCGCGCCGGCAGCACGACCACGATGCGCGGAAACATCGGCGGCGGGCTGTTCAGCGCATCGAAGAGCGCGTCCATGATCTCGGGCGACCAGAGATACTGGCTCTCGAGGTAAATGAGGCGCTGTGCGCGTCGGATCGACTCGATGTACGCGTGATGAATACCGAACTCGCCCTTCGGCGCGAAGTCGTACGTCTTCTTCGGGATCGTCCGGACGATCTGCACCGGCGTGTCCCACCCGGCGCGCACCTCCGGATCGGCGTGCGGGAGGTCGTCCTTGCCCGTCACCGCCTGCCACCGCTGCCGGAAGTTCGCCTCGACGTCCGCGACCGCCTGGCCCTCGATGGCCACCGCCGCATCGTGCCAGTTGACCCCGGCGCGCAGCGGGTGCGCGTTTCGGTCCCAGCGGTCGCCCGAGAACGTTGTCAGGTCGATACCGCCGACGTACGCCTTCTGCCCGTCCACCACCACCGACTTCTGATGATGGCAGTGCGTCATGTGTGCGGTGTGATCGGCGACGGCGACGAGGTCGCCGTGCACCTCCTTCTGCATCGAGTCGATGAGCTCGTCGACGTCACCGCGCGTCGGCCTGATGATGGCCATCGCGCCTCCCCACAGCAGGATGCGCACAGGCACGCGTTGCGCGGCTGCGCGAAGCACTTCGATCAGCCTCGTGCTCGTCAGGTCGTTCATGGAGGACCGGAGGATCGGCACGTGCGCCGTCAGGCACCACCCGGCGATGTACACGTAACGCGTTGCGTTCGCGATCGTGGCGTGGAGATCGGTGAAGTACTCCTCCCCGTCGATGAGCGGCGTAAGGTGGTTGTGCTCGCGCGGCGGGGTGCCGCCCGCGAACCAGCGCGGCTCATCGCCCCACCAGGCATGCCGCAGCTCGCGCTCGCGGCCGGCCTCCAGCGCGGCCGCCTCGAGCGTGCGGCGATGCGAACGATGGGGGATCCGCGCCGAGCGCAGCCCCACGATCTCTTCCGACCGGACGAGCAGACTACCGAGCAGGCTCATCGGTGCTCGAACGCAGGCCGCGCCTACGCGAGCAACTCCCCGTTACTGTTCTTATCATCGACCTTCATGCGGCACTACGCCTGGTTGCGCCGAGCCCCGGAGGTGGGCTGCGCGTGTTGTCGGCTCGCGTCGCGTACCTCCCACGGTGTCCGTACCATACTCGCCGTCACGGCGGCCGTTTCTCGCTCAACCGGCAGCCGCTGCGCCACCCGGCCGAATTGTCACCTCGCCGTCGCGTGCGACGCCCGGCGCGATCCGCAGCCGCAAACGACGGCGACAACGGCACGCGCACTCCCCGTGGCGCGCCCGCCTATACTGCCTGCGATCCCACCGTCGCGCGCGAGCGTACCGCCGCGCTTTCGTCGAGCGCGCGAGCCGGGGTCTGGTGACGCACTGGACGGGGAGGAGACGACGATGGATGGACCGCTGGCGGGCATCCGTGTGCTCGAAGTTGCGAACTGGCTTGCGGCGCCCGCGGGATGCGCGCTGCTCGCAGACTTCGGCGCTGACGTCATCAAGGTCGAGCCACCGAACGGCGACCCGTACCGCGGCTACCGCGCGGGCCCGGATGGCAGGCGAACCGCCAACGTCGCGTTCGCCGCGGACAATCGCGGCAAGCGTGCGATCACGTTGAGCCTGGACCAGCCCGGCGCGCGCGACGTGCTGTACCGCCTCGTCACCGACGCCGATGTCTTCGTTACCAACCTGCTGCCGCGCCGCCGCGAGCGCTACGGCCTCACGTACGACGCCCTGACCCAGCACCGCCCCGATCTCATTTTCGTGAGCGTCACGGGCTACGGCTCCGACGGCCCCGACCGCGATCGCGCGGGCTACGACTACGCGGCCTTCTGGGCCCGCACGGGGATCATGGGCCTGTTCGGCGAACCCGGCACGCCGCCGCCGCCCCAGCGCCCGGGCATGGGCGATCACACGACCGCCATGCTCATTGCCGGCTCCGTGGCCATGGCGCTGCTCGACCGCCACCGCACCGGGAACGGACAGACGCTCGATATCTCGCTGCACAACACGGGCCTCTGGGTACTCGCGAGCGACGTCAACGCCGCCCTCCGCGGCAACGAGCCGGCGCGGGTTGCGCGGTCGACCGTGCCGAATCCGCTCTGGAACAACTACCGCACGAAGGACGGCCGCTGGATCATGCTCGTCATGCTGGTGTCGGACATGTACTGGCCGCAGTTCTGTCGCGCCATCGAACGCGAGGAACTCGAGCACGACCCGCGCTTCGCCCGCTTCGACAACCGGAGCGAGAACCGCGAAGAGCTCATCGCGATGCTCGACGAGCTGTTCGCGGAGCGCACGCTCGAAGAATGGGCGCCAGCGCTGGACGCCCACTCGCTCATCTGGGCGCCGGCAAAGACGCTCGAAGAAGTCATCGCCGACCCCCAGACGCGCGCTCGCGGCGCCTTCACGACCATCGAGCACCCGGACGCCGGCGACATCGAGATCGTCGACACACCGGTGAAGTTCGGCCGCTCGACGGTCGGCGCGCGCGGCGCGGCTCCGGAGTTAGGCCAGCACACCGAGCAGGTGTTGATCGACTCCGGCTATGGCTGGGACGAGATCACCGCGTTGCGCGACGCCGGCACCATCTGATATCGGTCGGCGTGCATCCCAGTTGCGCTCAGTCCTGTCGCTCGTCGCGGTGCTCGCGAGTGGGTCCCAATAGCTCATCGTTTGTGTCGACATCGTGCTCTTCCCTGAACTGGCGGAGCTGCATCTGCAGGAACGGCGCGCGCGCGACCGCTGTTACGAACAGCGCGATGATCCCGACCCCGATGAGCACGTACGCGATGGTGAACGCGCGCGCGAGCTCAGTCGTGGGGGCGAAGTCGCCGTACCCCACGGTGGTGAGCGTGATCACGGAGAAGTAGAGCGAGTCGAGCCACCCCCACCCTTCTGCGACATGGTAGAACACGGTGCCGGTGACGAGCGCCAGGACAGCGAGCACGAACAGCCCGCGGAACAGCGGCTCCTCGATAAACACGCGCAGCACCGCTGCGTAGTACCGCCAGACGAGATGCCGCGGCTTCATCGACCGAGCGGCGGGCGGCGGGCGCGAGTCAGCGCTCAGCTCGCGGTCGCCGCGCCTGTCAGGCTTATGTCTCGTCCTGCTCATCGACCCCGACTGCCAGCGTGAAGGTGAATTCGGTGCCGCCGCCGGCGCGGCTCGAGGCCCACATCCGGCCGCCCATCGCCGTGACCAGCGACCTGCAGACGGCAAGGCCCACGCCCATCCCGGTCGCCATGTCGCTCGTGTCTGGCGATCGATAGAACGCCGCGAACACCGCCTCCAGCTGCTCCGGCGGGACGCCCGCGCCCCGGTCCCGGACCGCGATCTCGAACTCGCCCGCGTGGCGCCGCACAGCCACGTCGATCGGTTCATCGGGCGGGCTGTATTTCAGCGCGTTGGTGAGCAGGTTCTCCAGCACTTGCTCAACGACTTCCGGCACGCCGAGCGCAAACGCATGCCCCGGGCAACGCAGGTCGATGCGATGTCCTGATGCACGATGCGCCATCGCCACCCGCTGGAGCGTGCGACAGAGGGGAAACGGTTCCAGCTCGAGGCTTCTGTCGTCCACGCGTGCCAGCGTCAGGAGGTTTTCTACGTTGGAGAGCAGGCGCCCGCTCGCGTCCCGCACGTCGTGCAGCGCGTCGCGCAGCATCTCGTCCTCTCTCGCGAACCGCCGCTCCAGCACTTCGGCGTTACCGGAGATGATGGTCAGCGGCGTCTTCAGCTCGTGAGAGATCATGCCCAGGAACTCGTCCTTCGCGCGGCTCGCCTCGTGTAGGCGCGCCTCCCGGTCGTGCGCCTCTGTTTCATCGACGTACACCGCAACCGCACCGCACGGCTGCCCCTGATCGAGGAGCGGCGCCGCGCGGGTGCGGATGTACACGGTCGCGCCATCTGGCCGGGTCAGCTCGATGCGTTGCTCGCGCGCTGCCTCCCCGGTCATCATCGCGCGGTTCAGCGGAAGCTCCTCGCCGGATATGCGTTCCCCTCCATGCCCAAAGCGGATGCCGGCCGGCTGCGTGAAGTCGAACTTCCGGCTGTGGAACCCGAGCATCTCGCTCATCGCGGGGTTGATCTGTGCCGGCGACCGGTGTCCGGTCGCGCGGGCGATCGCGACACCGACTGGCAGGAGGTCCAGGATCGCTCGCTGCTGCTCCAGTGATCGCGCGAGCGCCCGGCCGGCAGCGCGGACGCGCTCCAGCAGGACGATGTAGGCCGACGCGATCACCGCGAACGCGATGAGCCTCGTCCAATCACCAGTGCTCGTCTCCCATGAGCCCGGCGTTGCGCTGCGAGTGTGAAGGCTCAGCGCAGAGCCGCCGGCGATGACCACCGCGCCCGCCGGCAGTCCCCCAAACCACGTCGCAAGCACGGCCGCCGCCAGATAGAAGGCCACGGTCTCGTGGTCGGTCGCGCGATACGTCGCTCCGCTGAGCACCGCCGCGGTCGCCAGCAGGGCGAGTGCGGCCAGCAGACCCTGGGACAGTCCGGCATGCGCGGAGATGAGCCAGGATTGATCCGGGCTGGATGCCGCGCGGGGCGTGGTGTCCGCACCACGCCCCGCGAGCCCGCGCGCGCGCTCCGGCCGCACCATCACCTAGAACAGGCTTCCCAGCTTCGCTGCGATCGCCACATCCCCACGCACCTTCACTTTCCCGGAGAGCGCGGCGGTCTGCGCCCGCTGCCGGCCCGCGAGCAGTTCCCGGAGCGTCGCCTCGTTGGTCTCGATGATGCAGTCGGCGTCCTCCGCGCTCTGACCAACCGCGAGGTGCCCGTCGTCCATCGCCACCCGCCACGATTGCCCCTCGCCGAGGTCGAAGCGCAGCGAGATGTGTCCGGTCCGCCCCGAGACGTGACCGATGCGCTGGTCGAGCCGCTCGAAGAGCTCGGCCATAGAGCCGGGGGCCTCGGCCGCCGCACCGCCGAGCGCCGCCATGATCGTGTCCGCGGCCGATGCGCCGATCGCCTCGCGCCCCCAGCGACCCGGGATGTTGGTCAACTCGAGATGCTGGATGTTATCCGGCAGCGTCGGCGCCGACGCCAGCCGCGAGCCCTGCGGCTCGAGCCCGAGGACCGCGCTCAGAAGCAGGAGGGGCGCGCCCGTTGCCCACGCTTGCGGGCTGCACGCCGTCGGGTACTCGACCGGGTAACGCGTCAACTCGCGTTCGTACCCGGCGAATGCCTCCGGAAGCCGGTCATGGAAGTACGTCGCCGCTTCGAAGATGCCCTGCGCGAGGCGGGCCGCCTCCAGCTCAAAGCCATAGCGCCGTAGCCCCATTGCGATCATCGAGTTGTCATGCGGCCACACGGTGCCCACGTGGTAGCCGATCGGGTTGTAGCCGCCATCTCCGATGGCCATGGTGCGCACGCCCCAGCCCGAGAAGAGCCGCTCCCCCATCAACTGGTCGGCGACCTGTCGCGCCTTGTCGGAATCGACGATGCCGCTCCAGAGGAGATGGCCGATGTTCGACGTGAGCGCGTCCACCTTACGCTTCTGCCCATCGAGCGCCAGCGCGAAGTACCCGCGGTCTTCGAGCCAGAAGTCGTGGTTGAAGCGCAGCTTCAGCTCGCCGGCCTGGCGTTCGAGCTTTTCGGCGAACGCCGGGTCGCGCCAGATGTCCCGGGCGAGACGGGCCGCCCGCATCTTCGCGTCGTATGCGTATCCCTGCAGCTCGCAGGTCGCGCGCGGCAAGGGCGCCAGCTCGCCGTCCGCGAACAGGATCGAGTTCCACGAGTCCTTCCAGCACTGGTTCTCGAGCCCTGTCTCCTCGTTGCGGCGCGCGTACTCGATGTATCCGTCCCCGTCGCGATCGCCGAAGTCGTCGATCCACGCGAGGGCCGCGCGGGCATTCGGCTCGAGCTCGCGGACGACGTCCACCCTGCCGGTCCAACGCTCGTATTCATCCAGCAGGATCAGCCACAGCGTCGTCGAATCCGCCGAACCGAAGTACGGCGAGTGCGGCCGCTCCTCGAACGCCGTCATCTCGCCGAAGCGCATTTCGTGCAGGATCTTGCCCGGCTCCTCATCGCGGAAGTCATCCGGCTTCGTGCCCTGCAGCGCCGCGAGCGTCCGCAGCGTCATCTCCGCGAGACCGGGTACGAACGGCAGCGCCTGGTAACTCGTGATCAGGCTGTCGCGCCCGAACGCCGCCATGAACCACGGCAGCCCCGCGGCCGGCATCTCCTGCCACTCGGAGCGCGGAAGGTGAAACCGCAACGCCGCGAGGTCGACCAGAGAGCGTTCGTAGATCCGTTCGATCGGCCGCCAGTCCGCCGTGAGGTGCGGCGCCTCAGCCATCCAGCGCTCGAGGTCTTCGCGCCGTGACTGCGCCTGCGACGTCGCATCGTCGAACGCCCCAAATCCGGGCATGATGGGCCGCACCTCGATCTCCGCGCTCCATTCGCCGTGCGGCTCGAGCGCCAGCTCGTAGGTCAGTCCGTTCGACGCGATCTCGGCATCAGGCCCGCCGATGATGTGCGTCTCCCGGACGTATTCGTCCCGCTTGTATCCCAGCACCAACCGGTCGAATTCGACATGGCTGTACTGCTCGCCCTTCTTCTCCAGCGCGTCCTTCACTTCGAACAGGTCGGCGAAGTCCGCTTCCGCCTGCAGATGGAGCTGCAGCGTCTTCGGCTCGGTCGTATGGTTCATCACCGAGATGCGCTCGCGCATCTCCCGGCCGATAGTCCGGCGGCGGATCACCGAGAGCGGCGCATCGATGTACGTGCTTCCTGTCGCCGGCGCGAGGAAGAACTGCGCTTCGTTGTACGCGAGGTCATCAACCGAGAGTGTCGCCATCGGTTGCCCGTCCGCGGTGAGACTCCAGCGCGAGAGGAACCGCGTGTCGAACGCGAACAACCCATGCGGGTGCGCCGGCGTGCCGGCGATGTCTCCGCGCTCGTCACTGGTGACGAATGTGTTTCCTTCCAGGATATTGACGGTGCTATTCATGCCTGTCTCCTCTTCGTGTGTTCGTTCTGCCGGTCCTTACGCGAGAGTCACAGCGTCCCGCGCGCCGTAAGGTCGGTCGTCGTCTTCGCCAGCTCCGCGCGCTGGCGCTCGTACTCGCTGTCTGACAGGTCGCCAGAGTTGTGGAGCGATTCCAGTGAGGCCAAAACACCCGGCAGGTACTGGTCCGGCTGCGCGCCCGGCAACGGCATCACGGGCCGCGTTACGAAGTACGCCAGTGTCCCCAGGACAGGCAGGAAGATGATCGCCAGCAGCCAGATGATCTTCGAGACGTTCCCGAGGTCGCGGCGCACGAACAGGTCGCACAACGCGAAACCCCAGATGTAGAGCAGCGGGAACACAACGAGCGTGACAAACAGGAATTCCCAGAACACATCCCAGTTCATCGCGGTCTCCTTCGCATCGAGAATCGAATACGTACGTCCATCAACCGGCCGCCCCCAGCCACTCGATGCCGCCGATCCATGCGATGGCGGCTACGAAAATGAGCGTGAAGAGCCCCGGAGTGAGGCCGGGCAGGAACAGCAGTACGAGCCCCGCCAGCACCAGTCCGAGCAGTTGCAGCTCCCGGTCCTCGCGGACGACCCACGTCCGGACGGGGCCGGCATCGCTCGGTGGCGCCGGGCGATCACGCCAGAACCGCCCGATGCCGGCGCGGAACGACTTCGCCCAATTCGTTTCACTCGAGAGGGCGATCAACGCCGCGATGAAGAACGCGATCAGCGCGAACGCCGCCGCGTACACGCGGCCGCTCGGCTCCGGCCATGCGAGCACGACCAGCGCTGTCACGAGGACGCCGCCGATGACCAGCGCCCCGCGTGCAGCCCGCAGCTCCGCGACGGCATCCTCGCCGGGTGCTGACTTCCGCGACGATCGCAGCGCCCGCGCCACATGGGAGTCGCCAGCCAATACGGCCAGCCCGGCGATGATCAGACCGCCGACGATCATGCCGAGCGACTGCGCCCGCAGGAGCCAGGTGAATTCATCGAACGCCGCCCGCGCGGCTGTCTTGTCTCGCGCGAAGGAGACGATCGGGTAGCGCGAGATCGCCAGCGCGACGATCGACACCGCCCCCGCGATCGTCAGGGCGATGCCCGCGCGCCGGATCGCGCCGCGGCGGTCGACCGCCACCACAACCGAGGCCGCGGCGGCAGCGACGGATGCCGCCAGGAGCGACAGCACGAGCGCCTGCCGGTGTTGCGCAAGCAGCGAGGCCGCACGCAACCCGCCAGCGTGGTTGATCAGCACGATCTGTCCGGCGTCCGGAGGCAGCGTGACTTGCAAGAGCAGCGCCCCTTGGCCGCGGCTTTCGAGATCCTGCTGGACGTTCTGCAGCACCTCGCGGAGATCGAGGACGATCCTCGTCCCCTGGATGCGCAGCGCCGTGCCGTCGTCTTCGAGGACGTTCACGATGTGCTCGTGGGCGAGCCGCAGCGAGCGGTCGACGAGCGCCTGGAATCGCGGCGACTGTAAGAGCGTCAGCGCCGCGCGTTGCAGGATCGAGCGCTCGGCCTCGGTCAGCGGCCCGGCGAGCGCCTCGAGCCCCGTCGGCAGCCGCTGCGCCAGGCGAGCCTGCAGGTCGCCCTGCACGATGATCTGGTCGGCGATGCGTACCGACAGCGCCTGCTGCACCTCCGGCTGCCGCATCGTCGACTCGGCCGTCGAGACGAACTGATCCGTGTCGAACACCGTCCGCGTCACCCACCATGACGCGTTCGCGAATACCGCGAGCCATGCGGCCATCAGCAGAAGCACGATGCTCGTGGCGCCCCTCGCGGTGCTGTGCCGTGCTCTACGGAACGCTGGCTGTGCTTGCCCGTGGGACCGCATGGCCGAGTCTGTGCGTACGCTCATGATTGCCGCCAGCGTCGTTCGTTCGTGATCTGCGTCTGCGGTGCGTCGGTTCTGGCTGCGCCGCGCTGATGGCAAGTGGCGGCGCTGGTGGTGCGCTGCCACTTGCCATCAGCAAGCCGGAGTCAGTGGGCCATCAGCAGCCGGCTGCGCTGCATCTCGTAGTCCGTATCCGAAAGGTCACCGGAGTCATGCAGCGACTTCAGCTGGCTCAGCGTGTTCGCAACGTGGTCCGGCGCCTGTGACCGCGGCACCACGATGGCCGGACGCGTGATGTAGTAGGCCAGCGTCCCAAAGAACGGGAGGATCAGGATGCCAAGCAGCCACATCACTTTTCCAAGCCCGCTCAGGTCGCTGCGCCAGAACAGGTCCACGATCGCGAATCCCCAGATCATCAGCAGGGGAATGATGATGAACATCACAACGAGAACCGACCAGAAAACATCCCAGTCCATTGCCTACCTCCGCCACTTCTCCGAGCTGGCCTGCCGATCTATCCAGCTCGCTATCCCGTCTTGACTCGATCGTATGGCCCTCATGAACACGTCCACATCGCAAGACTTCTCTCCGCGCGCGGCGATTATTTGGTACGAAACCTCCCATGCCTTCGGTCCGACGCCGGCTTCGGGCCCGCATCGCTCGCCGTCTCGGGCGCCGGCGCCGCCGGCAGACCGAGCGCTGCCAGCAGGCCCAGGACGCCTACCGCGCCGACGCTGATCAGCGCGAACCCCATGGCTTTGTTCCGTGCGTCGCTGTAGATCTGCTCCGCGGCGGTCGCGACCGAGGCAGGTTGCCCCTTAAGCGCGCTCTGCACCTGCGTGTCGCTGAGCGCGCTCACCTGGTGTTGGAGCGCCGCATCGAATTGCTGCTGCTGCTGCGTCGTAAACGCGCTGCTCGAGTTCACGCGCGACGTCGCGCCGGCGATCAGCGCGGCGACAAGCACCGAGCCCGCGATCGCGACCCCGAGCGACGAACCGAGGTTCGAGGCGCTCCGCGAGACGCCCGAGAGTTCGCCCTGCTTCTCTTCGGGCACGCTGCTCTGCACCACATTGACCGAGGCGGTGAGCATGATGCCCACGCCGAAGCCGAGGCACAGCAGTCCCGGCACGAGCCGCCAGTCGCCGTCGCCCGGGTGCACGAGCAGCACGAGGAGCGCGATACCGACGATCGCTCCGATGAATCCGGCCCTGATGATCGTCCGCTGCGAGCGCTTGCGCGCTAGGCGCCCCGCGACGGCCGACGACAGAAGCATCCCGCCGACCATCGGCGTAATCAGAATGCCGGTCTTGATCGCGGAGTACTGCAGGCTGACCTGGAGGTACAGCGCGACCACGAACATACCGCCCTGGATAATGAACCACTGCGACGTCTGCGTGATGAGGCCGAGGTTCGAGGTGCGGTTCGCGAACAGCCGAATATGGACCAGCGGCTCCCTTCCGTGCCGCTCGCGTCTCCAGATATGAATCGCGAACCACACGAGAAGCAGCAGACCGATTCCGACAAACAGCCATACGGGCGAGACGCTGCCTTCGCCCAGCACCGTCTTGCCGGCGATATCGAAGTCTTTGCGAGCGGTGATCCAGCCATAGGTGTTCGCCAGCAGGATGCCAACGACGATCACCGCGAGCCCGGCGCCGGAGAGCACGGCGCCGAACAGGTCCAGCTGCGGCTTGGGGCCGGTTAGCGGGCGTTCGTGGATGCCGCGCCGCGCAGCCCACCAGATGAAGACGACCACCAGCGCCTCCAGTGCGAAGGAGACGCGCCAGCTCATCGTCGTCGTGATGGTGCCGCCGATCAGCGGGCCCGCCGCCGCGCCGAGTCCGGCCATGGCGCTCACGACGGCAAACGCCTTCGCGCGTGACGTCGTGTCATCGAACGCGACAGTGAGCAGGATGTAGACAGGGGGGATGAACAGCGCCGATGCGATCCCCTGCAGGAGCGAGAACCCAACGAACATGACGCCAATGCCAGGCGCCACCGCGGCGACGAGGGCACCGATGCCGAACAGCCAGATGCCCGCGACGAAGCAGTTCTTGCGTCCCCAGATGTCGGTCAGCTTGCTGCCCGTGATCATCAGCGCCGCCATCGTCAAGGTGAAGAAGGAGATCGCCGCCTGCACGCCGGTGACCGTCGAGTCGAGGTCGTTCGCGATCGCGCTGATCGCCACACCCATCGCCGAGCCGTTGTAGCTCGCGAGCAACTGAGCGAGCGCGAGGGGCAGGAGCAGCGCGCGCATGCTCTCGGCTGCCGTTGCCGGCGCCGCGGCGGCGGCGTTGGCCCCTGGCTTGCGCCGAAGCGCCGAGATGATGGATGCCACGCTGACCTCCTGCGCCTCGATCAGCGGTTTCCGCTCGCTGCCGGCACGACGTTGATCTTCTGATCGCGCCCGTCGGCGAACCCATACAGAGATCCCCGCCATCTCGTCACGAATTCTGGGGCGCCCCGCCCGCGTGCCCTCGCGACGTACGAAGAATCACCGCGCACGGTGGCGTAATTTGCGATGTGGCTTCGCGGCCCGGTCGCCAGACTGGGTTCATGGGCGGCCGCCGGTGATCTCCGGATGTCCTCCTTTCTGCGTGCCGCACATCCGGCGCCGCCCAACTGCTACCCCTGGGATCCCGCGACGAAAGGTGCGACATGACGACGGTAGCCGAAGCTGAGATGAACATTCAGGAGCAGGCGGCCGCCGGCAACGGCCCGTTCCCGCAGATCGAGGAATATGCCTTCCTTTCCGACTGCCATACGGGCGCGCTCGTCGCGCCCGACGGAAGCGTCGACTGGCTCTGCGTGCCGTCGTTCGACTCACCGAGCATCTTCTCGAGCCTGCTCGACCGTCAGGCTGGCCACTTTCGCTTCGGCCCGTACGGCGTCACGGTGCCGGTCGGCCGCGTCTACGAGCCCGGGACACACACGCTGATCACCGGCTGGCGTACACCCGGCGGCTGGCTCGTCTTGCGTGAAGCGCTCGTCATCGGTCATCGCGCGGGCGAAGACACGATCACGCATCACACGCGGCCTCCGGCGGACGCCGACGCGGAGCACATGCTCGTCCGCACGGTCGAGTGCATCGAAGGTTCCGTCGAGGTGGAGGTCGTGTGCGAGCCGGCGTTCGCCTATGGTTCGGTACCCGCGCGATGGGAGCACGCCGGAGATGGTGGTTGCACGGTCGATGCGTCCGGCGGCGGCCAGAAGGTGCGCCTGACGAGCGACATCGCGCTCGGCATCGAAGGTGACCGCGTGCGGGGACGGCACGTTCTCCGCAAGGGAGACAAGGCGTTCTGTGCCCTCTCGTGGGCCGACGGCCTCACGACACCCAGCGATCTGGCCGATGCCCAGCGTCGCATCGAGACGACGAGCGCGTTTTGGCGCACGTGGCTCAGCCGCGCGCGCATCCCTGACCATCGCTGGCTGGTGCCGATCCAGCGCTCAGCCCTCACGATCAAGGGGCTCACGTACATGCCGACCGGCGCAACCGTCGCCGCACTCACCACATCGCTGCCGGAGACGCCCGGCGGTGAGCGGAACTGGGACTACCGCTACACCTGGGTGCGCGACTCGACGTTCACGCTGCAGGCGCTCCACTTCCTCGGTCTGGATTGGGAGGCGGACGAGTTCATGCAATTCGTCGCCGACCTGGAGCCGGTCGAGGACGGCTCGCTCCAGATCATGTACGGCATCGATGGCCGGCGCGACCTGACGGAGCGGGTGCTTGACCTGTCCGGCTACGCAGGCGCGCGCCCCGTCCGGATCGGCAACGGCGCCTTTAATCAGCGCCAGAACGACGTCTACGGCGCCGTGCTCGACTCGATCCTCCTGCACACCCGGCGCAGCCAGCGACTGCCCCGGCGCCTCTGGCCGATCGTTCAGACGCAGGCCGAACGGGCGACGGCCGTGTGGCGCGAACCCGACCAGGGCATCTGGGAGGCGCGCGGCGAGCCGAAGCACTACGTGTCATCAAAGCTCATGTGCTGGGTGGCGCTGGATCGCGGGGCAAAGCTCGCGTCGATCCGAGGCGACAACCAGCTCGCCGCTTCCTGGTCGCGCACGGCAGACGGGATCAAGCGGGAGATCCTGGATCGTGGCGTCAGCGAGCGCGGTGTGCTGCGCCAGCACTACGACACCGACGCGCTCGATGCGTCGAACCTGCTCGCCGTGAACTTCGGCTTCCTGCCTCCCGACGACGACCGGCTGCGCAACACGGTCCACGCGATCGCCGACGAGCTCACAGAGCGCGGCTTCGTGCTCCGCTACAAGACCGACGAGACGGATGACGGGTTATCCGGGAAGGAAGGCACGTTCCTCATCTGCTCGTTCTGGCTCGTCTCGGCGCTCGCCGCGATCGGCGAGCTGAACAGGGCGCGCGACCTGATGGACCGCCTGCTCAAGGTCGCCTCGCCGCTGGGCCTCTACGCGGAGGAACTCGAAGCGTCCAACGGACATCAGCTCGGCAACTTCCCGCAGGCCTTCTCGCACCTCGCCCTGCTGCAAGCCGCCGCCCGGATCATTGTCGCCGAGCGGACAGACGAGCTGTTCGGCCCGGCGAGCACTGCCGCGCACGGTAACGGCCGGGCGGCCGGCGCCACGTAGCCGACAGCAGCCGCCGCCCCGTGTTTGCGGGATCAGCGATCGTCCACCGAATGATCTTGGGCGTCGTCCGCCGCGCACAGATCAGCGTCTGCCCGGTATGGGCGGCGCGAGTTTTATCGATCAGTGCGCCGACGTTAGCATCGACCCGGAGACCGACCAGCGAGGACGCTGCACCCACGCCAGGAGGCGGCGATGGGGTACGAGGCCGGAGACCCCGTGCGCGTCCGCTTTCCGTTCGACTGCGACGGACGAGAGGTGGTGCGCGAAGGCAAGGTGCTGCGGGTCATGCCGAACGGCTATCTCCGCATCGTCTTCCATGATGCACGGGATGTTGACGGATGCGTGATCGAGCAGGCGCTCGTCGACCCGAAGCATCTGACCTGATCCCGCGACGCTAGGACACGAACAGCCCTTCGCGGAGCGTGCGGATGCTCGCTTCGGTGCGTGACGACGCACCCATCTTGTGCAGGATCCGCGAGACGTGCTTGTTCACCGTAAAAACGCTCACCCCGAGCCTGAGCGCGATCTCCTTGTCCGAAGCGCCGTGCGCCATCAACTCCAGCACCGCGACCTCTCGGAACGTCAGCCCGTAGAGGTTCTGCTGCACCACCTTCGGGCGCCGGCCGCCGTTCTCACCGCCTTCCGTCATCCCGATCGCCCACTGCTCGGCGGACCGATCCCGCAGCACCATCAGTACGTCGGACGAGTCCTCCAGCGGCACGATCCGTACCTCGTACTGCCGCTCCGAGTCCTCGTACATGAGCCGCAAGTTGCAGAACACGAGTGTGTTCGCCTGCGTCGCCTCACCGATCGCCTGAAGCAGGCTCTCCGCCTGGCTATCTGGTAGGACGTCGCGGACGTTCGTGCGGAATGAGCCGCGTGAGAGCGGCGGCACGACCGGGGCTTTTCTCGTTGGCCCCATCACCTCGATGATCTCACCGTCGCGTGTCACGCGCGCAAGTTGATCGGGGAGGCTTTCGAGGAGCGTCCGTTTCCGCGAGTCGTTCTCTCCGAGTTCACGTACGCGGTGCGCAATCCCCGTCACCTCGATATGGCGCACGACAACGCCTGCCCGGTCGACGCGCGGCGTCACCACGAACACGAAGGAGAGCGCCTCACCGTTCTCGCCCGCCGCCTCGTACGCCGCGTACGCGTGCGGCGCCGAAGTGCTCATCACCGAGCCGAGCGCGACGGCTACCTCGTGCGCGGACGCATCGCCCGCGGCCGCCGTTCTGCAATCTTCGACGAACCGGTCTCCGGTCGCCGCGGCGCGGAGGCACGGGTGCGCTCCGGCGATTCGCGCGCGGTCGTTCCACTGCTGGTTGACCCATACGACCGTCCCGCTGCCGTCCAGTACGAGGATCCCTGCCCCGACCGATTCGAGGATCGTAGCGGCGAGTGCCGACTTCTCCGTGAGTTCGTCTTCCCGTCGCTTCTGCTCGCCCATGTCGGTCGCAGTGAGCAGCAGCACCGACGAACCGTCCACCGTCATCGCCCTGCTGCGCACCTCGAGCGCACGCTCGCCGCCGCCGCGCGCCCGCAGCCGGATCATGGTCTTCCCGCGCTTCGCCCGGCGCACCTGCTTCAGCCAGTCGCGGACGGTGAGCGAGAGGTCGGACGCACCGCGCTGCACCACAATGCGCAGCGCGAGCAGCTCTTCGCTCGTCGCGCCGGTCATCGCCTCCGCCCGGGCGTTCATGTATACCCGTTCGTCGTCGCCGATGATCGCGACGGGCAGATCGATCGAGTCGAGCACCGCGCGCGTCAATGCACCGGCCAGCGGGGGCGGCTCTCGACCCCAGTCGTCGTCGACCGGCCGCAGCTCGCACTCGTACTCACGGCGCGCCCATCTCGCGTCCATCGAGGTCTTCAGCCTCGCGATCACCTCAGCCTGCGTTCCATCCTTCCGCGTGATCCTCACCTCGGCCTCCGCGCCCTGCGCAGCACGTGCGCCGTCCGTCGAGATCAGCGGCGCGAGCAGGTGGGTCGCGTCTGCGCGCAACTCGGCCGCGGCATAGCCGGTCAGCCGCTCAAACGCTGCGTTCGTGTACAACACGCGGGGAACGTCCGCCATGACCCAGCGTACGACGGCGTCACGCCCACCATCCGCCAGTCCGCGATACATGTCCAGCTCCGACATCATCATCATCCGCTCGAGCTCCGCGCTCGCGCGCGGCGCGACGAGGCGTAACAGCGCCTCGGCCTCGGTCACCTGGCTCGGGTGCCACAGCCGGCTATCGACGAGTCCGACGAAGCCGATCACGCGGCCTTGGGGCGCGGTGAGCGGCACCGTCATGGACGTCTTCGCGTCGAGCGGACCGAGGATTGGATCTTCGCCGGCCTCTTCCGGCGTGATGCGGTGGTAGCGCGTGCTCCCGCCTGTCAGACCGAGCCACGGCGGCTCGGCCAGGTCGATGCTGCGCCGGAGTCCGTCGCGGTCCGAATCGATAGAGATCATCAGCGCCGCCGCGTCATTGGAGCCGTCGAGCGCCGCCACGAACGCCGCCCCAATGTGCCAGCTCTCGCGAATCGTGCGCGTCAGCGTGTCGAAGTACGCCTCCCCGACCGTCGTCTGCGTCGCGACGGCGATCCGGTAGAACATCGGCTCCGCCCGCGATAGACGCTCGAGCGGCGTGGTTCCATCCATCGTCGCAGCCTCCTTGAGATTTGTTATGACCTACGCGGACCGTGCGATTCGCGATGTCGGGAGTCTGAGCGTAACGGAGATCAACCACACCCTGTGAGGTGAGGATTAGGCGTTACACATGGTTATTGTCTGCTACATCCGACCCGGTTTGTCTTACTGCGCGCGATGTTCGTTCGTGCGCCCGCGACCGCGTCGGCGCGCATCATCTCGCTTATGTCGCGGGCCGGGCATTATGCGCACGCGCGCGGACCGCGCTTCGACGGTCAGCGCAGCACAACGACGCGTACGCAAGCAGTTCGCCGCGACAACGGCGAGCATCCGCCGGCCCGCCGCGATACGCCATACGACTTCTCGATACACATCTTGGTTATGTCAATGCCCGCAACGGCACTCCACCGTATCGGCAAAAGCGCAAGCGTCCGCGCCTGTTCGGGCGGCCAAGAACTCGGTAGCGAAATGGCGAGTGCTGGCGACTCGAACGCCCGCATCAGGCGCAGATACTGCCAGCGTTCGAGGCGGCCGCTCACAGGTCTGGAAGACCGGTTGATGAGCGGCTACCTCGACCCTTCATCTTCAGCCCGAGGCGCGCAACAAGGAGGCTGCAGCATGTCAGAACTCGTAGCACTGGCGTTCGATACCCCGGACGCCGCGGAGCAGATGCGCGACCGGCTCGTGTCGCTGCAGCGTCAGCACCTGATTAGCCTGGCCGATGCGGCGGTGGTGAAACGCGCCATGGATGGCAAGGTCAAGGTCAAGCAGGCGACGAACCTCGCGGGCGCCGGCGCGCTCGGCGGCGGCTTCTGGGGGATGCTGATCGGCCTGCTCTTCTTCGCGCCATGGCTCGGGCTCGCCGTCGGCGCCGTGACCGGTGCGCTCGCGGGCAAGTTCAGCGACATCGGCGTCGACGACAAGTTCATCAAGGACGTCGGCAGCACGATCAAGCCCGGTAACTCCGCACTCTTCCTTCTCGTCGACCAGGTGACCCCGGACCGCGTGATGGAAGAGCTAAAGGATTTCCAGGGCGCGAAGGTCATCAAGACCTCGCTCAGCAAGGAGCAGGAGCAGCGGCTGAAGGACGCCTTCGGCGCAGAAGAAGACGCCGCCTAATCCCTGCCAGCGGCGCGGCGCGGGCCCCCGACTCTCCAGGACTCCTTCCCCGCGCCGCGCCGGTGCAACATCGCGCACGTCCACACGTCCCGCCGAAGAGCGCGGCCCGAAACCCGCAAGACCCACGACACAACGATGCACACACACGGCAATGATCTGCCACGACGTGAATAGCTATTAGGAATTGTTGTGCCATACCGCCGCTCGAAGAATGAAGCGGAGGCGAACACTACACCCAATCGCCTTCCGAGGAGATGCGGACGATGAGCAGCGCAAGCCGCGGATACGACGAGTACGGCCGATATCGCGATGTCACACCGCCGGGAGAGATGGCCCCGAATCCGGTGGACCGGATTCTGAACGGATGGACGGCGTTCTCCGGCGTGATGCTGTTGCTCGCCGGATGCTTCGGCGCGGTGAACGGCGTCATCGCGCTGCTGAACAGCCACGTCTACGTCCCGACGCAGGAGGGCGCGATCCTCTTTGACTTCACGCAGTGGGGATGGATCCATGTGATCGGCGGCGGGTTCGTCGCACTCATCGGGATTGTGGTCATGAGTACCGGGGCGACGTGGGCGCGCGTGCTCGGCATCCTCGCCGCGCTGCTCCAGGCGATCGGCATGGTGGCATTCATCCAGGCCTACCCGTTCTGGACGATCGCGACCATCGCGCTCGATGTCACGGTGATCTACGGCCTGCTCGTCTCGCCGTACCGGATGCAGCAAATGTAGAAACACGTCGGCCCCGCACGCCGCAAACGAACTGAACGCCCAGCACCAGGAGGAGAATCCAATGACCACAACCGAATCCGGCATCGACCTCTTCATCGCCGAATACGATGACCCGTCGATGGCCGACAGCAACTGGGATCAGATCAAGCAGCTCGCGAAGGACGATGTGATCGACGTCGAGGGGCTGCTGCTCCTGAGCCGCGACGCGAACGGGAAGCTGAAGGTGAAGGACGACGCCCACGACGTAAAGAAGGGCGCCAAGGTCGGGGCAGTGGCCGGCGCTGTCGTTGGCCTCATCTTCCCGCCATCGATCATCGGCGGCGCAATCGTTGGCGCTGCGGCCGGCGGCGGGATCGGTGCGCTCCGCTCCCGCGGCAAGAAGCACGACATCAAGGAGAACGTCGAGGAGGTGCTCCCGCCCAACAGCTCCGGGATCGTCGTGCTCTTCAGAGAGCGCTGGGTCGAGGATGTGGAATCCGCCCTGGCAGACGCCGACAACCTCAAGAAGCACGAGATCGATGAGGGCAGCGCCGCATCCGTCAAGTCCGCCGTCGAGAGCCTCTAGTAGCTCACATCCCACACGTACCGACGCTCCAAACGCAGGCGGGTCCGCTTCTGAGAAGCGGGCCCGCGTTGCGTCGTCCGCACACACGTGCGATGCAAGCCTCACTCAGGATGCGCGATGCTGTCGTCTCGATGCGCCCGACGCCCCACTCCCCGACGTAGCGGCGAGCCGTGCGCTCGACGCCCACAGACCATCGCCCGCACACGAGCGCTCGCCGGCGGCCATCAGCACGCGCATCTTGCACGATCACTACGACGGCGGCCGGCGAGCGCTCGCGTGCTCGCTGCAACAACAAACGACCGGCAGAACTCGTCTGCCGGTCGCTGCTCCCATCGGTTCGATGGTTGTGCGGCGATTATGCGATGTGCCCCGGGCGCCCGGTGGGCGGTTAGATCCCGAGGATCGCCTTCTTCTTCGACTGAAACTCCTGCTCCGTGATCACGCCCTGCGCCTTGAGCTGTGCGAGGCGTTCCAACTCCGCCGTGTAGTCCGGCTCAGCCGCGGGCGCGTACGACTGCGTCGCCATCGCCTGCTGCTCATTCTCGGCGGACCATCGGTCGTACTGGCGCTTCTGCACGCGGCCGCTCACCGCCGTGGCGGTGCCCGCCACGACCGCCGTGGTCGCTGCCGCGCGGATCAGTCCCGGCCCTCGTCTTCTCATCATCATGACTTCGATCCTCCCGCGGCCTCCGCGTACTGGAGCGCCGCATCGACCACCTGATACGGCACACGCTCGAGGTCGAGCAACACGCCGCCTGCCTCGCGGATCGCGCCCTTCAGCTTCGTCGCCCAGACGTCCTCCCACACGAGCACCGCGGCCGACGAATCGGGATCGAGTTCCTCGCCCACCGCCAGGAGGTCGTCTTCGCTGATGAGCTGACCTGCCTCCGCCTCCACCGCCCGGAACGCCTTGCCGATGTCCGACTCTTCGTCCTCCAGCTCGGTCGCGAAGACGCTGCCCTCTTCATCCTTCATGACGAAGGCGAGATCCAGCACTCGAATCGTGCCCGCATCCGTAAGCGCGCTGAGCGCGGGCGCGATCGTGCCGTCGAGCCTGTTATGAGGGAACGCCACCACCATGTATTCAACCGGTCCGACTTCGTTCATCGTCGTAACTCCTGCTCCTTTCGTTCCTCGCTCTGTCTCTGCGCCCGTTTGACGAGCCGTGCCAGGTCCTCGAGCATGCGCGGATCTCTCCGCGTGCCGCGGACCGCGCGCGGCCGGACAAACGGCTCCAGCAGCCTCTCGCGGTCGCGCCGTGCGGCCGCCACCTCGATTACCGCACCGCCCTCAAGCCAGACTGTCATCACGAGCGGGTACAACCCGAGGCCCGGCGCCTGGCGCGACTCCATATCGGACAGTCGGTAGCGGACGGTGGTGACTTCGAGCGCCCGAACGCGTGATAGTGTGATCCCGCTCCACACGAGCAACACGTCGCGGACCCATCGTGCATACGCCGCGCTCTGTGCGAATTCGCGGCGCAAGCCCTCGACATCGCCCGATACCGCACGCACCGCGCAGCGGAACGTCCGCGGCGCGGTTCGCACCTGGCGCCGGTGGATCTGCACGGCGCTCAATGTCAGCGTGCTGATCGCGGCCGCGATGCCGCACAGGAGGATGAGCGAGGCCAGCACGTCACCTCTCGCGATACGTGAATTCGCCGTGGCGAGTCACACCCGGGCGTGTCGCATGCACCGGCACGGCTTTCGCAGTATCGGCGTCGCGTTCGCCGGGGCACGTCGCGAGGAGTCGCCATTCGCGTACCGAGTTGTAAGAGTGGTACGCCAGCCGCGGACGACGTCGGAGACGCACACCCGGCGTCTCCCTCCAGCCGCTCGCGCGTACTGAACATCTGCCGCCTTCCGTCGCAACTCTTGCGATGCGCCGCACCGGGGCCGCTGGCTACGTTCATACTGGCCGGCGCATCGCATCGCGTCCATCTCCCGTGGAGCTCTGCGACTGGCCCGCCATCAACAAACGAGGTGAGCGCGCATGGATTGGGGTTCGTTCTGGTCGATTCTCTTCGTCATGTTCATCATGGTTCCGCTGATCCTGGTCTGGTTCTTCGCGATCGTCGATCTCTTCTTACGCCCGGATCTCCGTGGCGTCTCGAAAGTGCTCTGGCTCTTCGGCATCATCTTCTTTCCCGTCCTCGGGACGCTCGTCTACCTGATCACCAAGCCGGCCTACCCGATGCCCCGTAACCCCCAGCCGGCCGAGGTCGCGGGAACGCTGACCCAGTTGAAGTCGATGCACACAGCGGGCGTTCTCAACGATCAGCAGTACGAAGCGCAGCGCGCACGTCTGCTGGCCGCAGCCTGAGGACACCGAGAGGAGAGCGATATGAGATCGCGACGACGCCTGGTATGCACCATGACGGCAGCGCTGATGGTGATGGCCCTCGCCGCTGCAAGTTGCGGCGGCGGCAGCTCATCGGACAACACGCCGACGACGGGCCCGACAACGACGTCGGCCGGTTCGGCGACGGCAGCCGGCGGCGTGGCAGGCGCGGCGACGACGCCCGGCGCATCCGAAAGCGGCACGCCGAATGATGCCGCGCGGCAACAGCTCTGCGCGTCGATCGATCAGTTCCGTGATTCGCTCGGCGCGATCACTTCGAGCCGCAGCCTCGACGATATTCAGGCGGCCGCGATGCAGACGAAGGCATCCGCTCAGAACTTGAAGTCGGCCGCGCAGCAGGCGCACGCGTCAGGTTCGGAGCGGCTCGATTCGGCGCTCGACGACTTCACGTCGTCAATCGACCAGGCGACATCCGGTGACCAGCCCGTCACCCAGACGATCACCGCCGTTACGAGCGCCGTCACGAAGATCCAGTCGTCCCTCCAGCAGGTGCAGCAGACGAACTGCTCCAGCGCGGCGGCGACGGCCACCCCGTAGCGATACGCCGTGTACGCGGCTGGGCGTGTGAACGCTCGCATAGCATGACTGCCTTGAATCGCAGTTGGGTGCAAGTCGGGCTAGTGCGACGTCAGCGCCGCCTTCACCAGGACAACGACAACGGCGATCGAGAGCATCGCCGCACCGAAGAGCAGCGCGCGCAGTTGTCGGCTGCCGGCCATGCGCGCCGTCACGTACGAAAAGGTGCCGACGAACCCGGCCGTCATGTACTCGGCTACCGTAATCGCGGCTGAGTTGTCCAAGACGATGAACGGCACCGTCAGCGCGGCCGCGACGCAGACCGCCGCGGCCAGTTGAAGCCAGATGGCGCTCCAGTCGTGGCGGCTCAGTCTTCCGCCCCCAACAGCGCGGTTGGCGAGCTGAAAGGCGAAGATGTGGGCGGTCGTCAGCCCCAATGCCGCACCCCAGAGCGCGCCCACTGCTTCCCGCGTGTCACCGCGTGTCTGGCTGAGCACCACAAGCTCGGCGGCCAGCACGAGCGAAACGTAGAGGCTCATCGTAAGTGCCTCGGACCACGCATGCTCTGCAGGGCTGCGTACGCTCCGAGGAGTGGCTCGATATGTCGATTCCACGGCTGACCGACGGTGATTCATGGCTCCGTCATTGAAGGTGAATCGCGATCGCACCGTCTTCTTCGCCAACCCGTACCACCAACGACCGTGCGACAGTGCGAGCGTTATGCGCGAAGACCGCGATCTCGATCGCATGCTCATGCTCACCCGCGAGCTCCGTCGTGAATCCGGGATCAAAGTCCGTATTGTCGAATGTTTCGATGTGCCATGGGCGGCACGCCGGCCGAAGCAGCACGTTGAGGAACTCCCGCTGGTCACGGCGAAGGTCAACGGCGTGGAACCCGAGCGCCCGTGGCGTCCCTGCCCATCGGAGCTGCAACGGATCGACGTCCGCCCTCAGCACGCCGCCCGTCTTCAGGCTGGTCATGCGCCCGATGCACCCGTGCGCCGTATCCCTGCCCGTATTTTCGACGCCGACACGCACCCAGAGCGCGCGTGTTCCATCGCGGATCGTTGCCTCCCGGCACCACGGCTCACGCTGCTCGAATGTGATGCGGATGCTCGGCCGCCCGAGCGCCTCGAACACGCGGAGCGACGCAAGCAGCGCCACGAGCGCGACGATAAACGTCGCGATCGCCGCAGCCCATGCCGAGACGGGACCCCAGACGAAGAGCAACACGTATGTCGATGCTACCAACGCAGGGCGCCGTCACCGGTCACCAAACCTCGCACCCTTCGCGGCAGTTCTTGGGCATCGTGACCAACGATCGATGCGGCACGCAGTCGCGAGCGACGGCCGCGCAATCGTCATTCGCGGCAGCGCGTCGGAACTCGTTTGAAAACAGCACGGCCGGTCTCGCGGCCGGCCGTAGATTCAGATCAGTGGCACGGGTGGAGGGACTCGAACCCCCGACCGGCGGTTTTGGAGACCGCTGCTCTTCCAGCTGAGCTACACCCGTGCGCATCGGCAGTATAGGCGACGTGCGATGCTCGCCCAACGCGTCCGCAATGCGCAGCGAATCAGCCGCGCCGGGCGACGGCGGGCCTTGAGCGCGCTCGCTCCCGCCGTGCCGCATACTGCGCCATGTCCCCGAAGAAGCGCCCGAACGCCGCCGCCGCCCGGCTGTCCGTGCTCGCCGCCACCGCCGACGACGAGACCATCGTCCGGACGGCGATAGAGCTGCTCGGCGCGCGCGATCGGCTCTCGCGAGAGGCCGCGCTCGATACGCTCCTCGCGCATCCGGACGCGAGCGCGCGCCCCATGCTGCGGTCGATGTTCTTCGACCTCGACGAAGACGGGCTGAAGCGCGACCAAGGCGCCATCATGCGCATCGCGATCGTGCGCATCCTGCGCGCGCTCGGGGATGCGCGCGACGCCGATGTCGCGCTCGCCGCCTGCGATACGTACGAGATCGCGTTCGGCGAGGACATCGCAGCCTCCCTGCGGGCGCACGGGCTGATGCTGCTCGCCGACCTCGCACCGGACCGCTTTCCGTTCATCGCCGTCGAACATCTCGAGGACCGCGGCCCCAACGGCGAGCCGGCCAACACCGCATTCCAGCTCCTCGCGGGCAGCGGCAATCACGCCGCCATCTACCAGTGGCTCCTTGGCGCCAATCCTGCAGACCCGCTGATCGCCGGCGTGTTCGAGCTGCTGGCCGAAGGCCCGCCGGAGCCCGTCGAGCGCTACGCCCGTCGCGCGCTCGCGGCCGCCACGCGCGAGGGCGGCGAAGCGCTCGCCACGGCTGTCGTCGAAGCTGTGATCCGGCTCGAGCTCGAGGCCTGCTACCCCGCGGTCGGCGGCCTCATGTCAGCGAAGATTTCCGACGAGCTCTACAACTATCTCGCCGTCCTGCTCGCATCGACGAACCGGTCGCCGCTGCTCGCCATCCTCGAGGAGCAACTACGCCACGGCCGCCGCTCGAACATCATCGAAGCGGCCCTGCGCGTCCGCACGACGCCCGAGCAGGAAGCCATTCTGCGTCGTTGGGAGGAGCGCTGATCGCCTAGCCGACTGCGCGCCACGCATCGAGCTTGCGCTGCGCCTCGCCGGATTCGAGCGAAGCGCGTGCACGCTCTATCGCCGAAGGTAGATCCGCTGCGCGGCCGGTGAGTTCGATGCGCAGCGCCGCGTTCAGCAGCACGAGGTCACGCTGCGGTGGCGTTGCGCTCCCGTCGAGCACGGCGAGCGTCATGCGTGCCGACCGCTCGGCATCACCCGGCGCGATGTCGGCGTCGGTCGCCGGCTGCAGCCCGAAGTCGCCCGGCTCGAGCCGCATCTCCGTCTGTCCGGCGGAAGCGTCGATCTCGATCACGCGCGTCCCGCGCGACGTCGTCGCATCCTCGTGGCCTTCCATGCCCTGCACCACCATCGTACGGAGCCATGGCATGCCGGCGATCGTCGGCGCCAGGTGCTTCAGATACGGCATGTGCGCCACGCCGAGCAGGTGGTACGGCGCGTTGCCGAGGTCGTAGATCTTCTCGATGGCATGAACCGGCGTACGCAGCCCGAGTTCGCGCCGGATCGGCAGCAGCGTGTGCAGCGAAGGCACGACCCGCGCCTGCCGCGCGTAGCCCAGCCCGCACGCCTCGATGCCGCGCTCGATCGCTTCGGGCTCGAGGTCTGTGTTCACGCCGAGCGCCCGCAGCACCTCGCCGATCGGCAGCCCCGCCTTCGGTCCGACATCGTGTTCGCCGTGCATGAGCACCGGCACCCCGGCCGCCGCCGCGACGATGCTCGCCGCCGGGCTCACGATGACGTGTTTCAACCGTCCGTCGTACGGGCTGCCGACATCGAGCAGGCCCTCGACCTTCGGATGTAGCAGCCGCGCCCGTGCCCGCACCGCATCGATGTACCCGAGCAGCTCCTCCGGCGCCTCGCTGCGGTAGCGCTGCAGGACCAGCAGCGCTCCCACCTGCGCCGGCGTCGCCACGCCGTCGAGCATCGCGCCCATCGCTTCGCGCGCTTCCTCGCGCGTGAGATAGCGCCCATTCGTCGGGCCCTGCCCGACCGCGAACACGAGGTGCCGGATCCCCACCTTCGGCCGTTGCTCCGTCGTCACGATCGAAGTGTAACGACGCTGCCCGCACATCCGCCTTCCACGCCCACCGAGATTCACACAGCTTCGCCCACTCGCCCGTCCAGCCGTCAGCTTCCAGCCGCCGAACCAGATACGAGAATGGGCCCGCGGCATGCGATTCCCCGCGAGATTACCCTCTGCTACCATCCGGGCATGTCGAACGACGAACGCCTCAAACGACTCCTCCAGATGAAAGACCAGGCGCGCCTCGGCGGCGGCGCCCGGCGTATCGAAGCCCAGCACGAGCGCGGCAAGATGACCGCCCGCGAGCGGCTGGACATCCTGCTCGACCCCGGCACGTTCGAGGAGCTCGACCAGCTCGTTGTGCACCGCGCGACCGAGTTCGGCATCGACAAGCAGCACTACCTCGGCGACGCCGTCGTCACCGGCTACGGCAAGATCGATGGCCGCGGTGTCTTCGTGTTCTCGCAAGACTTCACCGTCTTCGGCGGCTCCCTGTCCGAAGCGATGGGCGAGAAGATGTCGAAGATCATGGACCTCGCGATGAAGACCGGCGCACCTGTGATCGGCCTCAACGATGGCGGCGGCGCGCGCATCCAGGAGGGCGTCGCGAGCCTCGCCGGCTTCGGGGACGTCTTCCTGCGCAACACGCTCGCCTCCGGCGTCATTCCGCAGATCTCGGCGATCATGGGACCGTGCGCGGGCGGCGCGGTGTACTCGCCGGCGCTCACCGACTTCATCTTTATGACGCAGAACACGTCGCAGATGTTCATCACCGGCCCGGAGGTCATCAAGTCCGTGACCGGCGAAGACGTGACGCACGAAGAGCTCGGCGGCGCGATGGCGCACGCTACCCGCAGCGGCGTCTGCCATTTCGCCATCGACAACGAAGAGGACACGCTGCTCGAGATCCGCCGGCTGCTCTCTTTCCTGCCGCTGAACAACATGGAAGACCCGCCGTTGATGGAGACCGGCGACGACGTGCACCGGCGCTCCGAGCGTCTGCTCGAGGTCGTGCCCGACGACGCGACGAAGAGCTACGACGTCCGCGAGGTCATCCACGACATCGTCGACGCCGGCGACTTCATGGAAGTGCATGCGCAGTGGGCGCAGAACATGGTCGTCGGCTTCGCGCGGCTCGCCGGGCGCACGGTGGGAGTCGTCGCGAACCAGCCGCTCTACCTGGCCGGGGTGCTCGACATCGACTCCTCGCGTAAGGCGGCGCGCTTCGTGCGCTTCTGCGACGCATTCAACATCCCGATCCTCACGCTCGTCGACGTCCCGGGCTTCCTGCCGGGCGTCGCGCAGGAGTACGGCGGCATCATCACCCACGGCGCCAAGCTCGTCTTCGCCTACTCGGAGGCCACCGTGCCGAAGGTGACCGTCATCCTGCGGAAGGCGTACGGGGGCGCGTACGACGCGATGGGCTCGAAGCACCTGGGCGCCGACATGAACTTCTCATGGCCGCAGGGTGAGATCGCCGTAGTCGGGCCGGAGCCCGCGGTGAACATCCTCTACCGTACGCGGCTGCAGGAGTCGGAGGACGCCGCCGGCGAGCGCGCGAAGCTCGTCGCCGGGTACGCCGACCGCTTCGCGAACCCGTACGTCGCCGCCTCCCGCGGGTATGTCGACGAGGTCATCGACCCCCGCGACACGCGCTTCAAGGTGATCCGCGCCCTCGAGATGCTGCGCACCAAGTCGGACGCCCTCCCCGCTAAGAAGCACAGCAACCTGCCGCTGTAGACCTCGCGCACATCCCCGCTAAGGCGACTCGCGCGAGCAGTAACGGCGTAATTTAACTGCGTCTCTCGCATCCCGAAACGGTTGAGTTGTCGCGGCCGCCGCGCAACCTGGCAGAGCGGTTCACGCAGGTCCGGCGGCCGCCGCTCGCGGCGTTCCGCGGCGATACACGAGGAGCAGGCTAATCGCGCCGAGCGCGATCGGGATCCACAGATCGAAGAGCCGGAACGCAACGGTGATCGCGATCGCGTGCGGCGCGTCCACGCCAAACGAGATCAGCAGGAAGGTCATCGACGCCTCAACGAAGCCCAGCCCGGCAGGCGTGAATGCGATGATGCCGAACAGCAACGAGATCGCGTACACCGCCATCGCCGTCACGAACGACACGTCCGCATGCAGCGCCGCCGCGATGATGAGGAGGATCACGGCGCTCAGGAGCTCGACAAGCAGCGCGAACACAAACGGAAGAAGGTAGCGCACCGGACGGGCCATGGCGGCCTGAAGTGTGCGGTGGAGCTCCACGCCTGCCTCGTGCGCCCGCGCGACGGGGATCACCGGCCCTCGGCCGATTCTCCGCGCGACAGCGTTCACCGGCGCACCGCCGAGCAGCATGAGCCGCTCGAGCCGCGAGGGTTGGCGCGCCACGAACCAGCCGCCGCAGACCACGCCGGCTCCCAGCGAGATCACCACGACGGCGCCAATCACCTCAACCATGTGCAGCGATCCATGCACATAGAGCAGCACGAGCGTCGCCGCCAGCACCACGAAGTACGCCACATAGCCGAGGAAGTGCCGCATCAGGTACGCCACACTCGACTCCTGCGCGGAGTACGTCTGTCCGCGCGACTCGCGCGCATACAGCGCGATCCCCGCCACACCACCGGTCTTCGACACCACGTTCACGAAGTGCGATGCAAGGCTCAGCGGGAGGAACCGCCGCAGCCGCGCGGGCAGCCCGGCGGCCCGGAACGTATGCATCATGAAGAGCGCGAGGGCGAGCACATAGACGGTCTCGACTGCGACCGCGATGAGCATGAACGGCCAGTACGCGCCCCGCACGAGCGAGATCACCTGCCGCGCGTCGCCCATCGCCGCGTAGCCGGCGACGGCGGCGAACGCGAGAAGCGCTGCCCAGAGCGCGTGTACCGGCGAAAACCGGAATCGGCCTCTCAGCCCCCCAGGGCCCGGGCCCGCCTCAGCTTGAAGAACGTTACGAGTCAGCCAAGTTCACTGTCCTCATATGAGTGAGGATCCCTTTGGTTCATCGTAGCAGGTGAGGGCGAGCCGCATCACTACCCGGGGCCGTTGGTGCTGCCGTCGACGAGCGCGAGACGGGCGCCGGCCGGGGAGAGATCCGCTGCCCGTGACGCATCCAGGAGAGACCGCGGCGTCGGTTAGTCTGTGCGCCGCCAGGGCGCCCAGATAGCCACGAGGGCGACCACGGCGGCCGCGAACGACAGGAGCAGCGAGGCGCCGGCGCCTACCGCCAAGAGCAAGAGGAACAGCGCCGCGCCGCCAATCAGCCCGATCTCGAGGTTGCGCCCGGGCCAGCGCGCCCGCGTGAGCCGCGCCTGCTCGACGACCCAGTCGGCAAAGACATCGAGCACCCAGACGCCGGAGCCCTGCGCCTGCTGCAGGACGGCGGCCCCGCCCTGCACCTGCGGCCGCGGGGGCGCCGACTTCGGGTTCAACGTCGCATACGCCTCGTTGAGGCGTTCGATCTTCGCCGCCGCCTCGGGTGTATCACCGTTTGCCTGCGCGCCCCGGACCAGCCGCCAGTAGGCATCGGCGACCATGGCCCCGTCCGCGCTCGGGTGCAGGTTCAGAGTCTCGTAGGCCTGTGAACGGTCCATCTGGCAACCTCTGAGAGAACTATCGGCACGGAGATACCAATCTTGCTGAGTGCCCGGCCCTTCGGACTGCGCTATGATTCGGCATCATGGCGAACGACGAGGTCGCGGTAGCGGCCCCCACCGCAGCGCTCGCCGACACGGTCGCGGCTGCCCGCCCGGCCCCGGGCGCCCTCCCCCAGCTTCGCTACCTGCTCCGCTCCATGCGGCCGCGCCAGTGGACGAAGAACGGCATCGTCTTCTTGGCCCTCATCTTCTCGGTCGGCCAGCAGTACCACCTGACCGACTCCTCGACGTTCATACCCAAGCTGCTGGAGTCGCTCGTCGCCTTCGCCTGCTTCGCGATGGTATCCAGCGCCGATTACCTCGTTAACGATATTCGCGACATCGAGCAGGACCGCGTCCACCCCCGCAAGTCGAAGCGCCCCATCGCGGCCGGGCTGCTCCCGGTGAGCACCGCCTGGACGGCCGCCGTGGTGCTGGCCGTGATCGGGAATGCGGCGGCGTTCGCACTCGATTGGCGGGTCGGGCTCGTCGTCTTCGCCTACACGGTGCTGATGGTCGGCTACTCCTACGCCCTGAAGCACATGGTGCTGATCGACCTGATGGTGATCGCCACGGGCTTCGTGTTGCGCGCCATGGCGGGCGCGCTTGCGATCGATGTGCCCATCTCGCCGTGGCTCTACGTTGTGACGGCGCTGGGCGCGCTCTTCCTCGGCATCAACAAGCGGCGTGCGGAACTGGACCTGCTGCAGGACGGCGCCGGGAGCCACCGCAAGATCCTCGACGAGTACACGCCGGAGCTGCTCGACCAGATGGCCTCGACCGTGACGGCGGCGACGCTGATGGCGTACGGGCTCTACACGTTCACGGCCGAAGGCCTTCCATCCGACCATTCGATGATGCTGACGATTCCCTTCGTGCTGTACGGCATCTTCCGCTACCTCTACCTCGTGAACGTGAAGAAGGAAGGCGGCAGCCCGGAAGAGGTGCTGCTCAAGGACATCCCCATCATTCTCTGCATCGTCGGCTGGGTGGCGACCGCCGGCATCGTCCTGCTCGTCGCCCGCGGCTAATCTCCTCATTGTTTCACGTGAAACATCTGGGCTCGGCGCGGGCGCTCGCTCGCGGTGCGTAGCACGCCATAGACATAGCCCGTCGTCGCCGACGAACAATCAATCGCCGTACCGCGCCGTATCGCAGCACGTTCCCGCTCCTCCGGCGCCTGGCTCTCGTTTTCATGACAATGCTCTGCGATGCACATGCCATTGGAACATCGCAACGGGTTGCGCGCAGTACATGACCGATAGGCAACGATGAGGGCCGGAGTAGTGCGAAAGGAGGCCTTTCATGATCTCGCTGCTCTGGCTGCTGTTCCTGGTCCTACTGATCCTGTGGATCGTGGGATTCGCGGTGAACTGGGGTGCATTCATCTGGATCCTCCTGATCGCCGCGCTGGCGGTCCTCGTGCTGAATCTCATCTCAGCATCGAGAAGCGGACGCTGGTATTGAGCGAACTCGCGTCTGCAACGAGGAGCCCCCGGCAATCGCCGGGGGCTCCTCATTCTTCCCGCGCCTCGCTAGCCGTTCGGGTTCTGGCCGAGTGTGAGTTGCGCGCTCTGCTTCTGACTGCCGCGGAAGTACGTGACGTTCACAGTCTCGCCTGGCTTGTGATTGCGCAGCACGTTCAGCATGTCACCGACGTTCGAGACGTTCTGCCCGGCGATCGAGACGATGATGTCCTGCGCCTGCAGACCGGCCTGTTCCGCCGGCGCGCCCGGCTGCACGCTGGTCACGCCCACACCCTCCGTGACCGGTAGGCTGAACGCCTCTGCGAGCGTCGGCGTGATGTCAGTCGCGGCGATCCCAATGTAGCCGCGCGTGATGTTGCCGCTCTTGATCAGCTCCTGGGCGATCGGCTGTACCAGCTGCGCCGAGATGGCGAAGCCGATGTTCTGGGAGTTCGCGATGCCGGCCGTGTTGATGCCGATGACGTCGCCGTCGACATCCACGAGCGGACCGCCAGAATTGCCCGGGTTGATGCTGGCGTCCGTCTGCAGCGCGGGGCTGATCGTCGTGTTTTGCTCCTGTATCGAGCGGGCCTTCGCACTGAGCACGCCGGTCGTGACGGTGGGCTCGCCCGGCAACGCGAACGCGAAGCCGATCGCAACGACGGTGTCGCCGACGTCGACGCTATTCACGTCGCCGAAGTGCGCGGGCTGCAGGTTCAGGCCGCTGGGGTCGATCTTGATCACGGCGAGGTCGGTCGCGGGGTCCCGTCCGACGATCGTCGCGTTCACCGTCTTCGAGGCGTTGATCGTGACGATGATGTTCTTCGCCGGCTGATTCGTGCCGACCGTCACGACGTGGTTGTTCGTGACGATATGGCCCTGGTTGTCGATGATCACGCCGGTGCCGACGCCGACCTCCTGCCCGCCGCCCACCGAGCCGAGGTTCGCAGCCTCCGTCTGGATGCGGACGACGGAGGGGGCGAGCTTCGTGACGATCGGGTGCACCGTGAAGGATGGGCCCTGCCCCGTGCTCGCCGTGCCGGTCGCCCCGGGCGTCGCGCTTCGCGTCGCCGTCGTCGTGCCCGCCGGTGTGGCGCTGTGCGCCGTCGTCGGGCTTGCGGCCTGCGTCGCCGGCGCCGTCGCGGCGAGCGAACTCGTCGCGACCGGCGATTGCGTCGCGGCCGGGGTCGAGGACGGCGTCTGGGATGCCGCCAGGCCAATGCCGAACAGCCCCATCATCGCAAGTGCGATGGGGATGATGGCCAATCGTGAGAGCTTCATCGCTATCCACCTCTCTTCTCATCTGCTCCGCACCGCGCGACTCGCATGAGGCCCGATGCGCTGTTGCGAGTTTCTGAAAGCGTATGCAGCGAGGCGTAACGCTCCGGCTGCGACCGAACGATGCCGCTGTTGCGGAAGGATCGCGGTCGCGCGGCCTACCACACGCGGGTGAGGGCATCGCGGAGCTCAAGCAGGTGAACAGGGGCCGACGCCGATATAGAGGTGTCATAACGGACCGGCATTCGCTAACGCGCGCGCCACCGGCTCCGTCCTACCATCCAATCCAAAGCAGGAGGGCTGCGATGGGCATACACGAGGACCGCGCCCCGCTGACCGCACAGGTACGGCTCGGACAGCATGTGATGACGCGTGACGAAGAGGAGCTCGGCGTCGTCGGCCGGACGACGAGCAAGCAGTTCGAAGTGAATCCGCCCAGCGGTCGGTCGTACTGGCTGGAACGCCAATCCATCGTGGCGGCGGAGGGCCGGGAGATCGTCGTCGGCTTTCCGCGACGGGACCTCGAACAGCGACGCCTGAAGGCGGACGAGGTCGATGTCACCGACGGCGTCACGCTCTCGGAGATCGACACAGAGGGCGCGATGAGTCCGGAGGAGAAGCGCCAGCAGCGCGAGATGGTCGAGCGCGACCTGACCGAACAGCGCGCACGGCTGGCGCAGGAGCACCACGCGCCAGGCGAAGACCGTTCGTACGGCGAGCCGGTCGAGTCCGAACTGCGACGCCTCGAAGATGACGACGGCCGCGGCCCGTCCGGCGATTGACGCCGCGAGCGGCCCTCCGTGTACCGTGAGGATGAGCCCGACGGCCTGACTGACCGCGACCGCGAAGGCGCCGCCGAGCGGACGCGGCCGCCCGTGCGCGTCATCCACGAGGCGATCCGGCGTGAGGGCACGGAGGAGCTCAACCGGGCCTCGACTGGGCTCGCGTGGTCCGGCTTCGCGGCCGGTCTCTCGATGGGGTTCTCGCTCGTCGCCCAGGGCCTGCTGCGGTTCTACCTCCCAGACGCGGACTGGACGCCGTTGATCTGGCGGCTCGGCTATCCGGTTGGATTCCTGATCGTGGTCCTCGGGCGCCAGGAACTGTTCACGGAGACGACGCTGACCGCCGTCGTTCCGCTCTTCAGCCGGCGTAACATTGACACGTTGCTGGACACTCTCCGCGTGTGGGGCATCGTGCTCGTAGCGAACCTGGCGGGCGCTGCGCTGTTCGCGGTGGTGCTCGCGGACCTTCACGTGTTCGACACACCGATGCTCGACCAGTTCGCGTACATCGGCACGCACGCGGCGGAGGGGTCATGGGGCGCGATCGTGATTCACGGCATCTTCGCGGGTGGCTGATCGCGCTCGTGGTATGGCTGCTGCCGCTCGCGGGCGCCGGCCGGCTATGGATGATCATCATCCTTACGTACTTCGTGGGGCTCGGGAGCTTCTCGCACATCATCGCGGGATCGGTCGAGGTGATGTTCGCCGCGATCTACGGCGCGTGTCATGGCAGCACTACCTCGGCGGCTACCTGGTGCCGACGCTGATCGGCAACACGATCGGAGGTGCGTCGCTGGTGGCGGCGTTGAACACGGCGCAGGTGGCGCAGAGCGACCACGAATGAGCGCGATCAGCGCGCGGACAAGAGCGCGGCGATGTCGAGGTCGCGCGCCGCGGCGGAGACGTTGGCAAGCAGCGGGCGCCAGATGCGCTCCGGGACACCGGCCGCGCGCTGCCTGAGCGGCACCGTGAGCGCGTACGCAACGCCGAGCCGATAGCGCTCCTCGATCTCTACCCTGCCGCGTGACACGCCTTCCTGTATCAGCGCGTCGTGATAATCATCGAGCAGCGCGCGCTCCCAGCCGCGGCGCACGTCGCGCGGCAGGTTCATGGCGACGGCGTGCGCGAGGTCGATCTCGCCGGGGCCGAGGCAGGTGTTACCCCAGTCGAAGAGCACCGCGTGGTCCGCGGCGTAGACGGCGTTCCAAAAATGCGCGTCGCCATGAAGGATCGAGCGTTCGGACGCAAACGCCGCGAGCGAAACCGGCACGCTCGCGATGACGTGCACGAGATCGGCTGTTTCATCATCGAGGCCGGTGTCAGCGCGCGCGGCGTCGAAACCCAAAGCAAGCATCTGCAGCCGGCCGGCGAGGGTGTCATACGGGCCGGCGCACATCGCGGCGGCCCAAATGTCGCCGTCCGTCTGGTGCGTGCATGCGTGCACGCGGGCGAGGGATCGCACGAAGGCCCGCGCCTCATCGAGCGACGGCACGCTGCTCGCGCACGGGCGGAAGCGCGGCTCGAGATCCTCGAGCACCAGCGTTGCCCCGGCGTCCGTCCGCGCCGCGAGATACGCGTGCGGGGCGATGTCTGCGGGCAGCGTCCTCCCGAACTCGTGATAGAACCGCACTTCGCGGAGGGTGAGAAAGGCGCCGGCGCCCGCCTGCGATCGCTTGTAGATCACGGACGATGGCATCCCGCTCGCCGACGCGAGATGCACGCGCGCCACGAGCGAGTGCGCGAGCGTCGAGAGGAGTTCGTACTCGAAGCCAGGCGACGGGAGAGTGGCCACATCGAGCGCAGCCGCGATCTCGTCATGGAGGGCAGGCGATTCGTCCATACCGTCCATCTAAGCAAGGCGCTCACGGCGGCAACAGCGGGCGCGGCCTGCGGATTACGCAGTGGACCGAGTGTGCCCACAGGCGACTACGGCGCCTTCCGGCCGCCAATTCTTGAACCTAACGAAGCTCGGCGTTAGGCTGAATTGCCTGTTGGAGATTGCATGATTACCTCTTCCCGGCGTCATCTCCCATCGATCCAACTCGATCCCGGCGCCGCAGGTCATCCAGTTCCCACCGCAGACACGCAGAGGGCTGGCGCTCTGGCGCGCCCGCTGAAGGGGAAGGTATAGCCGAGCATGGCGGTCTACGAACACGATGTCTTGGTTATCGGCGGTGGACTCGCCGGCATGCGGGCGGCGATCGCCGCGCAGCAACTCGGCGCCGATGTGGCGATGATCTCGAAGGTGCACCCGGTACGGTCGCACTCGAACGCGGCGCAGGGCGGCATCAACGGCCCGGGGGTCGGCGAAGACGGGGGGCCGTGGGAGGAGCACGCCTACGAGACCACGAAGGCGTCCGACTACCTGGGGGACCAGGACGCGATCACCGTCCTGGCGCAGGAGGGCGGACGCGAGGTGCTCCAGGCCGAGCACTGGGGCGTCGTCTTCAGCCGGAAGCCGGACGGACACATGGCCGTCCGTCGTTTCGGCGGCATGGGTAAGGCGCGCACGTTCTTCGTCGGGGCGATCACCGGGCAGGCGATTCTCCACGTGCTGTACGAGCAGCTGATGCACCCGGCGCGCTTCCAGGCGATGCGGATGTACGAGGAGTGGTTCGTCACGAGCCTGATCGTCGATGACGGGCATTGCCGCGGCGCGGTGGCGATGAACATCCGCACCGGCGAGCTGCACGCGATCACCGCGAAGGCGACGATCATCTGCACCGGCGGCCTCGGCCGGGTGTACGAGCCTTCGACCAACGCGTTGATCTGCACCGGCGACGGCATCGCGCAGGCGTACCGGGCGGGCGCGCCGATCATGGACATGGAGATGGTGCAGATCCACCCGACGACCCTGAAGGGCACGGGGGTCTTGATCACGGAGGGCGCGCGCGGCGAAGGCGCGTACCTGCTGAACAAGGACGGCGACCGCTTCATGGAGAAGTACGCGCCGAACCTGATGGAACTCGCGTCGCGTGACGTCGTGACGCGCGCGGAGCAGACCGAGATCGATGAGGGGCGCGGCGTCGACGGATGCGTGTTCCTCGACCTGCGCCACCTCGGCGAGCAGCTGATCAAGGAGCGGCTCGAGGAAATCTACGAGATAGCGCGCGACCTGGTGAACGTCGACCTGACGAAGGAGTTGCTGCCGATCCTGCCGGGCGTGCACTACATCATGGGCGGGGTCAAGACCGACGTCGACGGGCTGACACCAATGCCGGGGCTGTACTCGGCGGGCGAGGCGGCGTGCGTAAGCGTGCACGGCGCGAACCGCGTCGGCGCCAATTCGCTGCTGGACACGCTGGTGTTCGGACGGCGCGCGGCGGAGCACGCGGTGCCGTGGCTGCGGGAACAGAAGTTCTCGCGCGTGCCGGAGAGCGTCGTCGAGAAGGACCGCCAGATGCTCCGCGGCATCCTCGACCGGCCGATGAACGGCGACCGCGTGGCAAAAATCCGGCGCGATATGGGTGTCTCGATGAGTGCGAACGTCGGCATCTTCCGGAGCCCGGATAAGCTGAACCAGCAGATGGAGAACCTGAAGGAGATCCGCGCCCGGTACGACAAGGTCGGCGTCGAGGACAAGGGGTCGTGCTTCAACACAGACCTGCTGTTCCACATCGAGCTGGGATACATGCTCGACTGCGCGGAGATGATCACGAAGAGCGCGATCGAGCGGAAGGAGAGCCGCGGCGCGCACACGCGTCTCGACTTCCCGGACCGGAACGACGCGGACTGGCTCAAGCACATCGTCCTGACGCGGCAGCCGGACGGCAGCGAGAAGATGAGCTATCTGCCTGTGACGATCACGGAGTGGCAGCCACAGGAAAGGAAGTACTAGATGAAGGTAAAGCTGAAGGTCCGCCGGACCGACCCGCAGACCGAGTCGACCGGGTACAGCCAGTACAGCATCAATATGCCGGAGAGTTCGACGCTTCTCGATGCGCTGATCAACGTGCGGGAGTACGAAGACGGGACGCTCGCGCTACGCTGCTCGTGCAGGAGCGCGATCTGCGGTTCGTGTTCGATGCGCGTCGACAAGCGGGCGCGGCTCGCCTGCCGGGCGAAGATCATCGCGATCACCGACGGCGACGAAGAGCACGAGATCCTCGTCGAGCCGATGACGAACATGCCGGTGATCAAGGACCTGGTGGTCGACCAGGAGTCGTTTTTCGCGAAGATGCGGCAGGTGGACCCGTACCTCCAACCGGTTGGGCCAGTGCCGGAGCGCGAGTACCGCGTCCCGAACGAGTCGATGCTCGACCTCACCCACACGATGGCCTGCATCATGTGCGGGGCCTGCGTGAGCGACTGCACCGTGCTCGAGGTGGACAAGAACTTCATCGCCCCGGCGGCGCTCGCGAAGGCGTACCGGTTCGTCGGCGACCCGCGCGATGGCCACACGCGCGAACGGCTGGAGAAGTTGAGCGAGTACAGCGGGATCTGGGACTGCACACGCTGCAACATGTGCGTCGAGGTGTGCCCGAAGGGCGTGGCCCCGATGAACCGCATCCTGCAGATGCGCGAGATGGCGATCCACGCGGGCATCCAGAACAACGCCGGTGCGCGGCACACGAATATCTTCACGAAGTCGATCGTCGATGGCGGGCGGCTGAACGAGGTGTGGATGGTGCCCGGTTCCGTCGGGATGTTTAACGTGCCGCGGCTGATGAGCGAGATGCCGGGCGCGCTGAAGATGCTTCGCGTCGGGAAGCTGCCCATTGCGCAGATGATCCCGCCGGGTGCGCCGGGGTCGCACAAGATCAAGGGGATGGACCGGGTGCGGAACCTCGTCCGCAAAGCGTCCACGTTGAAACCGAAGAAGGCCGAGGTTACGGACTGATGGCGACCAAATACGCATTCTGGCCGGGCTGCGTCTCGAAGGGGGCGGCGCCCGAGCTGTACCTCGCGACCAACCGCGTGGCGAAAGAGCTGGGGATCGAGCTCGTGGAGCTGGACCAGGCGACGTGCACCGGCGCCGGCGTGATCCAGGAGCAGGCGCCGGAGCTGGCGGATGCGCTGAACGCGCGGACGTTCGCGATGGCGCAGCAGCTCAATCTGCCGTTGATGAACATCTGCTCCACGTGCCAGGGCATCGAGAGCATGGTGCAGGACAAGCTGGCGAAGAATCCGGAGTACCTCGACAAGATCAACGCGATCCTCGCCGAGGAAGGTCTGCACTACACGCCAGGACTCGAGGTCAAGAACTTCCTCTGGGTGCTGGTCGAAGACTTCGGGCTCGACCGGCTGAAGTCGATGGTGAAGCATCCGCTGACCGGCGTGCGCATCGGGCCGTTCTACGGCTGCTACATCCTTCGCCCGAGCGACATCCTCGGGAAGGAAGAGCACCCGGGGCGGGACAAGTACCTGGAACAGGTGATCGAGGCCGTCGGCGCGACGCCGGTGGACTACGAAGGCGCGAAGAAGTGCTGCGGCTTCCCCATCCTGACGATCAACCGCGAGAACTCGCTGAAGCAGGCGGGGAACCACATCCACGAGGCGCAGGACCTGGGAGCGGACGCGCTGGTATCGCCATGCCCGCTGTGCCACCTCAACCTCGACGCTCAGCAGCCGGCCGCGAAGTCCGTGACGCACTACGACATCGAGCTGCCGATCATCCACCTGCCGCAGATGATCGGGCTGGCGCTGGGTGTCGACCCGAAGGAGATGCGGATGGACCATCACGTGGTATCGACGCAGAAGCTTCTGTCGAAGCTCAGCCAGCCGGTCGGCGCCTGACCGCCCACCAGGTGAACAACGAGCAGCGGCGCTCCGGACGGGGCGCCGTTGCTGTTTTCGCAGGATCCCGCCACATCACCCAAACGTAAGACGAATGTGATGATCTCGTGTCGATGCGGGGCGCGGCGGGTGATAGGATCAGGGAGCGCATAGGT
>DASUKS010000266.1:0-7540 GCA_036278595.1 Dehalococcoidia bacterium
GTCGCTCGACGTGGCGACGCGTGGCCTCGACGTGATCTTCCACCTCGCGGCGTACGCCGACGTGAACAACGTCATCGCGGACCCGGCGGGCGCCGTCGCGCTCAACGTGCTCGGCACTACGCGGGTGCTCGAATCAGCGCGGCGCAACGAATTGCGGCGGGTGGTGCTCGCGAGCACGGTGTGGGTCTACGGCGCCGCGCGCGAGGAGCGCGTGGACGAGCGCTCGTGCTTCGACCCGGCGCTGACAGGGCACGTCTACACGACGACCAAGATCGCGTCGGAGATGCTCTGCCACGACTACGAGACGCTGTTCAAGGTGCCATTCACGGTGCTGCGCTACGGGATCCCGTACGGCCCCCGCATGCGGCCCTCGCTGGTGATCCCGATCTTCATCAGGAAGGCCATGAACGGCGAGCCGATGACGGTCGCCGGCGACGGCAGCCAGCACCGGAAGTTCGTGTACGTCGAGGACCTGGCGGAGGCGCACGTGCTGGCACTGGCGCCGGAGGCCGAGAACCAGACCTATAACATCGACGGCTCAGAGGAGGTGACGATCCTGCGCATCGCGCAGACGGTGCACCAACTCGTCGGCGGCAAGGGGATCGAGTTCGTCCCCGCGCGAGCCGGCGACTACGGCGGCAAGCAGGTGTCGTCCGCGAAGGCGGCGCGCGAGATCGGATGGACGCCGAAGGTGGACTTCGCGACGGGCATGGAGCGCACGGTGCAATGGTTCACGGAGCAGGAGCGCGCGGCCCTGCGCACCGCATGATCACGCAGGCCGTCGTCCGCGTACCGCGTCCCTCCCACCAGCCGCGGCCGGGCACGCGCTCGCCGCAGCTCATCGCCGTCATGCCCGCGTACAACGAGGCGGCGACCGTCGCCGGCGTGCTCGATCGCCTGTACCCGCTCGTCGACCGGCTGCTGATCGTGGACGACGGCTCGACCGACAGCACGCGCGAGGTCGTCTTCGGTTGGCTCGAAGACAAGCCGCGCGCGCACCTCATCTCGTTCCGGAAGAACCGCGGTATGTCGGCCGCGTACTACGCCGCGTTCTCGCACCTGCGCGCGATGGTCGATGCCGGGCAGATCTCCGGCGACGACGTGGTGCTCACGGTGGACGCCGACGGGCAGCACGATCCGGCGAGCCTGGATCTGCTGCTGCGGCCGATCGCCGCCGGCGCCGATGCGGTGATCGCGCGGCGCGATTTCCGGCTGTACCCGCTGTACAAGCGCGCCGGCAACTGGCTGATGTCAGCATGGGCGTCGATCTGGTCGGGGCGGCGGTTCCGCGACGTGGAGTCGGGCTACCGCGCGTTTCGCGTCGGGCCGCTGCTCGCCGCGCTGCGTTACTACAAAGGCTACAAGTACAGCGAGACCGTCGAGGTCGCGGTGATCCTGCCGCTGCTCGGCTACCGCGTCCACGATACGACTCTGGTCGATATCCCGGTGTTCCGCTCGCGGACTCGCATGAAGGACGTCGCAATCGACCTGATCGCCATGCCGTGCGCGTGGTGGCGGGTGATGGCATCACGAGGCGCCGCGCGACGGCTGCCGCGCTGGCTGTCGTACTACGCGCTGCCGCTCGTGCTCGCGCCGGCGCTCGCGCTCGCGTTCGTGGCGATGGCCGCGCGCGCCGCCTACGTCGGCCTGACGGCGAAAGGTGAAGGCTCGGCGTGATGCCCGCGAAGTTGCGGCCCGCGCTCGGCGATTCGCTGCGCATCGTGCGGCGCGGGCTGCCGTTGATCGCGGTCGGGTTCCTGGCGGACTCGGCGTTCATCTTCCTGTTCCTGATCGCGCTGCAGGCCTACCTCCCCGAGTCGCTGCACGCGAGCCCGGCGCTCGCGGGATACGCGCTCGCGGCTTTCGGGATCGCCAAGCTGGCATCGCAGACGGCCAGCGGCGTCGTCTCCGACCGCCTCGGCACGCGACCGGCGATGATCATCGGCACGGCGCTGCTGCTCTCGGCGGGCGGGTCGATGTGGCCGCTGGCGCACGTCGCGCCATACGCGATCGTCGCCGCGGCGGCGCTCGAGGGGATCGGCTCTTCGGTGCTGTGGCCGGCGATCTATGCGGCGGGAAACTCTCGCTTCGAAGCGGACGAACGCACGCGCTTCACGTCGTTGCTGACGCTGGCGACGATGGGCGCGCTCGCCGTCGGGCTCGGAGGCGGCACACTGCTGGACCTGTACGTTTCGTTCGACATGGCGATGATCTTCGCGGTGTCGCTGAGCGCGCTGGCATTTGCCATCGCGCTGCTGACCCCAGTCAGCGCGCGCGAGGCGGCGGAGCGCGAGACGGCCGAGGCGCCGTCGCTGCGCGAGCTGCCGGCGATCGTGCGGTCGCGGCAACGGCTCGCGTTCTCGGCGATCGTCGTCGCGGAGTCGATCGGGCTCGGTGCCGTGGCGGCCAGCTTTCGTGCCTACGGGCGCGACGTCGCGCACGTCTCGCTGACTCACGAAGGTCTGCTGCTGGCGCCGGCGGCCGTGCTCGGCGGGCTGTGCGTCGTTGCGGGCGGCGCCATCGCCGACCGGCTGGGCGCGCGGCGCGTGATGGCACCGGGGTTCGCGGTGGCCGGCATCGCCGTGCTGCTGCTCGCGGCGTTTACGCATACGGGCGCGATCGTCGTGATCGCGGCGGTCGGCGGCGCCGGTTTCGGCCTCGCGCTCCCGACGGTCGCTTCGACCATGATGGCGCTCGCCGGCGATGCGGGGCATCGCGGCGGCATCATCGGCTGGTTCATGACGATGGACGGCCTGGGGCATTCGATCGGGCCGGCGTGCGCGGCGGTGCTGCTCGCGACGTTCGACGCGCGGGCCGTGCTGCTGCTCGTCGGCGCGGCGTTCGTGGCCGTGAGCCTGATCGCGGCGTCGCAGCCGCTGGCCGAAGCGGACGCGCGCGTGACATCGACAGAGGAAGAACCCGGCGGGCAGGCGCTGACCACCAAGCGAGGGAGGGATGGATATGACGCGCAAGATCCTGGTGACCGGAGGGGCCGGATTCATCGGCTCGCACGTCGTCGAGGCACTGCTCGCGCGGGGTGACGAGCCCCACGTGCTCGATGACCTGAGCAAGGGGCAGGTGGCGAACGTGCCGCCGGCGGTGCCGCTGTATGTACGCGACATGTCGGACGCGCCGCTCGACCGGCTGTTCTCGGCAGGCTTCGACGCCGTCGTGCACTGCGCCGCGCAGACGAACGTCATGCGGTCGATCGCGGACCCGGCGCTCGACCGGCGGATCAACATTGACGGGCTGCAGCGCGTGCTTGACGCGGCGATCGCGGGCGGCGTGCGGCGGTTCGTGTTCATCTCGTCGGGCGGCGCGATCTACGGCGACACGCCGCAGCCGGCGAGCGAGCGGACGGCGCCGCGGCCGGAGAACCCCTACGGACGGCACAAGCTCGAGGGCGAGCGCATGGTCGAGGAGGCAGCGGTGAGCGGCGCGAGCCTCCGGCTCTCGAACGTCTACGGGCCGCGTCAGCGTTCGGACGCCGAGGGTGGCGTGGCGAGCATCTTCGCCGAGCGGATAGCGGCCGGGCTGCCGCTGCAGATCTACGGCGATGGCGAGCAGCGGCGCGACTTCGTGCACGTGATGGATGTCGTGGCGGCGATCATCCGCGCACTCGATGACCACGCGATGACGGGCATCTGGAATGTCGGCACCGGACGAGCGACGAGCGTCAACGAGCTGGCGGGGCTGATGATCGAGGCGTTCGGCGAACACGCGCTCATTGAGCGACTGCCGGCGCGCGGCGAGATCCGGCGCTCGTGCCTCGACGTCAGCAAGCTGTGCGGCACCGGCTGGGCGCCGTCGCACCGCCTCGAAGACAGCGCTCCGGAGCTGGCGCACAGCGCGACGCACGCGTACATCCGCAGCTGATGCGGGCCTGCTAGGCGCAGACCGTGCGGAGGGCGTCCTGGATGGCGAGCGTGCGGTCGAGGACGGCGTCAGGGTCATCGGCGACGACGAGGTTGACGTAGGCGCAGCCGGCCTCAACGTACGGCGCGATGAATTCGGCGATCTGCGCCGGCGTCCCGTACGGCGTGTAGCGCTCGAACTGCTGGAATGGGATCCGGTAGAACGCCTCCATGCTCGCCGCCACCTTCGCACGCGCGACGTCGCGGTCGTCGTCGGCGCCCACCCAGAACTGCATGCCGCGGGTGAACGCGACGTCGCCCCGGCGGGCCTCCGCCGCGAATTCGCCGATCTTCTCGCCGGCCTCGGTGAACCGCCGCGTCGAAACCCAGATGCCGGTCCAGCCGTCGGCGTAGCGCGCGGTGCGGCGGAGCGCGGCATCGCTGCGGCCGCCGACCTGCAGCAGGACGCCGCCCGGGCGGTGCGGCTTCGGCTGCATGCGGATGCGGTCGAGGCTGAAGTACTTGCCTTCGAACGTCGTCTCTTCCTGCGTCCAGAGGCTGCGGAGGATCTGCAGCGACTCATCGGTCCGGCGGGCGCGCGTCTTCGGATCGACGCCGCACGCCCACCACTCGTTCGGGTCCTCGCCGCCGATGCCGACGCCGAGGATCAGCCGTCCGCGCGACATCCTGTCGACCATCGCGGCCTGGAGCGCGACTGGCGTCGGATGGCGGAGGGCGAGCAGGTAGACGCAGGTCTGAAGCTGGATGCGCGAGGTCGCCGCCGCGATCGGCGCCAGTTTGATCAGCGCGTCGCTGCCTGAGCCGTAGAAGGTGACGTGGTCGCCGACGAAGATGCCGTCGATGCCGGCCGCCTCGGCCTTGCGCGCCCACTCGATCAGCCCGTCGTCCGAGCCGCGCGCGGGTGCGAATACGTCCGGCATCTGCAGTGCCACAGCAGCGTCTCCTTACGCTCGCGCGTCCGGCGGCCCGATGGCGCCCGCGTCGCGCAGCCCGATGATATCTTCCCACGTGTAGCCGGCGTCGAGCAGCACCTCCTCGGTATGCTCGCCGAGCTGCGGCGCGAGGCGCTGGATGTGCACGGGCTCGCCATCGATCGAGATGCCGGTTGCCACGATGCGCACGGGCTCGCGGCCCGGGTGCGGCACCTCGGAGATGTAGCCGTTCGCGGCGATCTGCGCGTCGGCGGCGATATCGGCGTAGTCCTGCACGGGCGCGGCGAACATGCCGGCATCGTTCAGGCGGCGCACCCACTCGGCGGCGGGTGCCGTCGTGAACGTGTCATCCAGGATCGCGACGAGCTCGCGCGCGCGGTCGGCCGCGCGCTTGCGGTAGGTGTCGAAGCGCTCGTCGGACACGAGCTCGGGGCGGCCGATGGCGGCCGCGGCCTGCGGCCATGCACGGTCGAGCAGCATACCGATGACGAACCACCGGCCGTCGCCGCCTTTGTAGGCGCGCCAGAACGGCGTCGCGCCGCCACGCTCGCGCCGCTGCGGCAGGTCGCCGGCAAAGAGGTGCCGCGTGATGTTGAAGGCCTGCAGCGAGAGCTGGCTGCCGAGCAGCGAGGTATCGAGCCGCATCCCCTTACCGGTCTGGGCACGGCCGATGATGCCCGTGAGGATAGCGATGGCCGCGTGCAGGGCGCCGACCTGGTCGGCGACCGGGACGCCCGCGGGCAGCGGCGGGTCGTCGGGCTCGCCGGTGACGCTCATGATGCCGCCGCGGGCCTGCGCGAGAATGTCGAACGAGCCGAGGTCCGCTTCGTCGCCGTATGCACCGTGGCCCGACGCCTGCACGTAGATGATCGCAGGGTTCGCGCCCGAGAGCGCGTCGTATCCGAGGCCGAGCCGGTCCATGGCGGCGGTCCGAAAGTTGGTGAGGAAGACATCAGCCCGGCCGGCGACGCGCAGCAGCGCTTCGCGGCCGAGCGGGTGCTTGAGGTCGAGCGCGATCGAGCGTTTGCCGCGGTTGTGCGCCTCGAAGTAGGCGCTGAGACCAAGCTCGGGGTCGTGGATGAAGTGGCGGCCGGGGTCGCCGGAGTGGCGTTCTTCGACCTTGATCACGTCGGCGCCGAGGTCCGCGAGCACGGCGGACGCGTAGGTGCCCTGCTGCCAGATCGTCAGGTCGAGCACCCGGATGCCTTCGAGGGGAAGGTGCATATGCCGATTCTCGCGCGGCGTGCGGCGAGTGTCCAGAACCTACAGCGCGATAACCCTGATTGACCGCGGATCGGGCATCCCCTACAACGACGGCATGGCTGACTCGATCCTCGATTTGCCCGAGACGTACCTTCGGCTCGACCCGGAGGGGCTGCTGGACCGCATCGCCTCGCTGCCGGCGCAGTTCGAGCAGGCGTGGGACGCCGCACGCGAGCTGGAGCTGCCGCGTGCCTACAGCGACGTCGACCGCATCGTCGTGCTCGGGATGGGCGGATCGGGCATCGGCGGGCTGCTGCTGCAGGGGCTCGCGGCCGACCTGCAGGCGCATGTGCCGGTGCATTTCGTACGGGGCTACACGCTGCCCGCGTACGTCGACGCGCGCTCGCTCGTGCTCGCGTCATCGAACAGCGGCAACACCGAAGAGACCGTCACCGCGCTTGAAGATGCGCTGCGGGCGGGCGCGCGCTGCGTCGCCATCACGACGGGCGGGCGGCTGGGGACGATCGCCTCATCCGGCCACGTCCCTGCGCTCACGTACGCGTGGGCGGGCGAGCCGCGCGCCGCGCTCGGATGGAGCTTCGGGGCGCTGGTCGCGATCTGCTGCGCCGCCGGCTTGCTGCCGGCGCTCGATGGCCCGCGCGCCGATGCGCTGGCGGCGATGCGCGGGGTGGGGACCCAGATCGCCCGGACGGTCGATGAAGCCGCGAACCCGGCGAAGCGCCTCGCACGGACGCTTGCCGGCCGGCTGCCGGTGTTCGTGGGGGCGGAGGCGCTGGCGCCGGTCGCCTACCGCTGGCGCACGCAGGTCAACGAGAACGCGAAGAGCTGGGCGATCGCGGACGAGATCCCGGAGATGAACCACAACGCGCACGCGGGCTACGGGCTGCCCCGGCGCGTCGTGCCGCTGCTGCACACCGTGTTCCTGCGGCACCAGACGATGCACCCGCGCCTGCGGCTGCGCGTCGACGCTACCATCGAGGAGATGGCGCGCGCAGGCGTGTCGGCGGAGATCGTGCAGGTGCCCGGCCGCCACATCCTCGAGGAGATGATGTGGGCGCTGCTGTTCGGAGATTATGTCAGCTACTATCTGGGCCTGCTCAACGATGTGCATCCCTCGCTGACGCCGGCCCTGACGCGCATGAAGGAGCACATGGCGGCGCGCTAGCCTACCCGCCGCCGGAAACGGACGTCGTCGGCGACTGGATCAGCTCCCCGAAGTTGCCATCGGTACCCAGCACCACCACGATCTCCGGGCCGCTGCCGATCGCGGACTTCTCGCTGGCCGTCGCCGTCCGGATGCGCGACGGTGGGATGTTGAGCCAGCCGGCGATCTCGGTCGCGGCCGCGGTGTTCGAGCCGCTCAGATCGATGATCTCGGACTGGGTGTGCTTTGCGCCGTCGAACGCGTTCGCCGTGTTCAGGTCGTTCACCGGGTAGCCCTTCGAGGCAAGGAAGTCGGCAACGTGGCTCGCGAGGCTGTCGGTGCCCGTGCCGTTCTGCACCTGCACG
>DASUKS010000267.1:0-3358 GCA_036278595.1 Dehalococcoidia bacterium
CTCGTCACCGGCGGCTCGCGCGGCATCGGCCGCGCGATCGCGCTTGCGCTCGCGGCGCACGGCGCGCGCGGCGCCGTGAACTACGCGCCCAACACCGCCGCCGCCGAGGAGACCGTCGTCGCGCTCGGTGGCGAAGGCGCCGCCATCGCGCTCGCTGGCGACGTCGCCGTCCCCGCTCAGGCCGCGGCGCTCGTCGAGCAGACGATCGCCGCGTTCGGCCGCATCGACATCCTCGTCAACAACGCCGGCGTCACCCGCGACGATCTCATCCTCCGCATGTCAGAGGACGAATGGGACGCCGTCATCGACACGAACCTCAAGGGCACGTACAGCGTCACCAAGGCTGCCCTCCGGCCGATGGTCCGCCAGCGCTGGGGCCGCATCATCTCCATCAGCAGCGTCGCCGGCCTCGTCGGCAACGCCGGTCAGGCGAACTACGCGGCCGCGAAGGCCGGCATCACCGGCTTCACGAAGGCCATCGCCAAGGAAGTCGCATCCCGCAACATCACCGCCAACGTCATCGCCCCCGGCTTCATCGATACGGAGATGACGCGCGACCTGACCGATGCGCAGCGCGGCGAAATCGTGCGCATGGTAGCGTTGGGACGGACCGGCAAGCCGGAGGACGTCGCACCCGCCGCCGTCTTCCTCGCTTCCGATGAGGCCGCCTACGTCACGGGGCACGTGCTCACCGTCGACGGCGGTTTGGTGATGTACTGATGGCCGTCAACGCCCGCCGCAAGTCCCGCGTCGCCGCCCTCCAGGCGCTCTACGAATCCGACGTGTCCCATCACGACCCGCGCGCCGCGCTCGAACGCCTCGCCGGCGAAGAGGATCTGACGGAGGCCCAGCGCGCCTTCGCCGCCGACCTCCTCCAGGGCGTCATCGAGAAGCAGGAAGCCATCGACGACGTCATCCACCAGGCGGCGCCCCAGTGGCCCGTTGCCCAGATCAGCGCCATTGACCGCAACATCCTCCGTCTTGCGATACGGGAGATCCTGATGAATAATGGGGCGCCCATTCGGGCGGCCATCAACGAAGCCGTTGAGCTCGCCAAAATCTACGGGAGCGACAATTCGGCGAAGTTCGTCAACGGCGTGCTCGGTTCCGTCAGCCTGTCCCTTGCTGGCTAACGCGCGCGTGCTCACCCCGCCCGGATGCGGAGAAGAGGGAGCTTAACCAGTGGCAACGGTTTTCGAACGAGTGCGGAAGATCATCGTGGACCAGCTCGGCGTCGAAGAGGACCAGGTCGTCCCCAGCGCCTCCTTCGTCGATGACTTGAACGCCGACTCGCTGGACCTCGTCGAGCTCATCATGTCCATGGAAGAAGAGTTCTCGAAGGACGGCAAGACCCTCGAGATCTCCGACGAAGACGCCGAGAAGATCGCCACCGTCCAGGACGCCGTCGACTACCTCAAGGACCTCGGCGTCGAAGACGAGTAGCGCCACCGGAGCGCGCGTCCTGCCCTTCGTGTCGACGCGCCACCGATTCCATCGAGGCATCGACTCGCCGCAGTCAACACCCGCCCCCGCGGGTGTTTCCACATCCGCACGTTGCCCACACATCCCGCGGCTCCAGCCCGTCCACCCTCCAACATCCAACCTCCAACATCGCCCCCATCGCCCGATGTCGCCCTGCGCACACCAACCCCACCTCCCACGTCCCACCTCCCACAGCCCACCCCCTCCAACATCCAACATCCAACATCCAACATCGCCCTCATAGCCGCTCACCCGCCGCCTTACACCCCTCACCTCCCACCTCTCACCTCCCACAGCCCACCGCCTCCAACCTCCAACATCCAACCTCCAACATCGCCCCCATTGCCGCTCACCCCGCCGCCAACGCCCCTACCTCTTCCCTCCTAAAACCCGGGGCTCAAGCCCCCAGCATTGGGCTGCCCTCGCCAACGTCGTACAATTCGATCGCTATGAACTTCCTCGGGGTCGGCCCGCTCGAGCTGATTGTCATCCTCGTCGTCGCGCTGATCTTCGTCGGCCCCGAACGGCTGCCCAAGCTCGCCGCCGACATCGCCCGCACCATCCGCGAGATCCGCAAGTACACCGGCAGCATCGCTGCCGAGTTCACCGACGTCCTCCAGGAGTTTGAGAAGGAGACCGAACCCGAAAAGAGCCAGTGGAAGGAGATCGGCCAGGGCCTCACCGACGCCACGAAGTCCGTCACCGACGCCTTCCGCGATGCCCATGCCGCCGCCGCCGGCACCCCCGTCCCGCCGAGCACCAACGGCTCGACGCCGGCGCCCGCCACGCCCGCGCCCGTCGCTCCGGCGGCGTTCCCTGTACCGGAGAACGGCGTCACAACCCTAAGCGACGCACCCGGCGCAGCCATGGACGCGAGGCCGCCCGCGCCTTCAGCTGCACCAGACCCCGAAGCGGCGGCGCCCACGAATGGCGTTCATCCCGCCGCCCCTGAACCCGCGAACGAGGCCGTATGACGGCGTCCGCCCGCCCCATCGATCAGTCCGACGACGGCAAGGTCCTCACGATCATCGAGCACCTGCAGGAGCTCCGCACACGCGTGATGTGGAGCGCGATTGCCCTGATCGTCGCGGTGCTGATCAGCATCTGGCCGCTCACCAAATACACGATCCACTTCCTCGTCATCCCGGCCCAGGACCAGCTGCCCGGATTCAAGCTCCACCAGTTCCAGCTGCTCGATTACTGGAGCACCTACTTCCGCGTGTCGCTGCTGCTCGGCATCGCGCTCGCCATGCCCGTCATCATGTACGAGGTGCTGGCATTCGTTGCGCCCGGCCTCACGAAGACCGAGCGGCGCTGGCTCTACCCCATCGTCGCCGGCGCCTCGATCATGTTCGTGATCGGCATGGCGTTCGGCTACTACGTCGAACTGCCGCCCGCGCTGAAGTTCCTGCTCAAGCCCAACACGAGCGACGTCGAACCGACGATCGGCGTCCAGACCTACATCGATACCGTTACGCGCCTGCTGCTCGTCACCGGCCTCGTCTTCGAGATGCCGTTTGTCATCATGGGGCTGGCGAAGATCGGCGTCGTCACCTCGAAGCGCCTCTGGGGATGGAAGCGCTACGCACTCCTCCTCGCCTTCGTCCTCGCGGCCATTGTCACTCCGTCGATCGATCCGATCACCCAGACCGTCGTCGCGCTGCCGATCATCGCGCTCTACTTTGCCGGCATGCTGCTCGCGAAGCTCGTCGAAGGCAACAGCTTCCTCGGCGCCCGCTCGTAACCGGCACGCTACCGGCTGAGCCAACCCGCATCGCCGAACCCCGGCTCTGAGGTCGCGCACAACCGCGCCCCGTCCGAACGCCGGGTGATCGCGTAGTGCAGATGCGGCGCTTCCGAATACCCGCTGTCGCCC
>DASUKS010000268.1:0-3026 GCA_036278595.1 Dehalococcoidia bacterium
AGCCACTGGAAGTACTTGCGCGGGTCGTCGTCGAAGTCCTCGTCGTCCATGTACTTCTGCTTGCGCTTCTCGATCTCCTCGTCTGTCGAAGCGCTCATGTCGAGCAGGAACGCCACGGCGACGTCGCGCTCGACCTTGTTCCGCCGCCAGTAGATCTTGTCCGTGTAGGAGTGCCCCGCCTTGCGTTCGATCGCGTAGTCGATCACCGCGTCCAGGTCGAACTCCTCGCCGTCGAGCAGCTTCTTGATCTTTCGGAACATTTCCGGCTTCAGCAGCTCGAACTGCTTCCGCGTCTCGTTGACCAGCGTCGCGTGCTCGCGCAGCGTGTCGTCGAAGTAGTTCGCCGCGCCTTCGTCCAGCGGGCGCTCCTGCACGCGGCACCAGCCCGGCTTGTAGTCCGCCGCGCGGAAGTCCCATTCATCGTAGAAGAAGGACTTCACCTCGACCGGCAGCTCCTGCTCGTCCTCGCCCTCGCCATCGGCGATCGGCTGCCCGTCCTTTAGCTCGTTCGTCTGGTCGCCGATCGGCGTCCCGGCTTCCTTCTCGAGGTTCGAGAGGAACAGCCCGAGCGTCGACGCGAGGTCGCCCTCGGCCATCGCCCCGACCGTGATCTCGACGCTCTTCTCCAGCAGCTCCTTCAACTGTTCCGGTGACAGCGGCGAAAGCTCGCCGTCCTGCTCGACCTCGCCCTCCTTGAGCCGCAGCCGCATGAGCAGCTGCACCAGCTCAGGCTTGAAGTCACCGCGGAAGTCCACCTGCTCCGGGCTCTCGTACTCCATCTCCTGGCCGTGCGGCATCGGCGCCTGGCTGTCCTCGCCGGATTCGCCCGGCGGCGACATCATCAGTTGCATCGACTCGTCGTCGATCGCGTCCCAGTCCATCTGCTGTAGGTCTTCGGGCGCGATGTTCGGCACCTTCGTGACGATGTCGTACAGCTCGAGCGTCGCCTCCGCCGCGTCCTCGACCCGCGCGCCTTTCTCCCGCATGACGAACAGCGCGCGCACCGCGTTCGCCAGCACCGGCTGCAGCGGCCGCGGCCACACCATCGTGTGCGCGCCGTCGAGGCTCGCCCGCACGAGGTTCTCGACCATCGCCTGCCGCAGTGGCATCTCGTTCGGCGACCGCCGCCCCTCGATCTCGTTCTCCTGCGTACGTGCCCATGCCCGGCGGATGCCGCCGTACTCGCGCCGCACCAGCGTGTCGATGCGCATGTCTTCGGTCAGCGCGAAGAGGTCCGATGCGATCTGGCGCTCGTCGAACAGGTCGAAGAAGCGCTCCATGTCCGTCATCGGCCCGCTTGCCCGCTCGCCGTGCTTGCCTTCGGCGAGCCGCTCGCGCTCGCGCCCGACGCGACGCGTCGGCAGCAGCCCGCCGTCGCGCGCGAAGCGGAACAGGAAGCTGCCGAACTCCAGATGCGCCGCCTGGTGCGTCGCGTACACCTTGTATACGGAGAAATTCTGCTCCCGCTCGATGTACTCCTCGACGAAGTCCGGCAGGTACACCGTCGTCCCCTCGGTGCTCGGCCGGTTCTCGCTCACCCAGCCGATGCCCTTCTCGGCGAGGTACGACACCGGATGGATCGATACGTTCGTGCCGGTCAGCGCCTTGCAGTACAGCCGCAGCACCTCGCCCACGCGCGTCAGCTCCACGCGCGATGACAACTGCTGCAGCACCTCCTCGCCGCGACCCGACTCGAGCCGGAAGTAGGCCTCGCCGCCCTCGACGTTCTGCTCCAGGATCCGGTGCCCCGCCGCCTGCCAGTTCGCCAGCTCGGCGATGCGGATGCGCTTCAGCACCTCCGGCGAGCTCTTGAGGAACTCCATCGCCGCCGTCGGCGAAGCGGCCGCCAGCTCTTCGGCCATCGTCAGCAGGTCGTGGTGGCTCGCCGAAGGCACGCTCGCGAGCGACGATGCACCCTCCGCGAACAGCCCGTACGCGTGCCGGCCGCTGCGCCGCGCGACGGTCGCCGACAGCGCCAGGAACCGGCTCCGCGCCGAAGGCTCGATAGGCGACAGCAGGTTCGGTGCGCGCTCGAAGCAGATGCGCACGTCCGCCCACGAAGCCTCACCGACCGCCGTCGCCAGCGTCAGGAACGGCGCCCGGTCGCCGGGCGCCAGCGAATCGAACAGCGACGGCGCTGCGTCGAGGCATGCCGTCGCCAGCTCGTACGAGCGCTCGGCGACTGACTCCACGAGCGCGACCAGCCGCGCCATATCGCCCAGCGCCAGCGAAGGCAGCAGCCGGGGCCCCGCGCTGAAGTACACGGTCGCGAGCGAGATGGACTTCCAGTGCCCCTTGTACAGCCGCTGCCCCAGCGCGGCCCACTCGGTCAGCTTGCGCTCGTCCAGGTACGGCATCGTCGCCGGGCTCGCCTTGAAGAACGCGCCGGCCACAACCGACGAGTACTCCGCGAGGTCGCGTCCCGCGTGCGCCCAGCGCCGGAACGCCGCCGGCTGAAGCTGACGCAGCACCTCCGGCGACACCCGGACGTACTCGACCGCCGCCTCCCACGACCGCAGCGAGTGCGAGGCCAGCGCCACCCCCTCGTCCGTCCACGTGCGGAAGTCGCCGTCGCTCAGCGTCCCCCGCAGCCGCTCCGCCACGGCGCGATACTCGCCCGCCAGCTGCGGCGAGTATGCCGCCAGCTTCCCCTCGACCTCAGCCAGGTAGGAATCCTCGATCATGCTTCAGTCTAACGACCCGCCCGCCCTAGCCCACGCGAAACGGCGAATTGCCGGGCACAAGCCCGGTCTGCGGTCTGGGGTCTGCGGTCTGCTGTCTCCCGTTCGCCGCTGGAGCGGCGGTGATCCGCCATCCTGTCATGCCAGCACAACGTCAGACATCCAGCCGAAACGCCCGCTGCGTCGTGACGAACCCCAGCCGCTCGTAGAACGCGTGCGCTTCCGTACGGCGCAGGTTGCTCGTCAGCGCCACCTTGTAGCATCCCGTCTCGCGCGCCGCCGCGATCGCCTCGCGCATCAGCGCCGCGCCGATGCCGCCCCGGCGTGCGTCCTCGCGCACGACGA
>DASUKS010000269.1:0-13015 GCA_036278595.1 Dehalococcoidia bacterium
CCTGCTCGCCCGCGGCCTGATCCACCCGGCGCCCGCCGCATAATGCCTGCTGGACGCTCGATTGCATGACAGGCGCTGCGCGCCACCTTACCCCCCGGCGCCTACGTCAAAGGGAAGGGGGAGCAGATCCACAATCGCAGCGGGATGTCAGTGCCCGACGGCCACGCGCTCGTCGGCGGGCGCGCCCTCGCCCGGCTTCTGGCGCATCGTCGGCGCCGCGTCCTCGTCGTGGATCAGGAAGGCGAACGCGACGCCGATCACGCCGATGACCACCGCCGCGAAGAACGCATCGTGGTAGGCCAACAGCTGCGCGTGCTCGACCGCGGCCCCGCGCGCCGCCCCCGTGACGCTCGACGGGATATTGCCGATATGGGTGCTGATGCGCTCGGCGAGAACGGTCGCCAGGATCGCGACGCCGAACGACGAGCCGACCTGCCGGTTCGTATTGAACAGCGACGACGCCCGGCCCGTCCGCTCGTTGCTGATCGTCGCGAACGTGGCCGCCTGCAGGGGGATGAAGGTGAACGCCATGGCGATCCCGCGCACGAACATGATCGCCGCGACCCACCAGACGTTCGTGTCCAGGTCGACGAAGATCAGCAGACCCGAGCTCAGCGCGAACAGCGCCAGCGCCACCGCGAGCAGACGCCGCGGCCCGACGATCGGGTACAGGCGGCCGGACAGCTGCGCGAACACGACCACCCCGAGGGCTGAGGGGAAGAGGATGAACCCCGTCGCGATCGCCGAGAACCCGCGCAGCTCCTGCAGGAAGAGCGGCAACAGGAACAGCACGCCGATCAGGCTCGCCGACGACGCGAAGTAGACGACGTTGGCGTTCCGGAACATCCTGTCCGCGAAGAGCCGCAGGTCGAGCATCGGCTCGGCCACGCGCAGCTCGACGATCGTCAACACCACGAAGCACACGATGCCGAGGATGCCCGATGTGAGCACCGGCAGCGAGCTCCAGCCATCGGTCGGCCCGCGCGAGAGCGCGTACAGCACGCCCGCCAACCCGACGCCGGAGAGCACGAACCCCGCGACGTCGAACCCGCCGGCCGTCTCCTCCGTGTGCTCCTGCAGGTAGAACAGGCAGAAGATGAACCCCGCGATGCCCATCGGCAGGTTCACGTAGAAGATCCACCGCCACTCGACGTAGTCGATCAGCCAGCCGCCAATGATCGGGCCGATCGCCGGCGCGATGACCGTCGGCACCGTCAGGATCAGCGACGCGCGGGCGCGCTCAGCCGGCGGGAAGGCGCGGAACAGCATCGCCACGCCGACGGGCGTCATCATGCCGCCGCCGACGCCCTGCAGGATGCGGAAGACGATGAGGCTGCCGATGCTCCACGAGATGCCGCACAGCCCCGACGAGAGCGTGAACATGAAGAGCGCGAAGAGGAACGTCTTCTTCGTGCCGAAGCGGTCGCCGATCCAGCCGGACGCCGGGATCCAGATCGCCAGGCTCAGCAGATAGCCGGTGATCACCCATTCGAGCGCGGCGTTGCTGGCGTGAAACTCCTGTCCGAGCGTCGGCAGCGCCACGTTGACGATGGTCAGGTCCATGAGGTCCATGAACATCGCGACGATGAAGCCCGCGGCGACCAGGTACTTGTACTCGACGTTGCGCAGATTCAACCCCAAACGCCCTCCCGGGTCGCACTCCGGCCGCTGGTCATAGGGCAAGCTTACCCGCCGCCCGGCGCACGCGGGCGCACGCGTACCACAGTAAGGTGACGCAATACGTCAGCTGGCCCACCGGGCGGCAACGCCGCGGTGCGGCCGCAATGTGAGACAATGCGGCTCCGACAACAGACGGGAAGGAGACCGCCATGCCACCATCCACCGCCGAGGTGATCCGCGACTACGTCGCCGCGTGGGGCGAGAAGGACGCCGCGAAGCGGCGCGCGCTCCTCGAGCGCTGCTGGGGCGACGACGCACTCTACTGCGACCCGATGTCCGATGGCCGCGGCCGGGACGCGCTCGACAGCTTCATCGCCGGCATGCACGCGCAGCAGCCGGGCGCGCGGATCGAGATGACAAGCGGCGTCGACCAGCACCACAACCAGATCCGCTTCGCGTGGGCGTTCATCGCCGCCGATGGCTCACGGGCCATCGAAGGCATCGACGCCGGCGAGATCGGCCCCGACGGCCGCATCGCGCGCATTGTCGGCTACTGGGGCGCGCCGCCGGCCGCGTGATGCCCCAGCGACGGTGCGTACCGGACGCTACGCGCGCTCGCGTTCACCCACAAGGTGCACGTCGAGGTCGGGGACGGACAGCATCAGTTGGTCCGCGAGCGACCGGCTCGCCAGCCGCTGCAGCACACCCCTGCGGCGATGCGGCAGCACCACGTGGTTCACGCCCTCCGCCGCGATCAGCGTAGCCAGCCTGTCGGCCGACTCGGCGCCTTCGTACGGGATCACGCGCGCGTTTAGATCCTCCGCCAGCTCCAGCGTCCGCGCGAACTCGCGCTGCGCCGCCTCCCCGAGCTCGCGGCGCGCGTAGGTCACCAGCAGGTCCGCGTGCATCCCCTGCGCGATGCGCCAGCCGCGGCGCACCAGCGTGCGCGAGAACGGCCGCTCGTCGATGAGCACCAGCACGTGCTCATCGACGTCGGTCTTGCGGCGCGCGATCTCGCGCATGTACGTGTCGAGCTGCTCATCGACCTCCTGGGCAGTGCGGCGGAGCGCCATCTCGCGCAGCGCCGCCAGGTTCTCCGGGCGGAAGAAGCCGGCGAGCGCCGTTCGCGCCTGTTGCGGCGGGTAGATGTTGCCGTGCTCCATGCGCGCCCGCGCCGCTTCGGGTGAGATGTCGATCAGGATCACCTCGTCGGCCTCGTCGATGACGCTGTCCGGCAGCGTCTCGCGCACGCGCACACCCGTGATCCTTTCGACGACGTCGTTCAGCCCCTCCAGGTGCTGCACGTTCAGCGTCGAAACCACGTCGATGCCGCCCTCGAGCAGAAGCTGCACGTCTTCGTAGCGCTTCTCGCGCTCGGAGCCGGGGGCGTTCGTGTGCGCCAGCTCGTCCACGAGGCACACCGCAGGTCGCCGGCGCAGGATCGCCTCGACGCCCATCTCCTCGACGGCGACGCCCCGGTACTCGATGCGCTTCCGCGGGACCACCTCGAGACCGGCCAGCATCATCTCCGTCTGCCGGCGACCGTGCGTCTCGACGAACCCGACGACGACGTCCTCGCCGTAGCTCACGCGCCGCTGCGCCTCGTTCAGCATCGCGTACGTCTTGCCGACACCCGCGAACGCGCCGAGGTAGATACGCAGGGCGCCGCGGCCGGACTGCTCTCGCTCGTCGCGCCGCGCGCGCGCGATCGCGGCGTCCGGGTCGCGCTCCGCGCTCATCAAGCGACGCTCCCGGCAGCCGCCAGCATGGCGACCAGCGTCGAGGCCACGACAAGCGGCGATTCCTCTGCCCAGAGCAGCAATCCCCCGTGCGCGTTCACAATGCGCGCGAGCGCGGCGCTCGGCGGGAACTCCGGCACGAGCAGGACGAACCGCGTCGCAGCCGACGCCTCCAGCAGGCTGCGCATCTCGACGACATTCTCAAGCCCCGTCATGGCGTACACGATCGCCGCCGGCTGCCGCGCGGCGCAACGCGTCGCGGAGCGAAGAACGCCCAGCGCGGTATCGGCGATCGTGACCGGGTAGCGCGTCGCGGCAAGCCGCATCGCGAGCGTCATCGCGCGGGCGTGGTCGTCGTCGACAAGGCACACGTTGCTGCTCATCCTACCCCGCCCTCCCGAACGCCTGGTCGAGCGCGATGTTCAGCTCGAGCACGTTCACGCGCGGCTCGCCGGCGACACCGATCAGCGAACCGTCCGTGTTCTGCTTCACCAGCGACCGCACCGCATCCTGGGAGGCGCCGCGCGCCTTCGCGATCCGCGCGACCTGCAACTCGGCGTACGCCGGTGAGATGTGCGGATCGAGCCCGCTGCCCGATGCGGTGACAGCGTCCACGGGGATCCGCGCGCCGACCGGCAGGTTATTCTCCTGCCGCACCTTCGCCACGTCGCCCGCGACGCGCGTCGCCAGCGCCGCGCTCGAAGGCCCGAGGTTCGACCCGCCGGACGACGCCGCGTTGTAGTCCACGGCCGACGGGCGCGGGTGGAAGTACGCCGGCGAGATGAAGTTCTGCCCGACGAGCGACGAGCCGACGGTGTGCCCATTCACCGAGACCAGGCTGCCGTTTGCCTCCCGATGGAACACCGCCTGCGCGATGCCTGTGATCGCGTACGGGTACGCGAGCCCCAGCAGCGCGCTGAACAGCACGAACGCGATCACCGCCGTCCGTAGGTCCTTGAACGTGTTTCCCAGCATCCTTCTCTCCTCGTCCCACTAGTTCAGGTGCAGCAGTACGAGCAGGAGATCGATCAGCTTAATCCCGATGAACGGCGCGATGAGCCCGCCGACGCCGTAGATCAGCAGGTTGCCGCGAAGCACATTGGCGGCCGTCGCCGCGCGATACGTGACGCCCCGCAGCGCGAGCGGCACCAGCGCAACGATGATCAACGCGTTGAAGATCACAGCAGAAAGGATCGCGCTCTGGGGCGTCGACAGCCGCATGATGTTGACCTTGTCGAGCTGCGGATAGACGCCGACGAACAGCGCGGGGATGATCGCGAAGTACTTCGAGACATCGTTCGAGATGCTGAACGTCGTCAGGGCGCCCCGCGTCATCAGCATCTGCTTCCCGACCGCGACGACCTCCATCAGCTTCGTCGGGTCGGAGTCGAGGTCGACCATGTTCGCGGCCTCTTTCGCCGCCGCCGTACCACTGTTCATCGCGACGCCGACATCGGCTTGCGCGAGCGCCGGCGCGTCGTTCGTGCCGTCGCCGGTCATCGCGACCAGTCGGCCCGCGGCCTGCTCGTCGCGGATGAGCTGCATCTTGTCCTCGGGCCTGACCTCCGCCACGAAGTCATCAACGCCCGCCTCCGCCGCGATCGTCGCCGCGGTCAGCCTGTTGTCACCGGTGATCATCACCGTGCGGATACCGGCGCGGCGCATCTCCTCGAACTTCTCGCGAATCCCCGGCTTCACGGTGTCCTTCAGGTAGATGACCCCGAGCACTTCCTGGTTGTCGACGACAGCGAGCGGAGTACCGCCCTCCATGGCGATGCGCGTGGTGACCGCGTCCAGGTCCGGCGGCACGCTGTGCGCTAGGCGCGCCACGGCATCGACCGCGCCCTTCATCACGCGGTGCCCGTCGAGGTGCACGCCGCTCATGCGCGTCTCGGCTTTGAACGGGATCAATTCGGCATCTGGCGAGAGCGCAGCCGCCTCGTAGCCGCGCTCCTTCGCGAGAGCCACCACCGAACGGCCCTCCGGCGTCTCATCGGCGAGCGACGATTGCAGCGCCGCCACCGCGACATCGCGCTCCGTGTGCCCGCCGACCGGGATGAACTCCGCGGCCAGCCGGTTGCCAAACGTGATCGTGCCCGTCTTGTCCAGCAGCAGCGTGTCGATATCGCCTGCCGTCTCGACCGCCTTTCCGGACATGGCCAACACGTTCCGCTGCACCATCCGGTCCATCCCGGCGATCCCGATGGCCGACAGCAGACCGCCGATCGTCGTCGGGATCAGGCACACCAGCAGGGCGATCAGCGCCGTCGTCGTCACGGTGCCGCCGACGTACTCGACGTACGGCCGGATCGTCCCGACGGCGAGCAGGAAGATAATTGTGAACGTGGCCAGCAGGATGTTCAACGCGACCTCGTTCGGCGTCTTCTGCCGCGCCGCGCCCTCGACGAGTGCGATCATGCGATCCAGGAAGCTCTCGCCGGGGTTCGCCGAGATGCGAATCCGCAGCCAGTCGCTCACCACCGTCGTGCCGCCCGTCACCGAACTGCGGATGTCCGTGCCCGGCTCCTTGAGCACCGGCGCGGACTCGCCGGTGATCGCCGCCTCGCTCACGTACGCAACGCCGTCGATGACGTCGCCGTCGCCGGGAATGTCGTCCGGCGCATCGACGCGCACGACGTCGCCGACGCGCAACTCCGACGACGCGACGCTCTCCAGCGAGCCGTCGGGCCGCTCGCGCTGTGCCATGGTCTCGCGTTTCATCGAGCGGAGCGTATTCGCCTGCGCCTTCCCGCGCCCCTCCGCCATCGCCTCCGCAAAGTTCGCGAAGAGCACCGTGAACCAGAGCCACGCGGACACCAGACCGGTGAAGATCTTCGGCTCGCTGCGGGCGCCGAAGATCTCATCGAAGAACATGTACGTCGTCACGGCGGCCCCGATCTCGACGACGAGCATCACCGGGTTCCCGAGCAGATGCCGCGGGTTGAGCTTCTTGAACGAGTCGATCGTCGCCTGGCGGACAATCGGCCAGTTCCAGATTGCCGCGCGCGACTGGCGCGACTTCGCGATGTCGGACCGGTGCTCGTTCGGCGCCTGCGCTGGTTCCTGCTGCTGTACTGCCATCTCGGTTCCTTCTCTACGACAGGACGCCGGCGTGCACGAGGAAGTGCTCCGCGATCGGCCCAAGCGCGAGCGCCGGGAAGAAGGTGAGTCCCGCGACGATGATCATCACGCCGACCAGGAGCCCGACAAACAGCGGCGAATCGGTCGGCACGGTGCCGGCGCTCTCCGGCACCTTCTTCTTCTGCGCCAGCGCGCCGGCGAGCGCCATGATCGCGACCATCGGGACGAAGCGGCAGACCAGCATCGCGATGCCGCCGCTGCTTTCATAGAAGGCATTACCGCTCAGGCCCGCGAACGCCGAGCCGTTGTTGCCGCTCTGCGACGTGAACGCGTACAGGATTTCGCTGAAGCCGTGGGCGCCGCTGTTCAACGCACCCGCCTGCCCCTGCGATGTCTCGACCGCAATGGCCGTGCCGAGCAGCATGAAAGCAGACGTCACGAGGAAGTAGATGCCCGCGAGCTTCATCTCCTTCGGGCCGATCTTCTTGCCCAGGTACTCCGGTGTACGGCCGATCATCAGGCCCGCAACGAACACCGCGATGATCGCGAACACGAGCATGCCGTAGAGCCCCGAGCCGACGCCGCCGAAGACGATCTCTCCGAGCTGGGTGTTGAACATCGGCACGAGCCCGCCGAGCGGCGTATAGCTGTCGTGCATCGAGTTCACTGAGCCGTTGGAGGCGTCGGTCGTGATGTCCGCCCAGATGGCCGAGTCCGCTATGCCGAAGCGGACCTCCTTGCCCTCCAGGTTTCCGCCCGAGGAAGCGAGCGTGCCGGTCTGGTAGGACTGGTCGACACCAGCGCCGGCGAGCGTCGGGTTCCCGGTCTGCTCGGCGCCGTAGGCGAAGAACGCGAAGACGATCGCGATGACCGCCATCGCGGCGAAGATCGCCCAGCCCTGCTTCGTGTTGCCAACCATCTTGCCGAAGGTGTACGTGAGCGCTGCCGGGATCAGCAGGATCGCTACCGCCTCCAGGAAGTTCGACGCCGGCGTCGGGTTCTCGAACGGGACGGCGCTGTTCGCGTTGAAGAATCCGCCTCCGTTCGTACCCAACTGCTTGATCGCGATCTGCGAGGCGGCGGGCCCCATCGCAAGCACCTGCTTCGCGCCCTCGAGCGTCGTGATCTCCCTGTAGCCGTGAAAGTTCTGGATCACGCCCTGCGACACGAGCAGCAGCGCCAATACGACCGAAAGCGGCAGCAGGATCCAGACAATGCAACGCGTGAGGTCCACCCAAAAGTTGCCGAGCTCGGTGGTCGTGCGACGCGCGAACGCGCGAATCAGCACGATCACGACGACGATCCCCACCGCGGCCGAGACGAAGTTCTGCACGGTCAGCGCGAGCATCTGCGAGAGGTAGCTCAGCGTCGTCTCGCCGCCATAGAACTGCCAGTTCGTGTTGGAGGTGAAACTTGCGGAGGTGTTGAACGATAGCTCGCCGGGCACGGCCGGCTGATTCTGCGGGTTGAGCGGAAGATGCGACTGGAGGCGCAGCATCGCGTACACGACGAACATGCTGATCGTGCTGAAGATCAGCAGCGCGACCGTGTAACGCTTCCAATCCATCTCCTTCATCGGATCGACGAGGAACGCGCGGTACACGACCCGCTCGACCGGCGCGAAGAATCGGGTGGACATGCGGCTGTTGCCCTCGAACACGGCGGCGATGTAGGCGCCGAGCGGCTTCGTCAGCAGCAGGATGACGCCGAAGTAGACGAGGATGTGGATGACGCCGCTGATCGTCATGGCGCTCCTAGAACCACTCAGGCCGGATCAGCGCGATGATCAGGTAGACCATCACGACGCTCGCGCCAATCGAAAGAAGGACGTTCTCCATCTCGGTCACACCTTTTCGAACGCCCAGATCGCGGCGAACGCGAGCGCGAACAGGAAGAGGCTCACCACTACGAAGATGACGTCGCTCATGACTGCTGCCCCTCGCCGGGAACTGCCTGCGCCGCTTCGGGCGCCAACGCGCGCAGGAGCGCACCTATGGGGAACGGCTTCTGCAGCGTGACGTCCGGGCTGAATTCCTCGATGCGCTTCTGCGAAACCGGCGCGGCGGAGATGATGATCACGCGCACCGTTCCGCGCTGGGCCGGCGTTAACCGCCGCAGCACATCCCATCCCGTGAGGTCGGGCAGGTTGATGTCGAGGATCAGCGCGTCAGGGACACCGGCATCGATAGCGTCCAGCGCGGCCTCGGCCGATCCGGCGATGACCGTGTCATGGCCGTGGGCGCGCAGGTTGCGCGCCAGGACGTCGGCCAGCGACGCCTCGTCTTCGATGAGCAGGATTCGCATGCCGGCAACGTATGCCCGCGCGCATCAGGACCGCGTGCGGAACGCGGCCGCCGGGGATCGGGAAGTTATCAGGATTCAGACTCAACGAAGCGGTAGCCGACGCCCGGCTCGGTGCGAATGAAGCGCGGTGCAGCCGCGTCATCGCCGAGCTTCGCGCGCAGCTGGTTGATATACGTCCGCAGGGTCTGCGTGTCGTGCGCGTACTCCTCGCCCCATACCGCGCGCAGGATCATCGGGTGGGTGAGCACGCGCCCGGTGTTCTGCGCCAGGTACTTCAGCAAGCTGTACTCCGTCGGGGTCAGGTGCACCTCACGCCCGTCGACGTACACCGTGCGCCGCGCGAGGTCGAGCGTCAGGCCCCCCGCGCTGATCACCGCCTCGTTACGCGAGCGCGCGGCGTGCCGCAACGCGACGCGGATGCGCGCGAGGAGCTCCTGGCTGCCGAACGGTTTCGTCAGGTAGTCGTCCGCGCCCTCATCGAGCGCGGCGACCTTCGACGGCTCGTCGCCGATCACCGACAGCAGGATCACTGGCGTCTCGCGCGTGCGACGCAACTCGCGACAGACGTCGACGCCGCTCATATCGGGGAGCATCAGGTCCAGCAGGATCAAGTCGGGCCGAAACGCCGCGATCTCCGAGAGCGCCGACGTGCCGTCCTCGGCCTCTCGCACGCTGTATCCATGTCCTTCGAGCGCGCGCCGCACCGCCCGCCGCAGCTGTGGCTCATCGTCCACCACCAGCACGCGGGCGCTCATGCAGGCGTCATCGTGTGGGCGGCGACGAGCAGCGTGATGACGAAACGCGTGGCTCCGGTCTCGCTCTCCACGTGCACGCTGCCACCCGACAGGGCCACGAATCCCTTGACGATCGCCAGCCCCAGACCGCTACCCTTCACCCGCCGGCTCTGCTCCGCGGCGCGATAGAAGCGGTCGAAGACGTGCGGCAGGTCTTCCGCCGCGATGCCTGGCCCCTCGTCCTCCACGCTCAGCCGTATCTTCCCATCGTCCCGTTCCGCGCGGAGGTGGATAGCGCCACCCGGCGTAGAGTACTTCGCCGCGTTCTCTACCAGGTTCACCAGCGCCTGCAGCATCAGCGACTCGTCGGCGAGCAGTGGGAACGGCTCGGCCTCCACCGTCACCTCCCGTCCGGACGTAACAAGCGCCGTGCGGGCGCGCGCCTCCACGAGCAACGAGTGCGCATCGACGGGCTGCCTGTTCGGTGTGATCACCCCCGACTCGATGCGGTTGAGGTCGAGGATATCGCTAATCACGCGGTTCAGCCTGTCCGCCTGTGAGTCGATCGTCTCGAGGAACGCGCGGCGGTCGTTCTCCGACCAGTTGACGGCGCCGTCGAGGAGGCTGGAAACGGATGTCTTGATACCGGCGAGCGGCGTCTTCAGGTCGTGCGAGATCGAGGTCATGAGCGCAGTCTTCATCTCGTCCGCCTGCATCAGCGCTTCCGCGTGCGCCGCCGCCTGCGCCAGCTCGGCGCGCTGCACGCCCTGCGCGGCCTCGCTCGCGAAGGCAGCAAGCAGGCGGTCGGGACGATCGCGAAAGGCCGACTCGCCGATCGGCCCGTCGACGCGCAGCACGCCCAGAGTACGGTCGCCGATCCGCAGCGGCACGAACGCGGCACCCGCCGCCAGCTCGTCAATCCTCTGCGTGCCGGCGGGCCGCACAATGCGCGGCCTGCGCGTCGTGCTCAGCCCCGTATGCCCGAGCCGCGCAACCGCGCGCGACCCGAGCGCCTGCTCGGCAATGGCGCGCTCGTTGCTGTCGGGCGCACGCGCCGCGTCCGGCGCTCCCGCCGACGCGTGCACGTGCCATTGCGTCCCGGCGCCGCTCAACACCGCCGCGCCGGGTGCGTTCAACGCACGCACGACTTCGCGGCAAAGCGAGGCCAGTGCGTCGTGCGGCTCTCTCTGCCCGACCATCGCACGCGCCAGATCGAGCAAAACGGTAGTTTCGGCCGCGCTACGATGCGCCTCCGCCGCGGCGGCCCGCGCGCTCGACAGCAGTGACCCGCCAATCACGGACACGATCAGGAACACGACGAGCGCAACGACGTTGGATGCGTCCTGCACAGTGAGCCGATGCAGCGGCGCCACGAAGAAAAAGTTCAGCGCGAGGTTCGTAACGACCGCCGCGAACAGCCCCACCTGCCACCCCCAGACCGCGGAGATAGCGAGGGTCAGCAGGAGCAACAGCAGCCCCTCGTTGAGGAGCCCGACGCGATGCTGGACGGGCGCCAAAACGGAAGTGAGCAGCGCCGTCGCCGCCACCGTGGCGATGACGCCGGTCCCGTGAGTTCGAAGCCGCGCGCTGGTCACGGCTCCATTGTAGGCGGCGAGCAAGCGGGGCGACGGGCAGCCGCAGCACGTGCCCGCGACGCCCGCACGTGAAACAATGGTGATCCGTCGGGATGCCGGATCCGAGAGTTGGAAGATCGAACCGATGCAGACCAGCGTGTTCTACCTGCCGTCGATCGGGTCGCGTGAGGAGATCGAGCGCGGCATGGCCGGCCTGCGCGGCGACCTCTACCAGCAGATGCTCGCGGAGCTGAAGGAGCAGGCGCAGGCCGCCGACGGCCTTGGCTACGACTCGATCTCCTTCACTGAACACCACTTCCATGTCGAAGGCTTCGAGATCTCGAACAACCCCGTCCTGCTCGACCTCTTCGTCGCCATGAACACCAAGCGCATCCGCGTCGGCCAGCTCGGCATCGTCCTGCCGGCGCAGAACCCCGTGCGCGTCGCGGAAGACATCGCGATGCTCGACCACATGAGTGGTGGCCGCGCCAACGCCGGCTTCGCGCGCGGCTACCAGCGGCGCTGGGTGGACACCCTCGCGCAGCAGCTGCACGGTATCCACGGCGCCACGCCGGGCGAGCACGATGCCATCGACGCGGCGAACCGTGCGGCGTTCGAGGAGCACTTCCGCATCATCAAGGAGTGCTGGACGCAGGACATGGTCGAGTACCGAGGCAAGTACTGGCAGGTGCCGGTCGAAGGCACGCCGTGGGATATCGAGGCGACGCGCCTCTGGGGCGCCGGCGTCGAGGGCGGCGTCGTGCGCCAGCTCGGCGTCGTGCCGAAGCCGCTGCAGAAGCCGTACCCGCCGATCTTCCAGCCCTTCGCTTCGAGCGAGAACACGATCCGCTGGTGCGCGCGCGAGGGCGTCACCGCGATCCTGCCGCCGATGCACCTGGCGCTGCAGAACCGCCTGTACGACGTGTACCGCGAGGAAGCGGCGGCACACGGACGCGATCTCGCGGCGGGCGAAGGGCTCGGCATCCTGCGCGACGTCATCGTCGCCGACACCGACGACCAGGCGATGGAGGCGTGGGCGCACGGCGCGGCGTTCTGCGGCGCCGCCTGGTTCGCGCCGTTCCATTTCGGCGAGCCCCTGCGTGACCCGGCGACCGGCGTCGCGCCGTCGCCGCAGGAGATGGTCGAGCGCGGCATGCTGCTCGTCGGCAGCATCGATACCGTCACGCGCTCGCTCGAGCGCCTGCTCGCGGACACGCCCGTGCGCTGGCTCTTCGACTGGACCTACAACGGCCTCGTCCCCCACCCGATGATCCTGCGCTCGCTCGAGCTGTTCCAGACGAAGGTGCTGCCGCGGGTCACCAACTGACCGATCCGGGGATGGACATATATCTACGACAACGTGCCCCGCTTCGTCACGCACTCCTGGTTAAAGCGGCCGAGGTTGGGTAGACCGAACGCCGCTGGGTTGAAGTCAGGCCAAGGCCCGGGTCCGGGAGAGTATCCGTCGATTAGCTGTCCATTGACGTACACTTGAAATGCGGGGAAGTAGTCATGGCAGCCCTCGATGATGGACCACTTCGTGACCTGCGTTGACGTGTCGAGGTTGATCGTGTAGTCCCAGGTAATCGCGAATATCTGGCGCACCCAACCGACGATGTCAGGGATGAGTGGGTTCGATGCGTTGCCGTAGATATGCGCGCTCACAGAATGAGGACTGGTCCGAGTGACCGCGATATGCATGTCAGATGTACTGGCATGCCCGACGTCGTTCTCGAGGTGACAGTCTTGGAGGACACCATCGTCATCGCTTGCGTTCAAGCTGTGGTCGTCGAGGGCATCCGACGCGTATTGCCGAGTCGTGCCCGTCTCCTCCATCGGGGCGGTCCCCGAGGCGATCCCGCTCGCGCTTGATGCCTCCTCCGGGACAACGATCACCGTCTGTCGAGTCCTGAACGAACCATCGGGATCGAAGTCCGACCGGTTGTCGCCGGCATAGTAAAAC
>DASUKS010000270.1:0-6187 GCA_036278595.1 Dehalococcoidia bacterium
ACCATGTTGAACGAGCTGACGCCGACCTGGTCGCGGAAGCAGGCGAGCGTCTCGTAGATGCGGTCCTTTAGCGACGTCGTGACGTCCGGCGCCAGGAGCAGGACCTCGTTCTCCTTCTTCGGGGCGAGGTTCGCGATGACCTTCGTGCCTTCCTTCTCGAACCCAAGGCCGAGCGACTGGTGCGCCAGGAACAGGTCGTCGAAGTAGTTGCTCCGGTTGTGTGCCTGGTAGACGGAGGCGCAGCGGCGCAGGTACTCGACGGCCGCGTAGTGCATGTCGCGCCCCATGATCACCTGCGCGTGGCCGTGCAGCAGCGACGCGCCCGCGCGCCAGAGGCAGTTCCAGAGGAACATGTAGTACTTGGCGTCCGGGTCCGTCGCGTGCGCCAGGTCGCCCCAGCGGCCGCCGGTGTCGATGTAGTCGTGGATCTGCTCGCGCGTGAAGTGCAGCGGGTGGCGCTCGTCGAAGACGACGAGGCCGTGGAAGCCGTCGAACTTCGCGATGTTGCTCGCCGTGACACAGAAGTCGCCCTTCACGCGGCCGAAGACGTCCTCCGGTGTGCCGGTGTACGGGTCATTCAGCGGGTCGGCGCCGATGTGGTCCAGCTCCTCATCGAGGTTGATCTCATGCCGCCACATCGGCCGGCTGGAGCGGAGCCAGTTGAACAGCACGCCCTCGAGGGTGACGACGTTCGTGACCTTGATGATGCGCTGGTCGAGCGTCGGCGCGACGCCCCCGAACTGCTTCTCGATCCACGGGATCATCTCGTCCGGCGGGACGATACGGCCCTGCGTGCTGCTGACGTGGAAGATGCGGTCGAAGCGCGACCGGTCCTCGTGCCCGAGTTCCTCGATCGTCTCTTCGATGTCCACGATGCTGACTTCGTCGTACTGGATAGCCATATGCCCCTCTAGACGGCGTATCTCCCCTGCCGGTTAGTGCCTGAAATGACGGACGCCCGTCGCGACCATCGCCATGCCGTGCGCGTCGCAGACGGCGACGGAATCGTCGTCGCGGATGGAACCGCCGGTCTGGATGATGGCCGTGATGCCGGCCTCCGCGCAGACCTCCACTGTATCAGGGAAGGGGATGAGCGCGTCCGAGGCCGAGACGGCGCCGCGCGCCTGCTCGCCGGCCGCCTGGACGGCCAGGCGGGCGCTCATCACCCGGTTCGGCTGGCCGGCGCCCATGCCGATCATCGCCTTCTCCCGTACTACAACAACGGCGTTCGACTTCACATGCTTCACGCAGCGCCAGGCGTATCGCATGTCCGATACTTCTTGTTCGGTCGGCTGCCGGGCCGAGAGTACCCTCATTTCGGGCGGATCCTCGGCCATCCGGTCGGATTCCTCGACCAGCATGCCCCCGACGACGCCCCGGTACTCCATCCGCCGCTCCCGCATCCTGACCGGCGGCGCCTCGAGGATGCGCACGTCGCGCGACTTCCGCAGCGTCTCGAGCGCGCCCTCGGTGAAGCCGGGCGCGACGATGATCTCGACGAACAGCCGCTGGCCGCTGGTCGGGTGCTTCGTGCCGCGAATGGCGGCGGCCAGCGCGTCATCGACCGGCCGGTTGATGGCGATGATCCCGCCAAACGCCGAGATCGGGTCGGCGGCGAAGGCGAGCGCGAAGGCTTCGGCGAGGTCGTCGCGGCTGGCGATGCCGCACGGCGTCATGTGCTTGACGATGACGACGGTCGGCTCCTCGAAGTCGCAGGCGGCCGCCCACGCGGCATCGGCATCGAGGATGTTCACGTAGGAAAGCGCCTTGCCATGCAGGACGGCGGCGTTCACCACACCTTCGGGCTCGAGCACGTTCGGGTCGAGCAGGCGGTACAGCGCGCCGAGCTGGTGCGGGTTCTCGCCGTATCGCAGCTCGCTCTTCTTCGCGAGGGAGAGCGTCATCGTGTCCGGGAACGGCTCTTCGAAGCCGCGCAGCCACGAGGCGATCGCGGTGTCGTACGAGGCCACGTGCTGGAACGTCTTGACTGCGAGCTTGCGGCGCCACTCAAGCGGCAGCGAGCCGGTGCGCAGCGCGTCGAGGAGGTCGTTGTAGTCGGCCGGATCGACGACCGGCAGCACGTACTGGAAGTTCTTCGCCGCGGCGCGGAGCATGGTCGGGCCGCCGATATCGATGTTCTCGATCGCGTCCTCGAGCGTGACGTCCGGGCGCGCGACCGTCTGCTGGAACGGGTAGAGGCCGCCGACGATGATGTCAATCGTCGAGAGGCCGTGCTTCTCGAGCTCGGCCATGTGCTCCGGCTTGTCGCGCCGGGCGAGGATCCCCGAGTGCACGCCGGGATGCAGGGTCTTCACGCGGCCATCGAGGATCTCCGGGAAGCCGGTGAGGTCGCTCACGGCGCGGACGGGCACATCGGCGTCGCGCAGGACGCGCGCGGTGTTGCCGGTGGCGTAGAGCTCGACGTCGAGCGCGACGAGCCCGCGGGCGAGGTCGACCAGCCCGGACTTGTCGTACGGCGCCAGAATGGCACGCAGCGGCATCAGCAGATCCTTCCGTGGCTACGCAGGCTCAAAGTGGCCTCCGACGGACTTGAGGCCGGCCGGCACGATCTCCACCCCGCGGTCAGCGTCATCCGTGCACGTGCCGATGCGCCAGGCCGCAATGCCGGATTCGAGCGCGATGGCGAGCGCGGCATGCACCGCGGCTTCGGGCATGACGGCGCAGAAGCCGATGCCCATGTTGTAGACGAGGTGCATCTCGGCCGGCGGCACCTTGCCCTCCTTCGCGATGAGGTCGAAGACCGGCGGCGGCGGCGGCAGCGATTCGATGCGGAAGCCGACCGGCGGCGGGAAGCGGCGCAGGTTGAGAAAGCCGTCGCCGGTGATATGCGCGAGCGCGTGCACCTCCGTCTCGCGCAGCAGGCGGAGCGCCATGCGGACGTAGATCGTCGTCGGCTCGAGCAGTTCCTCGCCGAGCGTGCGGCCGAGCTCCGCCACGTGCTTGCCATAGCGGGCGGTGTGCTCGCCGATGAGCACCTCGCGCGCCAGCGTGAGGCCGTTGCTGTGGATGCCGGAGCTCGCAAATCCGACGATCGCGTCGCCGGGCCGCAGGGCATCGCCGGTGAGTACGCGGTCCACCGGCACGAGGCCGACGCAGGTGCCGACGAGGTCGATGCCGTTGACCATCTCCCGCACCTGGGCGATCTCGCCGCCGGGGATCGTGATGCCGGCAAGCTCGGCGCCGCGGCGGAGGCCTTCGGCGACCTGGGCCAGCAGCTCCGGATCGTCGCGGTCGGTGGCGATGTAGTCGGTCATCGCGATCGGCTCCGCGCCGACACAGACGATGTCGTTGGCGTTCATCGCTACGCAATCGATGCCGATCGTGTCGTACTTGCCGACGTGCTCAGCGACGAGCATCTTCGTGCCGACGCCGTCGGTCGAGATTGCGAGCCCGGAGTTGTTGCCGAGGTCGAGCACGTTGGCGTAGTGGCCGAAGTCCAGCAGCGGCGCGCCGCCGCCCGCAGGACGCAGGCCGAACGTCGAGCGCAGGACATCGAGCATGTGCGGAAGCTCGACGAGCTCCTCGCCCGTGCGGACACCGGCGCGGCCATAGGCAGACGTCACGTGGAACTCAACCTCCGAACGACCGGCGAGCCAGCGTCGAGCCGGGACGGCGGGATCTTACCCGACGGCGGCGCTAACGCGAGCGGACGGCCCGCCCTACACCCGCCGAAGCGGCAGGACGTATTCAGTCTCATGGCGATCGAGCGCGCCGTGGTCGGCTTCCATCGCCAGCTTATCCATCTGCAGCGGAACCGGACGCGGGTACTCGCCCGTGAAGCAGGCCACACACAGTGTGTCGCGCGTCGCCTGCACGGCGTTCACCAGCCCGTCGGTGCTCAGGTAGCCGAGCGAGTCGGCGCCGATGTGGCCGCAGATCTCGCCGATGCTCTTCTGCGACGCGATCAGCTCCCAGCGCGTCCCCATATCGATGCCGTAGAAGCACGGATGCGTGATCGGCGGCGCCGTGATGCGCATGTGCACCTCGCGCGCGCCGGCCTTGCGCAGCATCTGCACCACGCGCGACGTCGTCGTTCCGCGCACGATGCTGTCATCGACCAGCACGACGCTGCGGTCCTGCAGCAACTCGCGCAGCGGGTTGAACTTGAGATGGACGCCGACCTCGCGCAGGCGCTGGTCCGGCTGGATGAACGTCCGCCCGACGTAGCGGTTCTTCACGAGACCTTCGACGAACGGGATACCCGACGCCTGCGAGTAGCCGATCGCCGCGGCGGTCGCCGAGTCCGGCACACCGATCACGATGTCCGCACCGGCGGGCGGCGGGAACTCCTTCGCCAGCTCGCGACCCAGGTTCATGCGAAGGGGATACACGAGCTTGCCGTCGAGGATGCTGTCCGGCCGCGCGAAGTAGATGTACTCGAACACGCAGAACGCCCGGCGCTGCTCTTCGAGCGGCTTGAAGCTCTGCAGCCCTTCGGCGTCGACGTAGATCACCTCGCCGGGCTCGATCTCGCGAATGAACGTCGCGCCGAGGTGGTCGAACGCGCAGCTCTCGGACGCGGCGACCCAGCCGCCGTCGAGCTTGCCCAGGCACAGCGGCCGGTTCCCCATCGGGTCGCGGGCCATCATCATCGCGTCGGGCGTGATAACGGCGAGGGAGTAGGCGCCGTTGAGCTTGCGCATGACGTGCGCCCAGCGCTCCTTCCAGTCGAGGCCGGGGGCGTTCACCAGCATCTCGGCGATGACCTCGGAGTCGCTGCCGGTCGTGAACGCCACGCCCGCCTGCTCGAGCTCTTCGCGCATCTCGGCGGCGTTCACGATGTTGCCGTTGTGGCCCAACGCCAGCTCGCCGTTCGGGCCGCTCACGCGGAACGGCTGCGCGTTGCTCGCGGAGCTGGAGCCGGTGGTCGAGTAGCGGGTGTGGCCGATAGCGAAGCGGCCGGGCAGGTAGCTCAGGTCGTCTTCATCGAACACCTGCGAGACGAGCCCCATGCCGGTCTTGAGATAGATGGTGCGCAAGTTGGATGTGGCGATCCCCGCGCTCTCCTGGCCCCGATGCTGCAGCGCATACAGGCCGAAGAACGTGATCCTTGCGACGTCTTCCTCGGGCGCGTAGACGCCGAAGACGCCGCAGGCCTCGTGGAGCGATGGGAGCACGCAACCTCCTGCCCTAAAGTGGAGTGCTCCGCAGAAGGGGCCGGCTCGGAACCCCTTCTGGGGTGGCAGTTTAGCAACCGCTCAGCGCGGCGGGCAATCGGGAGGAGTGAGGGAGGAGGAGCGGGGAGCGAGAGGGCCGCTCTGGGTCGCCATCGGGGGCCATGTGCGAAGTTAGATGTTGGAATCTTCCATCGGAGGCTCGCCGGGCATGGTCGCATGGCCCCCGGCCGCCCGATAAGTGGTGCTTCTCGTGTACGAAAGCGGCGCCGCGTAGAATCCGGTATGCGATTCCAGGAAGGCGGCGCGGGTCGTCGAGTCGGCGCGCCCCAACCTCTAACCTCTAACCTCCAACCTCGCATCGGACTGCGCCACGAGCGACCGGCCGGGCTGGCACACCGAAGGGGCGACCAGCAATGAAGGTCCTCTTCCTCCTGCACCAGGGGAACATGTACTCGGGCGGGCAGGGCGTATATACGGCGCAGGTGACGCGCGAGCTGTGCGACCTCGGACACGAGGTGCACCTCATCGTCGGGCCGCCGTGGCCCGATACGGATCCGCGCGTGGTCGTGCATCGCGTGCCGTCGTACAGCGTGTACCGGCTGCTCGAGACGCAGCGGATGTGGTTCTACGGGCGGTCGGCTTCGAGCTTCTTCCAGCCGCTCAACTTCTACGAGCTGGCGACGAGCCGCATCGGGCAGTTCTCGGTTATGTCCGCCTTTAGCTGGCGCGCGTACATGCGATGGCGCGCGCTGCAGCCGCTGCACCAGTTCGACGTTGTCCACGACGTGCAGTCGCTGGGCTACGGCTCACTGATGATCCACGCCTCCGGCATGCCGGTCGTCGCGAACATCCATCACCCCCTCTCGATCGACCGGATGAACCAGATCCAGCAGGCGCGCGGGACGCGCATGAAGATCCGGCGGGCGATGTTCTACCCGTTCTTCATGCAGGAGGTCGTCGCCCGGCGCCTCGACCGGATCATCACCGGCTCCTACAACTCGCTGGAGTCGGTGCGGCGCGCGTTCAGGCTCCACGAAGGCCAGATCACC
>DASUKS010000271.1:0-2723 GCA_036278595.1 Dehalococcoidia bacterium
CGCCCCACGACCGTTCGATGAGCATATCGATGTTCGAGTCGTGAAGGCCGAACTGGTTGGCCGTGCCGTCGACGCCGGACGAATGGTAGAGCCGCGACGGCATGTCGGGCGTCTCGTACGGCGCGTGGCTGATGACCGTGGCCTCGAACGCGCCCTTGCGGAAGTTCGCGAACCACGTGACTTCGTCAAGTTCATCGATGCGCACATCGAGCCCGACGGCAAGCAGCTGCTGCCGGATCGCGCTCGCCACGTCGATCATCCGCGGCGTGTTGACAGTCTGGATGGTGAACGAGGCGGAGCCGGCGCCCGCCGCGCTTAGCAGCTGCCTCGCGGCATCGGTGCGGATCACCTCGCCGCTCCCCGGCACAGCGAACGCTGCCCTCACCTCTGACTCCGGCAGTGACCAGAACCCGCGCGCGAGGTGCTGATTGACCGGCCCGAGCACCATGCCGTCGTCCGGCGCGAGGCCGCGGATGAGCGCGTCGCGGTCGATCGCGACGTCGAGCGCGTGGCGGAAGCGCGCGTCGTTGAATGGCGGGTGGTCGATCCGTAGCCCGAGCGACAGCCACGCCAGGCTCGGGTGCGCGTCAATGACCGCGTGCGCCGCGCCGGCGCCGGTGGTGATCGACTCCGGCCTGTCGCGGTTGTCTACCTGGTCGGCCTTGCCGGTCGCGAACGCGGCGAGCTTCGCGTCGTCGTCGTCGTACACCCGCCACTCCATGCCATCGAGGTACGGGAGCGGTGCGCGGAAGTACGCGCCGTTGCGCGCCAGGCGCCAGACGCGCGCGTCGGGATCGGCGTGGTCGATCGAGAACGGACCGCTGCCGACGCCGGACATGCGCAGGTCGGCGTTCGCATCGACGAGCTCACGCGGGATGATCGCGCCGGCGCTGACGTCGCCGAGCTGCTGGAGCGAATACACGTAAGGCCGGCGCGTCAACACGCGCACCGTCGTGTCGTCTGCGGCTTCGATGCGGTCGAGCACGCTCGTGTGCCATAGCTTATCGGTCACGAGCTGGTGGTCGCGATAGCGCAGCACCGACGCGACGACGTCGTGCGCCGTCACGGCCCGGCCCGACACGGGTGCGATGTCCTGAAAGCGCACGCCGGGCCGCAGCCGGATCAGCGTCGTAAGCGCGTCGGGCTGCTCCACGCTCGCGGCCTGGTCGAGCACGATCGCGTCGTCGTTCTCGAAGTCGACGTGATGCGTGTAGCCGTAGACGCGCGGGAAGATCGCGAGCCCCGCCCCCCGCTCGACGTGCGGGTCGAGCCCGTACTCGACCGGCAGCGCCGTCGCGACGCGCAGTGTGCCGCCGGTATGCGGCGTCGCCGCCGCCGGCGCACCCGATCCCGATCGTCCGCAGGCGGCCGCCAGCATGGCGCCGCCGGCGCTCACCGCGAGGCCGGCGAGCGCGCGCCTGCGCGAGATCCGCTGCTCCATGACCCGCCGCCACACGGCGGCGTGCTCAGCCAACGGCAGCCGCTCGCGAACCCGGGGAGGCGCGCCCGCCGGCGCACGGCTGCCCGGGGCGGCGCCGCAGCGGGGCGCCGCGGCTCGCTTGACACTGCCGCGGATGCGTGTTTACCTGCGTCATCCTCTGCTCAGCGAAAGGGCGCCAGCATTGCCGTTTCAGAAGCCGGACGCCATCGATCAGCACATTATCAGCATTCTCGAAGAGAACGGCCGTGCGACCAACCGCGAGATCGCGGAGGCCGTCGGCGTCTCCGAGGGTACCGTACGCAACCGCATCGAGCGGCTGATCCGCGATGACGTGCTGCGCATCGTCGGCGTCACCAACCCCGCGAAGCTCGGGCTGAACACTGCGGTCGTCATCAGCATCTCGGGCCAGCTCGCGCACATCACTGACATCGCCGAGGCGATCGCGGCGGTCGATGCGGTCGTCTACGTAGGGTACACGACGGGCAACGCGGACATCATCGCGCTGGCCTTCTTCCCGAGCAACGACGAGCTGACTGACTTCATGACGAAGACGCTCGCCGCGATCCCCGGCATCGTACGCGCCGAGACGAACATCATTCTGAAGCCAGTCCGCGCGATGTTCCCCGGTGCGACGACGAACCTCGTCTCGCACGGCGCCGCGCCGGTCTCGATCGCGTCGCGCTCGTAACTTCACCGCCGTACGGAGGGACGCGTGGAATCGGTCCGCATCGAGGACGCGAAGAAGGTCACGACGTTCGATCACGCGGGCGATGAGAACGGCTGGCTCATCGAGCTGTACAAGGACGGGGCGAAGACCACCGCGTACCTGACGGCGGCGAGCCCCGGCGCGTTCAAGGGATACCACCTCCATCGCGTGCGCGCGGCGCGCTACGTCTGCGTGCGCGGTCGCATGAAGATCATCCTCTACGTCGGTGGCAAACGGCAGGAGCATCTGCTCGACGCCGCGAAGCCGCAGCGCCTCTTCATCCCGCCGAACGTGGCGACCGGGCTCGAGAACATCGGCGACGAAGAGGCGTGGCTTGTGAACTACCCCGATCCGCCCTACGACCCCGACCTGAAGGACGAGCAGGTCGAGTACACGGAGGCGGAGCTCGAGGCGGGAGTCGTCAAATGAGCGCAGATCTCGGGGACCTCGAACATCGCCTCTCGAGGGCGAGCCGCGAGTACAGCGGTACGTGCGCGTGGGCGCTGTTCGACCTCGGTTCGCGCACTTCGATCGCCCACGACGCGGATGCGGTGATGCCGACCGCATCGCTGATCA
>DASUKS010000272.1:0-18880 GCA_036278595.1 Dehalococcoidia bacterium
GGCGCGCAACTGCTCGACGAGCCGCCGGCCGTCTTCGCCCATCGCGTCCTCGAGCGAGAGCGTGCGGTCGGTCACCTCGTGCATCGGCACGTGGAGCAGCAAGTGGGCGCCGATCGGCGTCAGGTCGACCTGGATGCCCGCCGTCGGCCCGTTCGCCTCTGTCACGGCGTACCGATGCTGCAGCCCGGCGACGAAGCCGGGCATGTAGGCGACGCTTCCGTCGTCGCTGACGCTGCCGAGCGTGCCGCCGAAGTCGACGATCAGCGGCACGTCCACGGCTGGCCCATGACGCCGCCGCTCGACGCCTGCCCATCGCGCGTCGCTCCAGTCGGAGTAGCGCCGCACGACCGGCGCGAGCCGCGCGTCGGGCTTCGCCGTCAGCACGTGCCACGCGCCGTCCGGGGACGCGCGCCGCTCGATGATTGCGGTCATGCGCGAAGGCTAAGCGCTACGCCGCGCGGGCCGCAAGCGAAGAGAGCCGGGCGTCTTGCCGCCATGATTAGATAGCATTACTATCTATACCGTGGCTCGCTTCCTCCGGTACGCCGTTCCCGTCATAGCGGTCGCCGCGCTCGGCATCAGCATCGCCGCGCTCGTCATCGTGCTGACGCGCCCGGACCGGACGGAGCCGGGTAGGCGCATCGACGTCGGCGCGTCCAGCGACTTCGCGGTGGACCGGCCCGTGTTCATCGAGAAGGACCACCTCTACATCGTGAAGGCCGGCAATGGGGACGGCAGCGCGACCATCCACGCGTTCTACAGCGTGGTGCCCGGCTTCTTCGGACTGGAGAACGGCTGCGAGGTGCGCTGGCATCCGGATCAGACAGCGACCGACAACGAAGGCACCGTGTACCACGGCATCTTCAGCGACGGCTGCGGCGGCTCGAAGTTCACGATCGACGGCAAGCGGCTGTTCGGCCCCGCGCCCGGCGACCTCGACCAGTTCTGGGTCGACTACGCGCCGACCGGCCACGACCACATCATCGTCGACACGCGGTTGCTCATGTGCTCAGTGACGCCCCAGCACCCCGAGGTGCTGAACTCCTGCCATCGCACACTTGCCGACAATTGATCGCGGACGCGGCGCGAACCGCACCCTGTCATCCTGAGCGAAGCGAAGGGATCCCTACCTTATCTGAAGGGACGAGCGACTAAGGCTCACGGAGAGATTCTTCGCTGGCGCTCAGAATGACAGCGCGACGACCACCCGCCGATTACCCGAACGAGCTCACAGCGCGCTGCGCAGCCTCGATCAGCGGGATGGGGTAGATGCCGAACGTCAGCACACCCATCGCCGCGATGACGAGCAGTCCCTCCGTCGCGAACGGCGCGCGCACGAGCGCCGGCAGGTCCTCGGCCGACGACAGGTACATCTGCCGCACCACGCCGAGGTAGTAGAACGCAGACACCGCCGTGTTCAGCACCGCCACGATGACCAGCCAGACGAGATCGGCCTGCACCCCGGCGTTGAAGATGTACACCTTCGCGATGAACCCCGCCGTCGGCGGCAGGCCGGTGAGCGACAGCAAACAGAACAGCAGCACGGCGGCCGGGATCGGCGCGCGCCGCCCCATCCCGGCGTAATCCGCGATCTCGTCCGAGCCTGTGCGGTTCGAGATGGCGAGTACGGCGATGAATGCGCCGAGGTTCGTGAACGCGTACGTGGCGAGGAAGAATACCACCCCGCTCGCGCCCAGGCTCGTGTGCCCGTTCGTCATCGCGGAGATCGCGGCGACGCCGACGAGGAAGTTGCCCGCCTGCGCGACCGAGCTGTAGCCGAGCATGCGGCGGATGTTCGTCTGGCGCAGCGCCATCACGTTGCCGACGGACATCGAGACGGCGGCGAGGATCGCGAACAGCTCCTTCCAGTCGTTGCCGACGAAGCTGTTCGGACCGAAGCCCTCGTAGAAGATGCGCAGCACGACGGCGAACGCCGCCGCCTTGCTGCCGACCGAGAGGAACGCCGCGACCGGCGTCGGCGCCCCCTGATAGACGTCGGGCGTCCACATCTGGAACGGCACGACTGACATCTTGAACGCGAACCCGGCGCCCAGGAAGACCATGCTGAAGATCAGCGCCGAGCGGATCCCCGCGTCCCCGGACGCGATCGTCGCGGCGATGCTCGGCGAGCCGTCGGTGGTCACGAGGCGCGTGGTGCCGGAGATGCCAAACAGGAACGCCATCCCGTACAGGATCACGGCAGACGCGATAGCGCCGAGCAGCAGGTATTTCAGCGCCGCCTCGCTGCCTTTGTCGTCGCGCAGGAAGCCCGCGAGGATGAACTGCGAGACCGACGTCAGCTCGAGCGATACGAAGATCGTCACCAAGTCGCGCGCGCCCGCGAGCAGCATCATCCCCGCCGTCGCCGAGAGGATGAGCGCGAAGAATTCGCCCTGGTTGTTCTTGAACCGCTCCATGTAATCGAGCGAGGCGACGATCACCGCGCCCGAGACGGCCAGGAACAGGAACGTGAAGAAGATGCTGAAGTTGTCCAGCACCATCGAGTCATAGAAGAACGCGCTCTCGCGGTCGCGGAGCATCAGCACGCCCAGCCAGAGCCCGGCGGCCGCCAGCCCGAGCACCGCGAGCGCCGCGAGCCACAGCTTGTAGCGCCTCGGCGTTACCATGTCGGCGAGCAGCACCAGGCCCGCCGTCACCATGACGACGAGTTCCGGTCCGAAGCGGTCAACGCTGGTCACGCGCGCATCCCCTGCCTACAGCACTTTCACGATGTTGATGATGCCCCCGTCGAGCACGCTGGTCACGATCGATGGCCTGATGCCGACCGCCAGGATCGAGATCACGAGCGCACCCATCGGCACACGCTCCCACCAGAAGTTCGCGTCCGGCAAGTGCGCCCAGCGCGGGAGCGCCGGTCCGAAGAACACGCGTTGCATCATCCACAGGATGTAGCCAGCGGAGAGCAGGATGCCGAACACGGCGATGATCGTCGGCGCGGTGAACCTGTCGAAGCTGCCCAGGAATACCATGAGCTCGGAGACGAACCCCGACAGCGAAGGCAGCCCGAGCGCCGCAAGTCCGCCGATCATCATCACCGTCGCCGCGAGCGGCATCGTGTGCGCGAGGCCGCCGAGTTCGTCGAGATTCCGGGTGTGCGTCCGCTCGTAGATGATGCCCACCATCACGAACAGCAGGCCGGTGATCGTGCCATGGGTGAACATCTGCAGCGCGGCGCCGTTCATGCTCACGGTTCCCAGCGCCGCGATGCCGAGCAGCACGTACCCCATATGGCTCACGCTGGAGTAGGCGATGAGGCGCTTCAGGTCCTTCTGCCGAAGCGTGAGGATCGCGCCGTAGAGCACGCTCGCCGCGGCGAACGACGCGAGGTAGACGCTGTAGTCGTGCGCCGTGTGCGGCATCAGCCAGACCAGCCGCAGCATGCCGTACCCGCCCATCTTCAGCAGCACGCCCGCCAGGATCACGGAGACAGCGGTCGGCGCGTCGGTGTGCGCGTCGGGCAACCAGGTGTGGAACGGCACCACCGGCAGCTTCACCGCGAACGCCAGGAAGATGAACCCGAAGATCACCCACAGCGGCAGGACCGAGCTCCCGATCGCAGATTGCTGCAGCGTCACCATATCGAACGTGTGCACTGGGCCGGCGCTGAACGCCAGCACGAGAAAGCCCACGAGCATGAAGGCGGAGCCGGAGACGGTATACAGAAGAAACTTCATCGCCGAGTACTCTTTGCGTCCCGTCCCCCAGACGGAGATGAGGAGGTACATCGGCAGCAGCTCGAGTTCCCAGAACAGGAAGAACAGGATCAGGTCGAGCGACGAGAAGACCCCGAGCGCCGCCGTCTCGAGCACGAGCATGAGGATGAAGTACTCCTTCGTCCGAAGCTTCACGCTAAAGGAAACGAGCGTCGCGACGACGAAGAGGAACGTCGTCAGGAAGACCATCGTGATGCCGAGGCCATCGACGCCCATGTGGAAGCGCGCGTCGAACCCAGCCGTGTGCGCGTCGATCCAGTGCACGTTCGTCACGTACTGGAAGGGCGTCCCGGTGACGCCGGCGCCCCGGTCGAAGTTGATCACGAGCACGCACGACGCGACGAAGACCGCGCCCGTCGCCAGCAGCGCGAGCCACTTCGCCTCGTCGATGCTCTCGCGCGGCACCGTCAGCAGGATCACCGCGGCGGCGACCGCCGGGAAGAACACCGTGAAGATCAGCAGGCCGTCCAGCGTCCCCCTACCTCTCCAGCACCACGAGCATCACGACCGATGCGATGACGACGCCGGCGAGCCCGACCGAACCGTACGCCTGCACCGATCCCGTCTGCAGCCATCGCAGGCCATCGCCTGTGCGGCGCGTCACCTGCCCGGCGCCGTTCACCGCGTAGTCGATCACATACGTATCGAACCACTGCGCCGAAGCGCAGACCGTGTTGTAGAGGAAGTCGCGCACGGCGATCCGCTCGTACAGCTCGTCCATGTAGTACTTCTTCGCCACGAGCGTCTCGACCGGACCCCAGATGCGCCGCAGGTCCTCCGCCTTCACCAGCTTCGCCTGGTACACCGCCCAGGCGGCGCCAATACCGGCCAACGCGAGCACCAACGACGCGATGGCCAGCGCCATGTTGAAGCTGTCATGCCGAATCGCCTCCACGGTGCCGGCTGGGAGCGCGCCCTCGAGCAGGTGCGCGAGGCCCTCCGTCGCGTTGTTCGGGAAGTTGATGAAGCCGAGGAGCGCCGCTGCGATCGCCAGGGCGACCATCGGCAGCACGATCACCCACGGCGATTCGTGGGGTGCGCGGTGGCCCGTCTCGTGCGCGGCCTCGGCCTCGCCGTGCAGCGGCGGCTCGCCGCCCCGGTACTCGCCCTCGAAGGTCATAAAGACCATCCGGAACGTGTAGAACGCGGTAATGAACACAACGATCATCCCGACGGCCCAGAGCAGCTTGTTGTCGCCCCAGGCGTTGAGAAGTATCTCGTCCTTCGACCAGAAACCGGCGAACGGGACGATGCCGCTGAGGCTCAGTGAGCCGACGAGGAACGTCGCGTACGTGAACGGCATGTACTTCCGCAGCCCGCCCATTTTCCGCATGTCGAACGTGCCCGTCGCGTGGTTCGCTGAGCCGGCGCCAAGGAACAGCAGCGACTTGAAGAACGCGTGCGTCACCAGGTGGAAGATCGCCGCAACGTACCCGCCAACGCCGAGCGCAAGGAACATGTACCCGAGCTGGCTGATCGTCGAATAGGCGAGCACGCGCTTGATATCGGTCATCACGATCGCCATCGAGGCTGCGAAGATCGCCGTGAAACCGCCGATGTACGCGACCGTCTGCAATGTCTGGTCCGATGCCGCGAAGATCGGGTACATGCGCGCGACGAGGTACACGCCGGCGGCGACCATCGTCGCGGCGTGGATCAGCGCGGACACCGGCGTCGGGCCCTCCATGGCGTCCGGAAGCCACACGTGTAGCGGGAACTGCGCCGACTTGCCGACGGCACCGGCGAGCATCCCCAGCGTGAACAGCGTGATCACCGTGTCGCTGATCTGGCCATGCTGCGCCAGACCCCAGAGCGTCGGAATGTCGAAGGTATTCGTGCGCGACCAGATCAGCAGAATGCCGACCAGGAACCCAACGTCGCCGAATCGCGTCGTCCAGAACGCCTTGTTCGCCGCGTTGGAAGCCGTGGGCTTGTTGAACCAGAAGCCGATGAGCAGGTACGAGGTGAGCCCGACCAGCTCCCAGAACATGTACACGAAGATGATGCTGTTCACGATGACGAGCCCGAGCATCGCGGCGGTGAACAGCGACATGTAAGAGAAGTACCGCGAGTAGCCGGTGTCGCCCTCCATGTAGCCCTGCGAGTAGATCTGCACGAAGAGCGAGATCGAGGTCACGACGACGAGCATCATCGCGCTCAGGCCGTCGATTCGCAGGCCGACAGAGATATTGAGGTCTGGCCCGCCGAGCGACTGCACGACCGGGTTGCCGCCGCTCGTGATGCTCAGCCAGTGATGCTGCCCGAAGTGCAGGGGCTCGCCGCCGGTGTGGATGACGGCGCCGAGCGTCCAGAACGCGAACACCCACGAGACAGCAATCGCGAGGATCGTGACGTAGCCCGAGATGCGCGGGTACGGCTTCGTGATCAACCCCGTGATCACGAGCGCCGCGACGGGCAGCAGGAAGATCGCCCAGACGATCCCCTCGGGTACGGTCATCTCTCGCTCCACTTCGGTCGCAGGTCGCCGGTCGCAGGTTGCGGGTCACGGGTCATCGGTCGCACGTCGTCGACCCGCCATCGCAGGGCGCCGGCCGTCGGTCGGGCGTGAGCCATCTGCGCGGCGGTTGCCGTCATTCTGAGCGCCGGCGAAGAATCTCTACCGTCACGCCGCCGCGCGCCGAACCACGTTCGGCTCCCCTCGCGCGATGTCCGCTGCGCCATGCTTCGCTCCCCGATTACCGTCAATTTCCGACTTTCCCCCTCCGACCGGTCACCTGCGACCTGCGACTAAATCTTGCGCAGGATCTCACGTGCCACGTGCGTCTTGCTGTCGGGCACCCAGATCTCGCGCGGCTCCGCCATCGCCGCCGCGCTGGCGAGCGGCGGCACGACGCGGTTCGACACCCCCTCGGCGTCGAAGAGTTCCTTCCACACCTCCGCCGCGTAGCCGTTCTTTACATTGAGCAGCTTCGTCCACATGCCCTAGCGCGCCTCCCCGCGCGCGATCACCAACGCAGTAGGTCGATCTCGTCGATGTTCACCGTCTCTCGGTGCCGGTAGACAGCGACGGCCAACGCCAGCGCCACCGCCGCTTCGGCCGCCGCGACGGTGATCACGAAGATCGCGAACACCTGCCCATCGAGCGGCCGCGGCGACACGATGAATCGCGAGAACGCGAGCAGCGTGACGTTCGTCGCGTTCAGCATCAACTCCACACCCATCAGCACCGCGATGGCGTTGCGCTTCGCGAGCGCCAAGTAGAGCCCGATCGCGAAGAGGATCGCGCCCAGGATGAGCACGTGCTCCAGCGGCACGGTCGCGAGCACCAGGTCAGGCAGCATCGCTCGCCTCCTCCTGCGTTAGCACGATCGCGCCCACCATCGCGACGACCAGCAGCACCGACGCGACCTCGAACGGCACGACGTACGGGTGCAGGAAGGCGCGCCCGAGCGACGCCGCCGTCGAGAGGAACTGCCCGCGGCCGGCGAGCTGCCAGTTCGTGTCATAGATGACGAAGACGGAGACGGCAAGCACGAACACAGTGAGCGCGAGCGCCGGCAACTGGAACGACGTCTCGGAGTTCTTGCGGTCTGCCGATGGCGTCAGCATGACGGCGAACACGAGCAGGACCGAGATCGCACCCGCGTAGATCAGGATCTGCGCCATCGCGACAAAGTCCGCCGACAGCACGATGTAGATCCCGGCGACTCCGACGAACGTCAGCACCAGGAACAGCACGGCGTGGATCAGGTTGCGCACCGTCGCGACCATCAGCGCCGAGCCGACCGTGGTGGCGCCGATGATATAGAACGCGATGACGATGCCAGTGTCGTTGATCATGCCGTCGGCCCTTCCGCAAGCACCCGTGGCGACTCGGCGCCGCCGAGGTGGCCTCCGGAGCCGTCCGGTTCGCCCGTCTCCGGCACGGCGCTCATCATGGCGTTCGCCGGCAGCGAAGGCACGTCGATGCGCGAATACATGCGCAGGCGGTCGGGGAAGCGCGAGAACTTCGGCGACATCAACTTCACCCAGCCGAAGATCAGCAGCGCGGCGAAGGCGGTGTTCACCACGGCGTAGATCGGCAGCACGATGCCCGCGCTCGCGCCGGTCTCATCCCAGATGAGGATCTCCGCCGCGACGAGCACGATGTTCAGGAACGCCATCGGCGTCATCCACTTCCACGCGAACGCCAGCAATTGGTCGATGCGGAAGCGGGGCAGCGTCCCGCGCGTCCAGACGAAGAGGAAGTACACGGCGTAGATCTTGCCGATGAAGATGATCCAGCCGGGGACGATCTCATCGAGCCGGTAGAACCACCAGCCGCCAAGGAACACCGTCGCGATGATCGCGGAGATCGCAACGGCGTTGATCAGCTCGGCGGCATAGAACAGGCCGAACTTCATCCCTGAGTACTCGACGTGGTAGCCGCCGGCGATCTCGGATTCCGCCTCCGCCAGGTCGGCCGGCGTGCGGTTCAACTCCGCCGACGAAGCGATGAAGTAGATGATGAACGGCAGCGGCTGCACGAGCAGCAGCGGAATCCAGTACTTCTGCTGAAACAGCACCATGTCCGACAGGTTCATCGTGCCTGAGAAGAGCACCAGCCCGAGCAGCGAGAGCACGCTCGGGATCTCGTACGTCACAAGCATCGCGATGACGCGCATCGAGCCGAAGAGAGCGTACTTGTTGTTCGAGCCATACCCGCCGATGAAGACAGCGAGCGCGCCGAGCGACGACATGGCCAGGATGTAGAGGACGCCGACGTTGAGGTCCGCGAGCGCCATGTTCGGCCCCCACGGCACCACCGCCAGCACGATGATCCCCGGCACCGTGAACGCGATGGGCGCGAGCGAGAACACGAGCCCGTCCGCGACGCGCGGCTGCAGCACTTCCTTCTGCATCAGCTTGATGGCGTCCGCTACCGGCTGCAGCAGGCCGAACGGCCCCAGGCGGTTCGGCCCAAGCCGCGACTGCATGCGCCCGACCACGCGGCGCTCGATCCAGATGTTGATGATCGCCACGCCGCCGATGAACGCGATGATGCCGAGCGTGCCGAGGAGCGCGGTCACCACGTACAGCGTCCAGCCCGGGGCGCCTGCGTCGCCCAGCAGCGAGCGGATCTCGCTGGTGATGTTCGACAGGTCGCGGACGTCGTACCAGTGGTGCGAGATGATGCTCAGGAGGAGGCTCACCGGTCCACCTCCCCGACGTTGATGTCGATGCTGCCGAGCGTCACGATCGCGTCCGCGATCGTCTTCCCGACCGTCATCTCCTTCAGCACGCTGAGGTTGATAAGCGACGGCGCACGCACGTGCCAGCGGTACGGCGCCGGGCCGCCGTCGCTCACGACGTAGAACCCGATCTCGCCCTTCGGCGATTCGACGCGGCTGTACGCCTCGCCGACGGGCGGCCGCAGCGCCAGCGGGACGTCGATCTTGTGCGGGCCGCGCGGCAGCTGGTGCATCGCCTGCCGGATGATCCGCAGGCTCTCCTTCATCTCCTCGATGCGGATCACCATGCGGTCATAGGAGTCGCCGTTATAGCCGACGGGGATGTCGAACTCGTACTGGTCGTAGCCGCAGTACGGATCGGCCTTGCGCAGGTCCCACGCGATCCCGGCGCTGCGCAGCATCGGCCCGGAGAGCGATGCGTTGATCGCCATCTCGGGCGTAACGACGCCGATGTCGCGCGCGCGCATCAGGATGATCTCGTTGCCGACGAGCAACTGCTCGTACTCCTCGAAGCGGTACGGCAGGTCCTCGTTCACCAAGTGATCGAGCGCCGGCAGAAATTCGTCCGGGATGTCGAACGCCACGCCGCCGATGCGTATGTAGTTCACCGTGATCCGCGCGCCGCTCGTCATCTCGATCAGGTCGAGCACTTTCTCGCGGTCGCGGAACGTGTACATCACGGGCGTCTGCCACGCGCCGCAGTCGTTGATGAACGCGCCCGTCGCCATGCAATGACTTGCGATGCGCTGCAGCTCCGAGAAGATCACGCGCAGCACCTGTCCGCGCTCCGGTACCTCGATCCCGGCGAGCTTCTCGACCGCCAGGCAGTACGCGAGGTTGCTCGTGATCGCGGAGAGGTAGTCCATCCGGTCGGTGAAGGGGATGTTCTGCGTGTACGTGCGCTCTTCCGCGAGCTTCTCCATGCTGCGGTGCAGGTAACCGACCACCATCTTCACATCGGTGATGCGCTCGCCATCGATCATCGCCACCATCCGGAACACGCCGTGCGTGCTCGGGTGTTGGGGTCCGATGTTGACTTCGACGGGCTCTGACTTAATCGGCACGAAAGTCCTGCTACTCGCCGGTGCCGGGATTGCGCGGGCGGAACTCGCCCCCCGTCTCGCCGGCCGTCTGCTTCGGGAACTGGCTCAGTCCCGGTTTCTGCCCACCGGGCAGGGCCATGAAGTCCTTGCGCAGCGGATGCCCCGGGAACGTATCCCAGAGGAAGAGCCGCGTCAGATCCGGGTGCCCTTCGAACCGCACGCCCATCAGGTCGTACGCCTCGCGCTCCTGCAGCGTCGCGCCTATCCAGAGCGGCGCCACCGATGGCACGACGGGCGCCTCGTGGTCCGCCGGGATCTTGAGCTCGAAGATGTGGTTCTGCGCGAGCGACGCCACGTGGTACACGGCCTCGATGTGCGTAATGCGGTCCACCGCGGTCAGCTGCACCAGGTACTTCCCATCGAGCTCCGCGTCGTCGCGGATGAACCGCATCGTCTCGAAGGCACGAGCCGGCTCCAGCACGACCCAGCCCTCGTGCACATCGCGCACGGCGTCAGGAAGCCGCGCCCGGATGCGCTCCGCCACGGTCGAGCCGGGGAGCGTCACGGTCGCCGGATGCGGCACTAGATCCACTCCATGGCGCCACGGCGCCACGCGTATGCATACCCCACGAACAGGATGGCGATAAAGACGATCGTCTCGATGAACGCGTACACCCCGAGGGCGCGATATGCGACTGCCCAGGGGTACAGGAAGACCGCCTCGACGTCGAACACTACGAAGAGGAGCGCGAACAGGTAATAGCGGACGTTGTACCGCACCAATGCATCGCCGACGGGAACCATGCCGCACTCATAGACCGACTCCTTGATCGGGTCGGGCTTCCGCGGCCGGATGCGAAAAATGCCGAGCGCCACCGACGCGACGATCGGGATGAGCGGGAACGCGATCGCGAAGATGAGAAGGAACCCGGCGCGGCCAAACTGCTCGATCACGACGAAATGTGGCCTCGACGACTTTGTGAATTTTCGCGCTAATCGGGCGAATCATAGCATGGCTTATTGACACGAACAATAGAACGATTCGGGTCTGCTCAATTCACGCGGGCCCGCACCTAGGTGGCTCCACCCCCTCAAGTTCTCCGGTTCCCTGCCGATTACCTCAGTAGCAGAGAAAACGCTTACTGGAGGTACCTGATGTCCCGCTATCTGCCCGTCGCACTCGTCGTGTTCAGCGTGCTCGCAACGGCCGTCGTGGCCGCGGCGCCGTGGTACTGGGGCTAACCGCCCCGCACCACGAACAAGACGCATCGTGCCCCGCCCATCGGCGGGGCACTCTTGCGTCCGCCGCATGCTGGTCTCCCGACGAACCGCCGATACATGTCTGCGATGACCGACACCCGCCGTCCCCGCGACCGCTCTGAATCGTCCACGCTCGTCCTTAGCGCCAGCGCGGCGCTGGCGCTTGTGATTCTGCAGCTGCTCTGCATTCGCATCTCGCCGTGGGAGCTGCCGGTGCGGATCGTCGTCCCGATGACGATCGCGGCGGTGCCGCTCGCGCTCTGGCCGCAGCGGCGCTTCCTCGGGACGTGGGTGCTCTTCGTCGGCGTCGCCGCCAACCTGGCGCCCGTCGTCGCGAACGGCGGCCTCATGCCGATCGAGCGCTCGACGATCGAGAGCGTGCTGCCCCTCGATCGCGCGGACCGCTACGCGCTCGACGCCTGGATCCCCGGTTCGAAGGACGTGCTCGTCACCGAAGAGAGCGGGCGGCTCGTCGCGCTCGGCGACAGCATCGCGATCAGCGCCGGCTCGCACGGCATCGTCGCGAGCCCGGGGGATATCGTGCTGTTCGCGGGCGTGCTGATGCTCGCGGGCGAGGCCTCGGTCGCATGGCAGCGGCGCAGCCGGCGCGACGCATCGCAGGAAGAAGAGGAACAGCCGGAAGCGGCGCGGGGCGGCGCAATCACCCCAAGGTAATGCGCCACCCCCGGCCATTGTTGGGAAGCACGCGGTAGCGAGGGCACACCCACCGCCTGCCATCCCGCGACGCCACCGTACGTCCGCGGTTCTCACCAGCCTCTCACCACCGTCCCTGGTCAGAGCCGGTCAGCTCACGGTCAGCGTGCCCTTCATCGATGTCGGGTGTGCGTCGCACTGGTAGTAGTACGCGCCGGGCTCGAGCCGCAGCGTCAGCGTCTCCGATGTCGGACCCGCCTGCAACTTCGTCGGGCCGACGCTCTCGCCCGATGCGTCCGCGCCCTTGTACACATGCAGGTTGTGCAGGATGCCCGCGTCCTTGTTCTCAAACGCGATCGTCACCGTCCCTGCGGGCGCGCTCAGCTCCGTCTGCTCGAACACCGTCCCCTGCGCCACGACCTGTAGCGTGGTCGTCGCGCCGCCGCTGCCTGCCGGTGCTCCGCCGACCGCCGGCGTCGGCGCGGCCGCAGCGGTCGCCGTCGATACGGCGACGGTTGCGTCGCCACGCACGAGCGCCGCGTTTACCGTCGCCCGTGCGCCCGACGCGGGCGTGATTGCCCACGTCGTCACCGGCGTCGGGTCCGAGTCGACCGCCGCGTTGCAGGCGACGAGCGCGACGGAAGAGAGCGCCATGAGGCCGAGCGCCGCGAGCATCCGCGTGTTGATCTTGCTCTTCATCATCTGACTCCCGCTTCTAGTGCGCGTGCGCGGAGGCGCCGGGCGCGACCGCTGCCGCGACGGCATCACCCGCCCCGCTCGTGCCGGCCGCCGGCTGGATGGACGCGATGGCGTCCGACAGCACCGTCTGCAGGTCGGCGATGTTGCTGCTGTCCGTGTAGACCACCGGGATGATCATCCCGCCGTTCGCCTCCGCCAGCTTCAGCGACTTGCCGTCCGGCCCCATCACGTGCGCCAGCACGTGGCAGTGCCAGATCCACGCGCCCTTCCCCGGCGCGTTCATCTTCACTTCGACATCGATCGTCTGCCCCGGCGCGACGAGCACCGTGTTCTCGACGCGCGGCGCGGCGCCGCTCGCGAGATCCATGCCGTCCTGCGCGATCACCTTCGTGTAGTGGCCGTGGAAGTGCATCGGGTGCGATTCGACGGGGCTGATGTTGATCATGCGCACACGCAGTAGGTCGCCGGTCTTCACCAGGAACGGGTCGATGTTCGGGAACTCCTTCCCGTTGATCAGGTAGTGTCCCTTGATGTCGTTGAGCACCAGGAGGCGGTCCTGCGTGTACTTCCCGTCGCCGCCGTCCTTCGGGTCGATGATGATGCCGCCGCTCAGGCCCATGCCGACCTGCTCCATGTCGTCCATGTGCGCGTGATACATGAACGTCCCGGGCGTGTCGGGCATGTCGAACTCGTACACGAACGTCTCGCCGGGCATTACGGGTGGCTGCGTGAGCAGCGCGACGCCGTCCATCGAGTTCGGCACGACGAGGCCGTGCCAGTGCACGCTCGACGCCTCATCGAGGTTGTTCATGTAGTAGATGCGCACGTGGTCGCCCGCGCGGAAGTGCAGCGTCGGGCCGGGGATCTGGTTGTTGTAGCCCCAGACCTCGACCGCCGGCTGGTCGTCGCGGAACTTCCACATGAACTTCGAGCTGGTGAGGTGCACGACCTTGACGTTGCCGTCTTCGATCGTCACCTCCGCCTCCTTCGGCCCGAAGTACTGCGTGGCGGCGCGCGCCCGCCCCGGATCGTGCTGCAGCATCAGCACGGCCGCGAGCGCGGCCACGACGATCGACATCCACGACGCGAAGATCCACCGGCGGCTCATCGTTCCTCCTTAGAACGTGCACATGTTCCCGGAGGGGACGCGCTGGCAGACGGGCCGTTCGGCGCCTATCGGCGGGCCATTCGTCGCGATGACCCTCGCGCCACGAGGCGCCGCAAGACCAAGGACAAGAGGCGCCCGCTAACGGGCGCCCCTTCTGATATGCGGAACGTAACGACGACGCCGGACTAGTGCCCCGGCGGCTCGCGTCGCGCGATGAACGCGGCAGCCTCCGACCGGCGCCGCAGGTTGAGCTTGCTGAGGATGCTGCTCACGTAGTTCTTGACCGTCTTGTCGCTGAGGAAGACCTCCTCGGCGATCTCCTTGTTGGTCTTCCCCTCCGCGATCAGGCTCAGGATCTTGTGCTCCTGCTCCGTCAGCGCGTTCAGCGGGTCGTCCGGCTTCCGCTCGTTCGCCGACCGCACGCGTTCGAGCACCTTCTGCGTCACCGCCGAGTCGAGCAACGACTCCCCGCGCGCAACCGAGCCAATGGCATCCGCGAGGGCGCTGCCCCGCGTCTGTTTGAGCACGTATCCGGAGGCGCCGGCGAGGATCGAGGCGAACACCGCGTCGTCGTCCGCATACGACGTGAGCATGATCACCTTCGTGTCGGGCCGCTCCTCGCGGATCTCCCGGCACGCCTCGATGCCGCTGCCGTCCGGCAGGCGCACATCCATCACGATGACATCCGGCTGCACATGCCGCGCCTCGGCGATCGCCTCCGCGACGGTCGCCGCCTGACCGACGATCTCAAACCCGGGCCGGCGCGAAAGAAGGGCCCGCAGCCCCTCGCGCACGACGTCATGGTCATCGACGATGAGAATTCTCGTCACGCTGTCACCTCGAACGGCACCCCGATGGCAATGCTCACCGTGGTGCCCGCACCCTGGCTGCTTTCGACCGTAAGCGTACCGCCCGCCTCTTCCGCACGGGAAGCCATGTTGCGCAGCCCCCTGTGCTCCGAGGACTGATCCTCCGCCGGGTCGAAGCCGTCGCCGTTGTCGTGGACCGCCAGCCGCAGCGCCTGGCCCTCCGGGATCAGCGACAGATCGACCGACGTCGCGCGCGCGTGTTTGCGCGCGTTCACGAGCGCCTCCTTCGCCACGTGGAACAGCGCAACCCGCTGCGGCTCCGGGAGCTCCGGGATGCGCTCGGGCAGGCGCACCGACGCCTCGACCAGCGAGTTCACGCGGAAGTCCTCGACCAGGTTGACCAGCGATTCGCCGAGGTCCTCGCCCAACTGGGTCGGCTGCAGCTCGAAGATGTAGCTCCGGACGTCGCGGATGATGTCGTTCAGCCGCTCGATGGCATCGTTCAGCTCACAGCGCGCCCGCCCCGGATCCTCCGGCACGTCGTCGGCGGCCGCCTCGAGCCCGAGCGACACGGCGTAGATTGACTGGATGATGCCATCGTGCAGGTCCATGCCGATGCGCTCGCGTTCGCGGAGCACGGCGACGGTGCGCAGCTCCGCCTGCAGCCGCATCGTCTCGATCGCCGCAGCTGCGTGCGCCGCGAAGATCCGCAGCATCTCCTCGTCGTCCTCCGAGAAGTCGACCCCGTCAAGCTTGTCCGTCAGGTAGAGGTTGCCGATCGTCGTGCCCTTCGAGATCACCGGCACGCCGAGCAGGCTCTTCATCGGCGGATGGTGCGGCGGGAAGCCGGCCGCGCGGCCGTCCGCGGTGATATCGGGCACGCGCAGCGTCTTCGCTTCATTGACGATCACGCCGAGCAGCCCTGTATCGATCGGCGGATGCCCGATGAGCTCCCGCTGATCGGCATCGATCCCGGACGTGATGAAGCGCTCGATCGTGCCGTCGCCTCGGTGCACAGCGAGCGCACCGTAGCGGGCGCGCGTGATCTCGCGGCTCAGCTCGACCATCCGGTTCAGCATCGGCGCCAGCTCGCGCTCGCCGGCGAGCGCCGTCGCCGCGCTCTGCACTGCCGCCAATTGGCGGCTGCGCGCAAGCAGCCGCTCCTCCGCGCGCTCCACCATCCGGAACACGACCGTCGTGAACAGGATGATCGCGATCGCGAACAGCACCGACGCGCTGATGATCAGCGACGCAGGCAGCTGGTTGCCGAGGAGCAGTGTCAGCGTGATGACGCCGACCACGAACAGGCTGACGATAACGGCCAGCGGCAGACGGAGAGATGTGCGTTTCATCGTAGAGAGCAGGAGCGCCTCCAGGAACGAGTGCGCTCGTATCGCCGGGCGCATCTCGTAGTCCGACGCTTCCATGATCGTCGATGCCCGCAGCAGGCCGTTAGTGCCGAACGGCCCTACCGGCGCGCCGGACGCACCGCGTTGGCGCCCTCCAACAGGGGCGACGTGGTACCGGATCTCCCGGTCGGACGGCCCGTCCCAGGCGAAGACGCAGAAGCGAGAATCAGGGCGAAAGGAGGACGGCAATGGAAAAGACCATCGCTCTGCTGCTCGGGATTCTCGCCTGGGTGGCCGTCGGAGCAATCGCAATCTCGGTCGTGAACGCCTGGAGGGACGACAACCAGGTGCTGGCATTCCTGCCGATCCTGGCCGCGGTCGTGGCCGCCTGGGGCATCGGAGAGGTGGTGACGGCGCGCGTCTTCACCGCCGGAGAGGAGAAGTGAGATGTCCTTCATCAGCACGTCCTTCAAGAAGCAGGAGCTCCACGACCCCGGCTTCCTGCGGTTCATCTTCGGGAACACGGCCATGGCGCCGCTCTGGATGCTGGCACGGCTCTACCTCGGATATCAGTGGCTTATCGCCGGCTCCCACAAGCTCTGGGGCGGCGACCGCTGGGTGGCGGTGAGCGGACCCGATGGGCTGCCGCTCAAGGGGTTCTGGGAGAAGGCGACCCTCGTGCCCGCCAGCGGCAAGGGCCAAATCAGCTACGACTGGTACCGCAGCTTCCTCACGTACATGGCCGACAACGGCTGGTACCACTGGTTCGCCTGGGTCGTCGCCCTCGGTGAGGTCACGGTCGGCATCTGCCTCATCCTGGGCGTCTTCACCGGCCTGGCCGCACTCGGCGGCGCCACCCTGAACTTCAACTTCCTGCTCGCCGGCTCGGCGAGCACGAACCCGGTCCTGTTCGTCCTCGCCATCCTCATCCTCTTCGGGTGGAAGGTGGCCGGCTGGATCGGCGTCGACCGCTGGCTGCTGCCCGCACTGGGTACGCCATGGCAGCCCGGCGTGATGACCAGGGGCGTCGAAGACCACCTGCCGCTGGTCGGCCACCACGGCCGCCCGGCCGGCCCCGCGACCGCAACGTAATCCCCGCCAACCCCGCCACCCGTCCGAGGGGGTGCCCGAACGGGCACCCCCTCCCTTCGCCCTTCTCGCGGTCGCCTCTCGCGAAGTGCAAGAAACTGTGCACGAGAGAGATCCAAAGGCGGCCCGACCGCGTATTTTATGTAGACAGGGTGCCCGACCGGGGTTGCATTTCGTGACGCGTTTCGGTAGCATCCGCTGGTTGACACCCACGGAATCCCGTTTGTATACTTCCTCCAGGCTAGACAGAACCCCCTTGCCTTTGGCATCCCCATACCAACGTCCCTTCCCGGAGGGACTACTTCTGTCGGTTGGAGTCCACGCGTAAGGCTATACGAGGAGCACACACAGGAATGACTGTCTCTACAGACGTCGTCAGCGCACGACCATCGGTTCCGGCAACCAAGAAGTCATACGCAAAGATCGCTCACGTCCTTGATATCCCGCACCTGATTCGGATCCAGCTGGATTCGTTCAACTGGTTCAAGAACGAGGGGCTCCGCGAGCTTCTCGACGAGATCTCGCCTATCTCCGACTTCACCGGCACCCGCATGGAGCTGCGGTTCGGTGAGTACTCCTTCGGCGAGTCCAAGTACTCCGAGCTGGAATGCCGCGAGCGCGACATGACGTTCTCGGCGCCGCTGCGCGTCAACGTCCAGCTCGTCGTCCGGGAGACGGGCGAGGTCAAGGAGCAGGAGCTCTTCATGGGCGACTTCCCGCTCATGACCCCCAATGGCACCTTCGTCATCAACGGCGCCGAGCGCGTCGTCGTCTCGCAGCTCGTGCGCTCGCCCGGCGTCTACTTCACGCGCGAGACCGACCCGACCAGCGGCCGCGAGCTGTGCTACGGCAAGCTCATCCCGAACCGCGGCGCCTGGCTCGAGTTCGAGACCTCCAACAAGAACGTGCTGTCCGTGAAGGTCGACCGCAAGCGCAAGATCCCGGTCACCACGCTCCTCCGCGCCATCGATGAGGAGGAAGGCGTGCCGGAGGCCGAGCTGGGCACGAGCGAGCGCATCCTCGCGAAGTTCGCCGACGCCGATACCAACCCGGATTACCAGTACATCCAGTCGACCATCGACCGCGAGCCTTCGACGAACAAGACGGAGGCGCTGCTCGAGTTCTACCGGCGCCTGCGCCCCGGCGACCCGCCGACGCTCGAGAACGCGCGCGGGCTGCTCAACTCGCTGTTCTTCAACGGCCGCCGCTACGACCTCGGTCGCGTGGGCCGGTACAAGCTGAACCGCCGCCTCGAGCGCGACCCCGCGATCAAGACCCGCATCCTGCAGCCCGTGGACCTCGAGACGATCGTCCGCACGCAGATCCAGTTGAACAACGGCGTCGGCCACCCGGACGACATCGACCACCTGGGCAACCGGCGTGTCCGCGCGGTCGGCGAGCTGATCCAGAACCAGTTCCGCATCGGCCTCCTCCGCATGGAGCGCGTCGTGCGTGAGCGCATGACCATCATCGACCCGGACCAGGCGACGCCGAGCGCGCTGATCAACATCCGCCCGGTTGTCGCGTCGATGAAGGAGTTCTTCGGCGGCTCTCAGCTGTCGCAGTTCATGGACCAGACGAACCCGCTCGCGGAGCTGACGCACAAGCGCCGCCTCTCGGCCCTCGGCCCCGGCGGTCTCTCGCGCGACCGCGCCGGATTCGACGTCCGCGACGTGCATCACAGCCACTACGGCCGCATCTGCCCGATCGAGACACCGGAAGGCCCGAACATCGGCCTGATCGGCTCACTGGCCACCTACGGCGTCATCAACAGCTACGGCTTCATCGAGACGCCGTACCGCCGCGTGATCAAGGAGCTGCCGGCGAACTCGCCGGAGTGGCGCGGCCGCTACCTGAACGAGGATGTCGACGGCGTCGGCCGACGCGGCGACAGGGTCGATGATGCGCTCGCCCAGAAGCTGGCGAAGCGCGGCGAGGACATG
>DASUKS010000273.1:0-5312 GCA_036278595.1 Dehalococcoidia bacterium
CGCGCGAGGCGTCGAGTTGACAGGATATTGATGGCGCCGATATACTCCCGCGCGTATACAGGCGTTGAAGCGCGGCAGTAGGTTCGTACGCGCCTCCTAGCGAGCCGGTGATGGTGCGAGACCGGCAGGCAGGCGAGCCGAACTCAGCGCGGAGCCGCCGGGGCGAATCTCAGTAGTCCCGGCCGGGTCGCGACCGTTATTCCGCTCCGAGAGCCCGCTTCGGCGGGAAGAAGGGTGGCACCGCGGGCCATGACCCGTCCCTTTGTGGGCGGGTTTTTTGATCCCCGGCGTCAGAGGATCGTATGCGGACGAACGTGTCCAGCCACGCAGTCTCCCCACTGGAGGTCACTCCGGCCTCGGTGCGCCGCTCCACGCGGACGCGCCGCGGCCGCGCCGTAGCCTCCGCGCGCCTCGTGCCGACCGCCGGCCTGCGCGCGCTCCTCCTTATTTGACGGCTCCCGGCCGCCTTTGCGCGCGCAGGGGAGCGAATCCATCGAACGGGACGAAACGCCCGGAGCTCCGGGCGCGACCAGGAGCAACGACATGACAAGACTGAACGGCGCCGAGATCATCATGGAGTCTCTCCGCAAGGAGGGCGTCGAGATCATCTTCGGCTACCCCGGCGGCGCCAACCTGCCGATGTACGACGCCCTGCACAAATACCCGGACATCCGCCACGTGCTCGTGCGGCACGAGCAGGCGGCCTCGCACGCGGCCGACGCCTACGCGCGGATCACCGGCAATGCCGGCGTGTGCTGGGCGACCTCCGGCCCCGGGGCGACGAACCTCGTGACGGGCATCGCGAACGCGTGGATGGACAGCGTGCCGCTGGTGTGCATCACGGGGCAGGTGGTCTCGTGGCTGCTCGGCCGCGACGGCTTCCAGGAAGCGGACATCACCGGCATCACGATCCCGATCACGAAGCACAACCGCCTGGTGCTCGACGTCGAGGACATCGCGCCGGCGATCGCGGAGGCGTTTCACATCGCGACGACGGGGCGGCCTGGGCCGGTGCTGATCGATATCCCGCGCGACGTGCAGCAGGCGATGGCGGAGTTCGAGTACCCGGAACGCGTGGACCTGCCGGGCTACCAGCCGACGACGGTGGGGCACGGCCAGCAGGTGAAGAAGGCGGCGCAACTCGTCGCCGAGTCGGAGCGGCCGCTGATCCTCGCCGGGCACGGTGTGGTGATCTCGCGCGCGGCCGAGGTGCTGCAGGAGGTCGCCGAGAAGGCGCAGATCCCGGTGATCACGACGCTGCTGGGGCTCGGCGGCTTCCCCGGAACGCACGAGCTGTACCAGGGCATGCCGGGAATGCACGGGATGTACTGGAACAACATCGCGATCCAGGAATCCGACCTGATCATCGCCGCCGGCATGCGGTTCGATGACCGCGTGACCGGCTCGCTGAAGGACTTCGCACCGCACGCAAAGATCATCCACATCGACGTCGACCCGGCGGAGATCGGCAAGAACGTGAAGACGATGGTGCCGATCGTCGGCGATGTGAAGAACGTGCTGCAGCAGCTGCTGCCGAACCTCCAGCCGGCGCGCCACGACGCGTGGCGTCAGCGGCTCGCCGACCTGCGGCGCGAGCACCCGTCGATCGCGATCCCGGACACCGACCGCATCCTGCCGCAGTACGTGATCAAGAAGATCTACGAGCTGTCGGGACCGAAGGCCTACTACGCGACCGGCGTCGGCCAGCACCAGATGTGGGCGGCGCAGTACTTCTGGAGCGACAACCCGTACTCGTTCGTGACGTCGGGCGGGCTCGGGACGATGGGCTTCGAGGTGCCGGCGGCGATCGGCGTGCAGTTCGCGCGGCCGCACGACACGGTGTGGGCGATCTGCGGCGATGGCGGCTTCCAGATGACGATGGAAGAGCTGGCGCTGTGCACGGAGTACGAGCTGCCGATCAAGTTCGCGATCATCAACAACAACTACCTGGGGATGGTGCGGCAGTGGCAGGACACCTTCTACGCGGGCAATAAGCAGTCCGTGCGGATGTTCCAGCCCGACTTCGTCAAGCTGGCGGAGTCGATGGGGATCACGGGCATGCGCGTCAGCGACAAGGCCATGGTCGAGTCGTCGATCGAGGCAGCGCTGCGGCACCCGGGCGCCGTGCTGCTCGACTTCCAGGTGGAGGACGTCGAGGATTGCTACCCGATGATGCCGCCGGGCGTCAGCCTGTCGGACACGATCGATCAGCCGCAGGTGCGGCAGCGGGAGATGGTGCGATGAGCGGAAGACTACACACGATCGTCGCGCTGGTGCAGAACCGGCCCGGCGTGCTCAACAAGATCGCAAGCAAGTGGCGCCAGCGCGCATTCAACATCGAGAGCCTGACGGTCGGCCCGAGCGAGATCGACGGCCTGTCGCGGATGACCTTCACGGTCGACGGCGCGGCGCACGACATCGAGCAGGTGACGAAGCAGCTCTACAAGGTGATCGAGGTGGTGAAGATCAGCGACGTCACTGACCAAGGGACGATCGCGCGCGAGCTGGCGATGATCAAGGTCGCGGCGACGAAGGACAGCCGGAGCGCGATCATCGAGATCGTGGACGTGTTCCGGGCGAAAGTCGTCGATGTCTCGCCGGACTCGCTGGTGATCGAGACGACGGGCACGGAGGAGAAGATCGACGCCATCGTCGCCATGCTGACGCCGTTCGGGCTGAAGGAGCTCGTGCGGACGGGGCGCGTCGCGATGGTGCGCGGCGGCACGTCGACGGTCGTCGCGCCGCAGGCGAACGGCGCCGGCAAGCACTACCGGTCGGCCGGCGAAGGCAAGCCGAAGGTCGGGAGCCTGATCTAGTGTCGAACGCGACTGGTTTACGCGCGTTGGTGGAGCAGGCGCTCCCGTTGAATCGTAAGGAGCGGTTCTACACAGGAACCGTTCTGCCGATGATCGTGTGCCGCGATAACTTCCGTTACTTCGGGCGATTCGCTTCGCTGATCCCAGGCTGCGAGAACCTGGCGATCGTTGGGGAACCGGAACGAACGACAATTGAGTTCTTCACGGAGTACAGCTTCCGGGAATCATTGAGCGAACTCTCGCGCCGCCGGTTCGTTGACATTCCGGTGACGAAGGAGACGCCCGACGTTGTCGCTCTGATCTCGGGTTCGACACCGGTTCTGCTCGCCGTCGAAGCCAAGATGTACAGCGCGACCACGGCAGCGAAGCTCAGACAACAAATGCGTCAGCAGACACCCATGTTGCGCTGCATGGCCGCCGGACTCGGGATCGATTGTGTCGTGCATTGCTGCCTGGTACCGCAGCGGCTCGCCGACCGACTCGGTGAATTCGAGTTCCCCGTTGTGGCCTGGGAGCAGGTGCTGTCGGCGTTCGCAGATTTTCGGGATGACTACTTCGTCGAAGTGCTGCGCATCGCACTCGAGTCGTATGACGATCTCGCTGCGGTTCCCACTCAATGGGGCACGAACTGCGAACAATACGAGTCTGGGGCCCGCATCTACGAGGACTTCAAGCATGGGAAATGCAGGTGGACCATGATGGGCCGGAAGTGGGGTGGCCTGAACGGTAGGCCACTCATGGAAGACATCGCGTCCGGTGCCTGGCGCGACTGGCCATATGAGGTTCACTCCCGCAAAGAACCATCGACCGGGAACTGGTTCCCGATAGCAGCCTGGGTCGGGCTGATCGACCGTGCGCTTGGGAAGGCGACATAGATGCCGGAGATGTACTACGACAAGGACGCCGACCTCGGCCTGCTGAAGGGCAAGACGATCGGCGTGGTGGGGTTCGGGAGCCAGGGGCACGCGCACGCGCTGAACCTGAAGGACAGCGGGTGCGACGTCGTCGTCGGGCTCTACCCGGGCTCGAAATCCTGGAAGGCGGTCGAGGAGTCCGGCCTGCGCGTCGGCAGCGTGCGGGAGGTCGCCGAGCAGGCGGACATCCTGATGATGCTGGTGCCGGACCAGGTCGCGAAGCAGGTGTACGAGCAGCACGTCGCGGATGGGCTGAAGGCCGGCAACATGCTGATGTGGGCGCACGGCTTTAACGTGCACTACGGACAGGTGCAGACGCCGGACGACATCGACGTGACGATGGTGGCGCCGAAGGGCCCCGGCCACCTGGTGAGGCGCGTGTACACGGAGGGCGGCGGCGTGCCGGCGCTCTTCGCGGTGCACCAGAACGCGACCGAGCAGGCGCGGCAGGTGGCGCTGGCGTACGCGAAGGGCATCGGCGCGACGCGCGGCGGCGTGCTGGAGACGACGTTCAAGGAAGAGACGGAGACGGACCTCTTCGGCGAGCAGTCGGTGCTGTGTGGCGGCGTGACGTCGCTGATCAAGAACGCGTTCGAGACGCTCGTCGAGGCGGGCTACCAGCCGGAGCTGGCCTACTTCGAGTGCATGCACGAGCTAAAGCTCATTGTCGACCTGATGTACGAGGGCGGCATGGGCTACATGCGCTACTCGATCAGCGAGACGGCGGAGTACGGCGACTACACGCGCGGTCCGGTGGTAGTGGATCAGCACGTGAAGGACAAGATGCGCGGCGTGCTGAAGCAGATCCAGGACGGTACGTTCGCGCGCGAGTGGATCCTCGAGAACCAGGCCGGCCGGCCGAGCTTCAACGCGCTTCGGCGCATGAACGAAGAACACCCGATCGAGCAGGTCGGCGCGGAGCTGCGCGGCATGATGACCTGGCTGAAGAAGAGCCGGTAGTCGGAAGTTGGATGTTGGAAGCTAGAGGTTGGATGTTCGAGATCGAAGGTCCATGGCGCTGCTGAACTCCGCCACCTGGACGTACGTCCCATTCTCATCGGCGCGACCGTGCAATGTCGTCGGCATGGCATGGCGGCGCGGCAAGTTATTGCCATGGCGGCGCAGGACTGATGGGCGGGACAGTAAGACGACGGACGGCGATGGCGAGATGATGGTCCACCACTTCAGTGCCGGTACGGCGACAGACTGCGGCGTGTATATGTACAACGAGCCCCAACTGCGCACGGTGAAGACGAATTGGACCGTCACCGCCCACGCCGTGACGTGCCGGAAGTGCTGAGAGCGAAGCGATGACCCAGCGACTACCCCTTCGGCAAGGACTCACACTTCGCCGGCCCTCGACCGCGTGCGCGGTTGGAGGGCCGACGGCGAAGGACGTGATTCTCTGACGGAGGACCGAAGATGGACAAGGTAACGATATTCGACACGTCGCTGCGTGACGGCGAGCAGTCGCCGGGTGTAGCACTGACGGCGACGGACAAGATGGAGATCGCCACGCAGCTCGCGAAGCTCGGCGTCGACGTCATCGAGGCGGGGTTCCCGCGCACGTCGCCGGGCGACT
>DASUKS010000274.1:0-2700 GCA_036278595.1 Dehalococcoidia bacterium
CGGCAGGGCGATGCGCCACACGACCTCGGCCCGCAGAACCCGGACGCGGAACGCATCGCGCTGGTGTCCGACGCCGGCGAGTTCGATGTGACGGTGCGGCCGCACGCCGGCGTCACCGGCGCACTTAGGCTGAGCTTCTCCGTGCCAGGCACCGGTATCGCGCTCCCGGAAGGCACTATCGACCACGCGACGACGGAGATCGTCGCGCCGGACGACGCCGTCGTCACCGTCTTCAACGACCTCGACGGCGACGGCGTGCGCGACGAAGGCGAACCCGGCCTCGCCGGCTGGGGCATCGACCAGGGTTGTGGGGATGCGTTTCAGCTACTCAAGACCGACGACAACGGGGTCATCATCGCGCCGGTGTCGGAATACGGGGAGTGCTTCTGCCTTGACACGCGGCCGTTCGGCTGGCTCCCGACGACGGTTCTGACGGCGCATGTCACCCGTGCGGCCGCCGCAACGCCGGTCTTCGGACTGCACGACTACGGCAACGCCGTCATGGAGCTGCACGGCGAAACGATGTACCGCGGCCTGCCGCTCGTGGAGCCGGACCCCGGCATCACGGCGCCGTTCGCGGCGTGCGCCCATTCGTTCATCGAATTCGCCGCCCCGAGCGAGACGCGGGCCGGCGTCATCGTCGAGTCGGCGGCGACGCGCGCGGGGTGTCCCACCGCCGGCGATCAGATCACGCCCGGGCTCGGCGGCCCCGGCGCGGCCGGCCCCTCGCTCGCGTTCGCGCCCGGCACCAGCGCAGAGATCACGTGGGTCGACGGCGGCGATTCGATGCGCTTCTACGCGTCCGACATCACGGACGCGTGGGTGCTCGACGTCGCGTCGGGCCGACTGACGAAGAACTGCGCCGTCATCGTGTCGGTGTCCGGTGGGCTCACACCACCGGGCTTCGTACGCGTCTTCGTGCTCTCCGATGAAGTGCGCCCGGGCTGCGGCGCACCCGGCAGGATGGTCCGCGTGGTGCGCGGCGAGACGCTGCTCGACCCGATCCTCGCCTGGCAGCCTGGCGCGCTCGCACAATCGCCGTCGTTCACCGTGCTGGTCCCGCACGTCACCCCACCGAACGCCGGCGACGGCGCCACCGCCGCGCGCGCGGACCGGGAGTCGCTCGCGCTTGCCGTCGCGATTGCGGCGCTGGCCAGCGTGGCGCTCGGCGCCGGGTTTGCGTTGCGGAGGCGTCGTTAACCTTTCGCACGCACCGGGCGTTCTACCTACGCACGGCGGCCGCACCCCGCCAACACACCCAGCGGCCGCCGTGCCTCCCCGCACATTCGTCTGCGAAGGAGCCGCACATGCGCCGCCTCGCCGCCGTCATCGCGATCATCGCCGGCCTCGCGCTCGTCGCGTCGGCGCATGGGCAGACGCCCGGCACGAGCCCAACCGCCGGCCTGACACCCGCGCCGGCGCCGCGGCTGACCATGTTCCCGTACCGGATCGTGCTCAGCGCCCCGCATCGCGTCCTCCTCGACGAGCCGATCACGGTAACGCTCGACTACACGCGCGTCGTGCCGCGCGGGCCCGGCGACATCGGCGGCGGCTTCGTCCTTGAGTACACGGGCTCGCAGCTCGTCTCGGTGACGGCGGCGCGCGGCGCCGCACCGTACATCGCCGACAAGCGCGCGGACTTCGCCGACCTGGGGGTCAGCGGAGACAGCGGCGAATTGAAGATCATCCTGCAGCCGACGACCGGCTACATCGGCGAGGTCAGCATCGGGTTCTACATTCGCGGGACAGAGATTTCGTTGCCTGAAGGCACGGTCGAGTACGCGAGGACGCTCGTCGCGCCCGAAGGCTCGATGATCATCACCGGCCAACTGCCGGCCGGGCCGGGCACCGAGGTCACCGTCGATGTGCTCGACCCCCAGACGGCGCAGCCCGTGCGATGCAAACCGTCGGTCACGGGCTCTTCGCCCGTCTTCACGTCCGCGGGGGCGATCGCATCGCCGGACGTGTCGGCGCTTCGGGTCATCGTCCCGCCGTCGTGCGTGCAGCACGCGTCCGACAACCTGCGGCTCTGCTGGAGCTTCCCGCAGGCCTGCATCACCGTGCTGTTCAACCCGGGCGAGCATGACATCGGGCTGCTTCCGCGGATCACGGTGGTGTCACCGCCGCCGGCTGCCGCCGGACCCGTATCACCACCCGGCGGCGTCGCCGGCCCGGACACCGGCGACGGCGCGACCGCCGCGCGCGCAGACCGCGGGCCGTTCGCGGTCGCGCTCGTGCTCGCGGCGATGGCGAGCGTCACACTGGGAGCCGGTGTCATGCTCAGGCGAAGGTAACGTCACCGCGCTGCAGTGGTGACCAACGGCGAACGACAACATAGAAAACAGCGCCGTGGCGGGGGGAGCATCGCCACGGCGCTGTCTTCGTTGATGTCTATCCTAGGGGCGCGCGATTAACCGCGTTCGGGAAATCTGTTAAACATCCCCTAATCTGGAAGCTCGAAGCTGGGGGCTGGAAGCTGGATCACGGTGTTCCGAACGCGTGACCACAACCAGCCACCCAATCTGTGCCCATCTGTGGCCATCTGTGGATCGGAGTCCCAGCATGACGACCCCCGAACAGCGCCTCGCCGAGCTGGGCATCACGCTTCCGGACGTACCGAAGCCGCGCTGGGCGTACAGCCCCTTCGTGCGCAGCGGCAACCTCGTCTTCGTCTCCGGACAGATCGCCACCGAGGACGGC
>DASUKS010000275.1:0-3658 GCA_036278595.1 Dehalococcoidia bacterium
ACGAGAACAAGCTCGACCACGAAGGCGTGCCGGGGTACATCGCGACGACGGCGGTGGCGGACCTGACGACGGGGATGCTGATGGCGTTCGCGATCGTCAACGCGCTCTACGCACGCGTGACGACGAGGCGCGGCCAGCGCATCGACACGAGCCTGTACGCATCGGGGCTGGCGGCGCAGTACCGGCCGCTGCTGTCGGTGGAGGCGCTCGACCGGCCGGTGCGGGACGGCTTCCTCGAAGCGCTGCGGGCGCTGCGCGAGGCGGGCGGGAGCTTCGATGACGCGACGGCGCTGCGGCGCGAGTACATCGCAGGGCGCGGGCGGAACAACTACTACCGGGTGTACGCGACGTCGGACGGGCTGATCGCGGTCGGGTGCCTGCAGAACCGGCAGCGGCGCGGCATGCGCGACGCGCTGGGCATCGACGACGCTACGGTCGAGGGGCAGGCGTATGACTGGTTTTCGTCGGAAGTGCACGACGCGCAGCGTCGCGTGCTGCCGGAGATCGAGGCGGCGTTTCGCTCCCGTCGGACGGCGGAGTGGATCGCGGCGCTCGATGCGGCGGATGTGCCGTGCGGCGATGTGCTGTTCACGGAGGAGATCTTCGAGCATCCGCACGCGGTGGCGAACGGGTTGATGATCGATGTCGAGCATCCGGTGCTCGGGACGCTGCGCATGCCGTCGCCACCGGTGCGCATGAGCGAGACGCCGGCATCGGTGCAGGGCGCGCCGCCGACGCTCGGGCAGCACAGCGCGGAGATCCTGCGGGAGTTGGGATACGACGATGCGGCGATCGAGGAGCTGCTGGAACGTGGGGTGGTGACGACGCGGGAGCGGCTGGTGGGGGATGATGGATGATGTGAGCGCGCGGGGATACCTCTCCCCCGGCCCCTCTCCACATTGTGGAGAGGGGAGCTGCTGCTGATGCGAGAGGGTGCGCGGAGGGACCTAACCCCCGGCCCCTTCCCTAGAGCGAAGGGGGAGCCTGGCGACGACGAGCGTTCGCCGGAAGAGAGGGCGTCGGGAACGTGTCGAGATGGGCTGATCGCGTGAGCCGGACACCGATTGCGCGCGTGAACGAGCGGTGCCGGCGGGAAAGGATGGATGAGCGATGGAGCTGCGGTTTTCGGCGGAGGATGAGGCGTTTCGGGCCGAGGTGCGGGCGTTTCTTCGCGATGAGCTGCCGGAGCGGGCGCCGGACCGCATCGACGGGTGGCAGTTCCATCGACAGTTCATTCGCAAGCTGGCGGAGCGGGGATGGCTGACGCTGGGGTGGCCCGTCGAGTACGGCGGGCAGGGCGCGGGGCATCTTCGGCAGCTCGTGTTCAACGAAGAGATGGCGATGGCGGACGCACCTTCGAACGACCTCGGCAGCGACCGCGTGGGGCCGACGATCATCCTGCACGGGACGGAGGAGCAGAAGCAGCGGTTCCTGCCATCGATCGTGCGCGGCGAAGCGGTGTGGTGCCAGGGATTCAGCGAGCCGGGCGCGGGCTCGGACCTGGCGGCGCTGCAGACGCGCGCGGTGGTGGACGGCGACAGCTTCGTGATCAACGGGAGCAAGATCTGGACCAGCCTGGCGCACCTGGCGGAGTGGATGATCCTGCTGGCGCGGACGGACCCGGAGGCGCCGAAGCATCGCGGGATCTCGTACTTCCTGGTGGACATGAAGACGCCGGGGATCACGATCACGCCGCTCGTCGATATGGCGGGGCGGCACACCTTCAACCAGGTGTTCTTCGAAGACGCGCGCATTCCGCGCGACGCGTTGGTGGGCGAGCTGAACCGCGGCTGGTACGTCGGGACGTCGACGCTGGACTTCGAGCGGTCGGGGATTGGACGTGTGATCGGATCGATGCGCACGTACCGGGACATCGTGGCGTACGCGCGCGATCTGGTCGCGCGCGGCCAAGTGCCGCGCGCGTACGCGCCGCTGCGACATCGGATCGCGGAGTTGGGGATCGAGTTCGAGGTGGGGCGAATGCTGGCGTACCGCGTCGCGTGGTTGCAGAGCCAGGGGCGGGTGCCGAACTACGAGGCGTCGGTCTCGAAGATGTTCGGGTCGGAGCTGGCGCAGCGACTGGCGCTGGCGGGGATGCAGCTGATGGGCCTCGGCGGGCAGCTGGCGCCGGGGTCGGCGTGGGCGCCGCTATCGGGGCGGATCGAGTCGTTGTACCTGCAGTCGGCGGCGTTGACGATCGCGGCAGGGACGAGCGAGATCAACCGGGGGATCATCGCGTCGCGGGGGTTGGGCTTGCCGCGGGCGTGAGCGCGATCCACAGATGGCCATGCCGCGCGGGCCGCACCCTGGGTGGTGAAAATCGGATCACGCGATGTCATCCTAGCGCCAGCGAAGGATCTCTTCGTGAACGAGGCGGCTCCCGGTTTGAACCGATTTACAAGGCAGATGAGCGCAGATGGACGACCGCACGCCTACTGTGACGAGTCCTTGCACTCCCGAGACATCGAACGGTTGAGCGCGGAACCCTCTCTCCCGGCCCGTTCCCTACAGGGGCAGGGGAGTTTTTCGTGCGACCGACCGTCCTGCTTTACGGTAGTTCAGCCTGGAGGGCGGCGGCTTCGGCGCGGAGACGGGCGGCGCGGTCGGGGATGTTGAGCGCGTCGTGTTGCCTGGCGGCCTGGAGGCGGTCGGCGACTTCCGTGCGGACGATGGCTTCGATCTGATCTTCGGCGAGGTGCAGGCGGGGGACTTCGGCGGCGCCGAGGCCCGTGACGGCGCCGGCGATCGTCGTCGAGGTGCCGGGCGCGGGCGCGTGCGCGGGATCGACGGCCTCGGCGTTGTCGATGGCGGCGAGCGCGGACCGGAGCGCGCTGACGGCGGGTTCGTCGCGGCGCTTCATGGCGGCGGTGAGGGATGTGCGGAGTTGCGTGCGGAGCATCGTCTGGGATCTTATCCACAGCTCGCAGATGGGCACAAAGTTTCTTTGAGTAGATGACGCAGATAGGCGCGGATGGGATGGGGGAACTGCTGTGCTTTACCTCTTGTGCGGTGGAGCACGTCGGGCTGTCCACCGAGCGAGCCGAGCGCCGAGCGCAACGGCGGCGCGCTACAGGCGGTTCGCGCGGTAGCCGGCCCAGAGGACGCCGGCGCCGACGACGAGGGCGGAGGCGATGCCAATGCCGACCCAGACCCAGATCGATAGGCCGCCGCCGCCGCCGGTGCCGGTGCCGGGGAGGGCGGCAGCGGTGGCGGTCATCTCCCGCGGGTTCGGTGTGATGGTGGTCGTCGGCGAGAGGGCGGGCTGCGTCTCAGCGCCGGCGACACCGCCGGCAGGCGTCTCCGTCGCGCTCGCGACGGCCATCGGCGTGTGAGTGGGGGTCGATACCGGACGCGGCGTGTTCGTGGACGTCGGCTGCGGCGTGTTGGTTGATGTTGGCTGCGCGGTGTTCGTGGACGTCGGCTGCGTGATGTTGGTTGACGTTCGCGAAGGCGTATTGGTGGACACCGGCGATGGTGTGTTGGTCGGCGGTGGCGTGTTTGTTGCCGTCGGCGGGATGGGCGTGTCTGTCGGCAGCGGCGTGTCCGTGGCGGTTGGCGGGATCGGCGTGTCCGTCGGCGTCGGGGCGGCGGACGTGCTCGTCGGGCTGCCGATGATACCGCCGACGCCACCGGGCGCCGTGGAGGTGGCGACCGGCGA
>DASUKS010000276.1:0-3768 GCA_036278595.1 Dehalococcoidia bacterium
CCCTCTCCAATCTTTGGAGAGGGGGCCGGGGGGTGAGGTGGCGCGCAGCGCCTCTGCTCGTCGGCTCCCCGATCACCGCGGCCCTGCCTGCCAGATGCCCATGATGTTCCCCGCCGGGTCGCGGAACGTCGCGATCCACAGCTGACTCTCGAAGTACGGGACCGTCATGATGGTCCCGCCGTTCGCCTCGATCGCCCGCACGGCGTCATCGATACGCGCGACGTAGATGTACGGCTCGATGCCCGCTCCTGGCGCAACCGAAATATTCGTCACGAACGCGCCGATCAGCTCCCCGCTCGCGTCCGTGAAGCCGCGCCGCTCAGGACCGAAGTCCTCGCGCACATCCCACCCGAACACGTCCCGATAGAAGTCGCCCGACCGCGCGACGTCCACCGCCGGGATGTGCATGTACGACACCTTCCCGTCGCGCGCCAGATGCGCCTCGACGCCGTGCCGCACCGCGTCCTCACCGGTCGTCATCGAAACCACCGCAGCAGGCGTGCCCGCCTGACCTTCCTACTTCCTACATCCTGGAGCCTGCTCACACGCCGCCCGCCAGCGCCGGCAGGATCGAAACCGTGTCACCGTCCTTCAGGCGCGTGTTCAACTGCTCCAGGTACCGGATGTCCTCGTCGTTCAGGTAGATGTTCACGAAGCGGTGCAGCGACCCTTCCTGCATGATCTGCTGCTTGAACCCCGGGTACTTCCCGTCGAGGTCCGTCAGCAGCTCCGCGACCGTGCCGCCCTGACCCTGCACCACCTTCGCGCCGGTGACCTTCTGCAGCACCGACGTCACCTTGACCTCTACCGCCATCTGCTCTCACCCTCCTCGCGCCGTCCCGCACGGCCCGTTTGATTCGATGTCGCGCCGCTACCGCTGCGCCGCCGCCTTCTCCCGCGCAGCCGCGGCCGCGTCCGCCGCCTTCTGCTCTTCTTCGTTCGTGTGACCGAACGCGCCGCCGCAGAACGCGTCGTAGTCGATCAGCTCCGTCACCTTGTCCGCCGGGTTGTCCGGCGTGCCGCACAGCACGCACTTCGGGTCCTTCCGGATCCGCACCTGCCGGAACTCCATCGCCAACGCGTCGTACAGCAGGAGCCGCCCGTGCAGCGTCTCCCCGACGCCGAGGATCAGCTTCAGCACCTCGGTCGTTTGGATCGTCCCGACGGTCCCGCACAGCGCGCCCAGTACGCCCGCCTCCGCGCAGCTCGGCACCATGCCGGGCGGCGGCGGCGACGGATAGAGGCAGCGATAGCAGCCCTGGTCCGGCAGGTACACCGTCACCTGTCCGTCGAACAGCAGGATCGAACCGTCGATCAGCGGCTTCTTCAGGAAGTAGCACGCATCGTTCACCAGGTACCGCGCCGCGAAGTTGTCCGCGCCATTGATCACGTAGTCGTACGGCTCGATGATCTCGAACGCGTTCTCCGACGTGATCGGTTCCTGGTACGTCACGACCTCGACGTCCGGGTTGTACGCGTTGATCGTCTCCTTCGCCGACAGCGCCTTCGGCTTCCCGATGTCATCGTTCTGGTGCAGGATCTGCCGCTGCAGGTTCGAGATGTCGACGACGTCGAAGTCCACCATGCCGATCTTCCCGATGCCCGCCAGCGCCAGGTACACCGCGATCGGCGACCCGAGCCCGCCCGCGCCGATGATCAGCACGCTCGATTCCATGATCTTGCGCTGACCCGAAGGTCCGACCTGCGGCATGATGATGTGCCGCGAGTAGCGGTTCACCTGCTCCGGCGTCAGCGCGCCGATGCGACGGCGCTCCGGCTCATCGCCCGAGCCGCCGGCCATCGCCGGGATCACCGCCACTTCGTCGCCGTCCTGCACCGGCGTCGCGACGCCCTGCAGCGACGTGATCTCCTGCTTGTTCACGTAGATGTTGATGTGCGCGGGCACGACGTCGCCGCTGCCGAACACCAGGCTGCGGAACCCCGGGAACTGTCTGTCGACATTCGCCAGCACCTCCCCGACGTTCGCGCCCTCGACCTCGACGTGCTGACGGTTGCCCGTCATCTTCCGAAACGGCGTCGGGATGTACACGGACACGCCCATGCTGCCTCCCTGTGATGCCAGCGCCCGCTCGATCGGCCGGCGCCTCGCGAGCGCTCGCCGGGACTCCGGCTCGATGCCCCCCGTCTCCCGGTTGATGTGCAGGTGTCCATGGTCCATTGTCGTCTCCCATCCCTTGGCCGTCATCGTTTCCATCTGCCCCAAACTTCAATCTTCCCAGAGCACGCGGCGCCCAACAATCCAGCTTCTTTTTTCAGCTTCCCGTCTCCGTCATATCGGTCGTCGCCGTAACTCAAAGGCTCACACTGAGATACCGCTCTCCCGTGTCGCACAGCATCGTCACCACGCGCTTCCCGGCGCCGAGCTTCTGTGCCACCTTCGCCGCCGCCCATGCGTTCGCGCCCGAAGAGATGCCCACCAGCAGCCCCTCCTCGCGCGTCAGTCGGCTCGTCATCTTCAGCGCGTCCTCGTCCTTCACCTCGATGATCTCGTCGTACGCATCGCGGTTCAGCACGCCCGGCACGAAGCTTGCGCCGATGCCCTGGATCGCGTGGATCCCCGCCTTGCCGCCGGCCAGCACGGGCGACCGCGACGGCTCGACCGCCACGACGAGCACGCCCGGCGCGGCTTCCTTCAGCACCTCGCCGACGCCCGTGATCGTGCCGCCCGTCCCGACGCCCGCGACGAACGCATCGATGCGCCCGTCGGTCGCTTCGAGGATCTCGCGCGCCGTCGTCTTGCGGTGGATCTCCGGGTTCGCCGGGTTGTTGAACTGCTGGGGCATGAAGTACGCGCCCTTCTTCTCGCTCATCTCCTTCGCTGCGTACACCGCGCCGCTCATGCCCTCGATCGCCGGCGTCAGCACAAGCTGCGCGCCGAAGCGCGTCAGCAGTCGCCGCCGCTCGATGCTCATGTCCTCGGGCATCGTCAGCACGAGCTTGTAGCCCTTCACCGCCGCCACCATCGCCAGCCCGATGCCCGTGTTGCCGGACGTCGGCTCGATGATCGTGTCGCCGGGCTTCAGGTCGCCGCGCGCCTCCGCGTCCTCGACCATCGCCAGCGCGATGCGGTCCTTCACGCTGCCCGCCGGGTTGAGCGAGTCCATCTTCCCGAGCACTTCCGCCGCGCCCTCCGGTACGACGCGGTTCAGGCGCACCAGCGGCGTGTTGCCGATGAGGTCCAGCACGCTGTCCGCGATGCCCGTCCGCCGTACCGGCGTTCTCGTTATGTCAGATGACATACCGCCCTCCCGCCCGGTCGTACTCCCGCTCCCGCGCCGCGAGGTCGCGAACCGTTACCCCGTCGAGGATCTGCTTCGTCGCTTCCTCGACGTGGTGCCACACCTCGTGCGCCGCCCGGCACTGGTGGCCTTCGTCGTGCAGGTGCGACACCGGCGACAGCGACCCCTCGAGCGCCTGGATCACGTCGCTCAGGCGGATCTCCTCCGGCGGCAGCAGCAGCGCATGCCCGCCCTGCGGCCCCCGCACGCTGCGGATGAACCCCGCCTTACGCAGCGTCGTCAGGAGCTGGTCGAGGTACGGCTCCGGGATCCGCTGCCGCGCGGCGATTTCGGCGCTTTGGATAGGCCCTTCGCCGTAGTGGTGCGCCAGCTCGATGAGCGCACGCACCCCGTAGTCACCCTTGGTCGAAATCCGCATACCCGAGTCTCGATGGAGATTCCCGCTAATGTTTACCGATTACATCAACAATATAGATCGCGGGCCAAGAATGGCGCAACGCAAGCGCCA
>DASUKS010000277.1:0-18003 GCA_036278595.1 Dehalococcoidia bacterium
CCGACAACCTGGAAGTCCTGCGGCTCGCCACCCCCCTCCCGCACGACAAAACCAACGGCTCCGTGCGGCCATAAGACATTTGCAGTGCCCTCGGGACCGCGTAAGCGGCACACTCTCCGATGGCAGTCGCGCGGGCTGAGATGTCATCCTGAGCACAGCGAAGGATCTCTTCGAACGCGAGCAGAGTCGTCGTTCGACACACGTTCAATCAATAGGCACATTACGGCGGCGTCCGTTTGCCCGCGCGGCATCATCGTTCGAACGGCGCCCTTTCCCCTCGTCGCGAAGGCTGCCGCCGCGCCGTGGCGCGCAGCGCCAGTGCGCGCGAACCGCCGGACTGATGCAGTCGCGGCTACCCTCCTGGGAGCAAGCGGCGGTTCTCTCCCACGTGCCCGCGCGGACCCTACCCCGCGCGCGGGATCAAATGCACCGCCGTCGCCTTGAACGATGCCACCACCTGCTCCCCTACCCCGAGCTCCAGCTCCTCGAGCGACCGGCGGGTGATGCGCGCCACCAGCCCGAACCCCGCGTCCAGCTCCACGCGCGCCGTCGCACCCGATGCCGTGATGCGGCGCACCGTCGCCGGCAGCCGGTTGCGCGCGCTCGCCGGCGCCTCCGCCCCGCGTGAGATCGTGATGTCCTCCGGCCGCAGGCACACCAACGCCCGCCCGAACACCCCCTGCCCGATCGCCTCGATCTGGTGCGCGCCCGCCGCCAGCAGCACGATGCCTTCGCCCCGCCCCACCACGGGCGCCTCGAACATCGTCTCGATCCCCACGAAGGCCGCCACGTCCGCATCCGCCGGCGCCCCGAAGATCTCCGACGGCGCGCCGATCTGCCGCATCCGCCCGCCGATCAGCACCGCCACCCGGTCCGCGATGCGCGCCGCCTCGTCGTGGTCGTGCGTCACCAGCACCGCTGTCACGCGCGTCTCCGCGAGCACGCCCGCCAGGTCGTCGAGCAGCGCCAGCCGCGTCGGCTGGTCGAGCGCGCTGAACGGCTCGTCGAGCAGGAGCACCTGCGGCTCCAGCGCGAACGCGCGCGCCAGGCTCGCCCGCTGTGCCTCGCCGCCTGAGAGCGCGCGCGAAGATCGCCCCGCCAGCTCGGCGATGCCGAAACGCCCGAGCCAGCGGTCGCAGCGCTCACGGCGTTCGCGCGCCGCCACCCCGCGCATCCGCATCCCCGTCTCCACGTTCGCCCGCACCGACCGGTCGAGCAGCAGCGGCTGCTGGAAGACCACGGCCATCCGCCGCCGGTACGCCAGCACGTGCGGCTGCGCGTCCTCGCCGTCGAACAGCACAGAGCCCGCGCCCGGCCGCTCGAGCAGCGCCATCTGCAGCAGCAGCGTCGTCTTGCCGGCGCCGTTCGGGCCGATGACGGCCAGCGTCTCGCCCTCCGCGACGTCCAGCGAGGGCACGTCGAGCGTCACCCGCCCGTCGCGCCGCACGACGACGTCCCGCAGGCTCAGCTTCGCCGTCAGTCGGCGCTCCAAGAGAGCGTCACGCCCGGGATCACGGGTACGCCCGCATTATCACTGCGCTGGTTCGAACGGTCGCGCCGGATGCCGAACTGCACCCACGTGAAGAGCAGGTTCACGGCGATCATCATCCCAAGCAGTATGAACCCCAGCGCCATCGCCGGATCGAAGTTACCCTTGCTCGTTTCGAGCATCACCTCGCCCGTCATCACCCGCGTCTGCCCTGCGATATTCCCGCCGACCATCACCGACGCCCCGACCTCCGAGATCGCGGCGCCGAAGCCGGCCATCACGGCCGCCAGCAGCGGCAGCCGCACCTCCTGCAGCAGGATCCACAGCATCTGCATCCGCGATGCGCCGAGCGCGTACACCTGCAGCCGCAGCCGGGGGTCCAGCGCGCTCAGCGATGCGGCGGTGAAGCCCGTGATCACCGGCGTCGCGATGATCACCTGCGCGGTGATCATCGCCTTGTTCGTGTACATCCACCCCAGGTCGCCCAGTGGCCCTGTGCGCCACAGCAAGAGCGCAACGAACAGCCCGATCACCACCGGCGGAAAGCCCATCCCCGTGTTCACCAGCGTGATCGCCAGCAGCCTGCCCGGGAAGCGACGGAACGCCAGCACCGCCCCGGCGCCGACGCCCAGCACCAGGCTCAGCAGCGTCGCCGTGCCCGACACGTACAGCGACCGCATCGCGATCGAGTACACCGCGTAGTCGTTGTGGATGAGGATCCGCACCGCCGCGTGCACGACGTCCCAGATCATGCCCATCGCCGGCCTCCTCGCGCTTACGGCACCGGCTCTGGCTTCCCGGCGTCGGGGAAGAACAGCGCCTGTCCGTACTTGTCCTTACCGAACTCCCCGATCTGCGCCTGGATGTCCGCACGCACGACGTACGCCGCGAACGCCCGCGCCCCCACGACGTTCACCTTCGCGTGCTTCGCCGGGTTCACGACGATCACGTGATACACGTTCAGCAGCGAAGGGTCACCCTGCGACAGGATGTCCAGGTCGATGTTCTGCTTCTGCGCCAGGTACGTCCCGCGGTCCGAGATCGTGTACGCCGACTTCTGGCTCGCCACCTGCAGCGTCGCGCCCATCCCCTGCCCCGTCGACTGGTACCAGCGCTGCCCGCTCGGGTCGATGTCGACGCCCTTCCACAGCTTCAGCTCCAGCGCGTTCGTCCCCGAGTCGTCGCCGCGGCTGATGAACGTCGCGCCCTTCGCCGCAATCGCCTTCATCGCGTCCGCCGCCGTCGCCGCGCTCTTGACGCCCGCCGGATCCGAGCTCGGCCCTACGATGATGAAGTCGTTGTGCATCACCAGCGTCCGCTCGATACCGTCGCCCGCTGCGACCATCGTCTTTTCCGCGGCCGGCGAGTGCACGAGCAGCACGTCGGCGTCGCCCCGCGACCCCTGCGCGATCGCGGCGCCCGACCCGACGGCCACGGTCTGGACCGTGTAGCCCGTCTCCTTCTCGAACGCCGGCACCAGCCAGTCGAGCAGCCCCGTGTCCTGCGTGCTCGTCGTCGTCGCGAGGATGATCTTGCCGCTCGTCTTGGTCGGCGGCACGATGGTCTGCGTCCCGCCCGCCGCGTTCGCCGTCGCACCCGTCGCCGGCGTCGCCGTGTTCGAACTGCCGCCGCTGCCGCACGCCGCCGCCAGCACGAGCATGCCGGCGATGAGTGCCGGCACGATCACCGAGAACCGCTGCCTCACGCTCCGCCCTCCGACTCCTGCCGCGGCCCCGCGGCCATCGATATGTCGGCCCGAGCATAACCAAGCGCGCTGCGAGCGTCTACCCGAAGGCCTGCCGGAACTCCTCGTCCAGGTCACGGTTCATCGCGTCGTGGAAGCGCTGATACAACTCGACGTACCGGCGCCCGTCCGGCGTCAGTCGCGATCCGCCGCCGCCCGCGCCGCCCGCCGCGCTCTCGACCAGCTTCACGCCCAGGTTCTCCTCGATCTCGCGCACCTTCCCCCACGCCCGGCGATACGACAGATGGAGCGCCTCCGCGGCGTCCGCGAGCGACCCCGTCTCCTCGATGAGCGAGAGCAGGCGCACGCGATAGTCGCTCAGCACCAGCTTCCCGTCCTGCTCGACCCACAGCTTCGCCCGCGGTCTCATGCCGTAATCCTACGCCAGCCTGCGCCGTGGGTCTGCGGATCGGCTGGAGCGTGTTCCTAACGGGACGGTGGCCACGGTTGCGCGGTGCCGTTTCAAAGGCATGAAGACGCGGCGCAACTACCCCACATTCGATTGAGAGCGCGCGGAAACCGTCGCTAAGGTGGGTGCAAATTCACCACAGGAGGAGAGTGTGTCAGTGACAAGGAAGTTATTGGGCGCAGCTGGCATCGCCGCCGGCGGCGCGTTGCTCGTAGCGGCGTTCGCCCTCGGCGGCGGTACGGCGTTCGGCCAGACACCGTCCGGGACCGGCACGGCCGCCGTCGGCACGGGGACGGCAGCCGTCGGGAGCACCACGGCCGTCGAAGGCACCGCCACCACCGGCGCAGAGGGCACGGCGACGTCCGCCGCGACCACCACGCCGGTCGCCGCCGGCACCTCGATCACGTCGGCCGAGACGCCGACGGCGCAGGGCACGGTCGCAGGCGTGACCACCGGTCCGAACACCGGTACGGGCCCCGGCTCTGACGCCGGCCCGAGCATGTGGCTGATCGCCGCCGCGGCCATCGTCGGTCTCGCCGGCGCGGGCGTCCTGGTGACAGGCGTGCGCCACCGTTCGTAACCGAAGGAACCGCTGAATCGCCGAAGAGGACGGGCCGAAGCGCCCGTCCTCTTCCCTTTATCTATCGAACCGGTCGCCTAGGATCGATCGGCGCCGACCCGCCGTCGAACGCCTCTCGCCACCGCGCTGGCGCTCGCGCGACGTTCCCGTTTCCTCTTTGCGCCGGCGGGACGGGCGCATGACATCCATCCGCAACGGACTCTTCGGGCCGCCTCTGATGTTTGCTGTCTGCTGTTCGGCGCCGCAGGCCGCGGACGCAGCAACCCGCCGAAGGGGGCGGCGGGGAGCGTCCGTGCTTCCGGACGCCACGACCCTTCGGCGGGTTGAACCGAATTCATTGCGATAGTAAACGCGTGAGTCGCGCCAGTGGGAGTTTATTATGTGGATTTGTCGGGCGAGGACGCTCACGCCGCCCGCAGCTCGTCGTCCGGACCCTCCGCACCGGCCTCGTCCTGCCCCGGCATCACCAGGCTCCGACGCCAGAACTGGTGCAACAGGTACGCGGCTGTCGCCGTTACGAGCACCGTCACTGCGATAAAGAGTTGCATCGCGTCCTCGCTCGCTCGTGGAATGGAGTGGCCGGCCCCGAACGGCCAGGGCCGGCCACGTGTTCACGCCTGTCGGGGGAAAGGCGTGCGGGTGGCGACCGGGGATGCCGCCACCCGTCTGCCTACTTCTTCGCGGTCCGGGACGCCGGCTTGCGGGCCGTCGTCTTCTTCGCGGTCGTGCGCGACTTCGCCGCTGCCGCCCGGGTGGCCGGCTTGCGGGTCGTCGTCTTCTTCGCGGCCGGCTTGCGCGCGACCGTCTTCTTCGCCGCCGGCTTCTTCGCGACGGTCTTGCGGGCGGTCGTGGCCTTCTTGGCGGCCGGCTTGCGCGCGGTCGTCTTCTTGGCCGTGGTCGCCTTGCGGACCGTCGTCTTCTTGGCTGCCGGCTTCCGTGCTGCCGGCTTCTTCGCAGTTACAGCCATACTTACCCTGCCTCCTGTCTTCCTTGACGTTCGCTGTTGCCCCTACCGTTAGGAGCAGCCACTCGTGCTACCGCAATTCTCGCAGCGGTAACACGTCCCCGACCGAATCATGATCCACCCGCATACGGCACAGGCCGGCGCGTCTGCCTGTCCGTTCGCCCGCGGCGCGCGGTACTCCTGTGGCACCGTCTCCGCCTGCGACTCGCCCACGCCGTTGTGGGCGGCGGGTGCTTGCAAAGGAAGCGGGTACTGGCCCGCGGCGAGCGCTGCCTTCACCTCTGGCGTCATCACCCCGACTTCATACGCCTCTTCCGGTGACATGTAGCGGCTCGCCAACCAGCGGAATACATAATCAATGATCGACTGCGCGACCGGGATGTCCCGGTTCTCCGTGCGCCCCATCGGCTCGAAGCGCATGTGGCTGAAGTTCCGCACCAGGTCCTGCAGCGGCACGCCGTACTGCAGCGCGTACGAGATCGATCGGCCGAAGGCCTCCATCAGCCCGCTGACGGTCGACCCCTGCTTCGCCATCGAGAGGAAGATCTCCCCCGGCGTCCCGTCGTCGTACAGCCCGACCGTGATGTACCCTTCGTGCCCTTCGATGCTGAACTTGTGCGTCAGCGAGGCCCGCGTGTCGCTCATCTTTCGGCGGATCGGCGTCCGCTCCGCCGGGTCGGGCGCCGCCGGCCCCTCGCCGTTCGAGGTCGACAGCGGCTGCACCTTCTTCGAGCCGTCGCGGTAGATGGCGATCGCCTTCACGCCGTGCTTCCAGGCCTGCACGTAGGCGTCCGCGACGTCCTCGACCGTGGCCTCGTTCGGCAGGTTGACTGTCTTGGAGATGGCGCCCGAGATGAACGGCTGCACGGCGCCCATCATCTTGATGTGGCCCATGTGGTGGATCGAGCGCGAGCCGTTCTCCGCCCGGAACGCGCAGTCGAACACCGCCAGGTGCTCCTCGCGCAGCCCCGGCGCTCCCTCGATCGTCGCGTGCTCGTCGATGTACGTCTCGATCGCCTGCACCTGCTCGTCGGTGTAGCCGAGCCGGCGTAGCGCGCCCGGTACCGTCTGGTTGACGATGCGCATCATGCCGCCGCCGACGAGCTTCTTGTACTTCACCAGCGCGATGTCCGGTTCGATGCCCGTCGTGTCGCAGTCCATCATGAACGCGATCGTCCCCGTCGGCGCGAGCACGGTTGCCTGCGCGTTACGGAACCCGAACTTCGATCCCAGCTCGTGCGCATCGTCCCACGCCTTCTCCGCTGCGACGCGCAACTCACTCGTCGTCAGCGTTGCGTGTATTGTACGCGATGCATCGCGATGTTTTGCAACTACACGCAACATCGGCTCGCGATTGTCATGGAACGCATCGAACGGTCCGACGCGCTGCGCGATCGCTGCGGACGTCGCGTACGCATGTCCCGTCATCAACGCAGTGATCGCGGCCGCGTACGCGCGCCCGTCGTCGCTGTCGTACGGGAGTCCGAGTGACATCAGCAGCGCGCCGAGGTTCGCGTACCCCAACCCGAGCTGCCGCATCGCGCGCGTGTTCGCCGCGATCTTCTCCGTCGGGTAGCTCGAGTTGCCGACGATGATCTCCTGCGCCCAGATCGTCACGGCGACCGCGCGACGGAACGACTCGACGTCGAACACGCCGTCTTCGCCGATGAACTTCAGGAGGTTGAGCGACGCCAGGTTGCACGCGCTGTTGTCGACGTGCATGTACTCCGAGCACGGGTTGCTCGCGTTGATCCGTGACGTGTTCGCGCATGTGTGCCAGTCGTTGATCGTCGTGTCGTACTGCATCCCCGGGTCGCCGCACTCCCATGCCGCGGCGGCCATCCGCTGCAGCAGTTCGCGGGCGTTCAGCGTCTCGACCGGCCCGCCGGGCACGACGCTCCGCAGGGGCCACTCCCGGCCGTCGGCGGCCGCGCGCATGAACTCGTCCGTCACCCGGACCGAGTTGTTCGCGTTCTGGAACTGGATCGAGGACCAGGCATCGCCGTTCAGGGACATGTCCCAGCCGGCCGCGCCGAGCGCGTAGGCCTTCCGCTCCTCGTTCACCTTGGAATCGATGAACTCGACGATGTCCGGGTGGTCGGCGTTCAGCACGACCATCTTGGCCGCACGCCGCGTCTTCCCGCCCGACTTGATGGAGCCGGCGATGCTGTCGGCGCCTCGCATGAAGCTGATTGGCCCGCTCGCCTGCCCGCCGGCCGAAAGCTGCTCCTTGCTCGAGCGGATGGGCGAGAGGTTGATCCCCGAGCCCGATCCGCCCTTGAAGATCATCCCCTCCGTCTTGCACCAGTCGAGGATCGACTCCATCGTGTCCTCGACCGAGAGGATGAAGCAGGCCGAGCACTGCGGCCGCGGTTCGACGCCGACGTTGAACCAGACCGGACTGTTGAACGCCATCTTCTGGTGGAGCAGCAGGTGCGTCAGCTCGTCCCGGAACGCCTGCGTCTCGTCCGTGTCCAGGAAGTAGCCGTCCTTCACGCCCCAGTTCGTGATCGTGTCGACGACGCGGCCGATGAGTTGCCGCACGCTGCGCTCCCGCCGGTCGCTGCCCAGCGGCCCGCGGAAGTACTTCGACACGACGACGTTCGTCGCCGTCTGCGACCATGACGCCGGGATCTCCACGTCCTTCTGCTCGAAGAACGCGTTGCCGCTCTCGTCGGCGATCACCGCCGTGCGGTAGTCCCACTGGATCGAAGCGAACGGCTCGTCACCAGGGCGCGTGAAGAACCGCTCGATGGTGAACGCGCTACGCGCGAGAGTTCTGCGAACATCCGGCTCGGCCTGGAGGACCATGACTGGGGGATTCCTTTCGCTGCTAGCCTGCCCTGTCGTTAAGGCACATCCGCGCCGGCGAGCCTCGCGATCGCCCGCCACGTCGTGATGTTGCTCTCCCATGCCGGCGCCCCGCGCAGCCGCGCGATCGGGCTGATCGCCGCGAGCCGTCGCAGGAACACGTTCGCCGTCGTGCGCGCGCCCGGCGCATCGCCGCTGTGCACGCGCCAGAGGAAGGCCATCGCCTCGATGCTCAGCTCCGCCACAGCGTCGTCGAACAGCGCGGTCGTGGCAACAACTGTTTGCCGACCTCCCAAAGCGCTAAACCCACGTCGCTGCGTCCGCATCGTCTCCGACCTCTTACGACGGCGCCGCGAGTGAGCGGCGGTACGCCTGCCAGTGCCCCAGCAGCTCCATCCCCACGGCCGGCGCCTCCGACGCGACGAGCGCCACCGGCGAGCGTCCGCTCACCATCCGTACGAGCAGCGCATCGAACGCCCGCTCGTCGATATCGGCGAGCCGGTAGTCCGTGAGCAGCGCGATCGCGTCTTCGATCAACCGCCGCTCCGCGATGTCGTCGCTCGCGGCGAGCTGCGCGCGGTAGTGCTGCACCGCCGCCGCGATGAACGCATCGATCGTGAGGTCGTCTCTCGGTCGGATCGTCACGGCGCGCTCCGCGGCTGTAGCTCTTCGGCGGCCGGCGCTTCGTCCGCCGCCGGTGCTGGCTCCGTCGCCGGATGCTCCTGTGGCGCCTGCTCGACGTAACGCGCGGACAGGTGCTCCGGCACGCGGTCGATGATGCGCAGGCGGTACACCGAGATCCGCTGCTCCGATGGGCCGCTCAGCTTGAACGTCAGGTGCTTGTCGCCGATGTTCAGCCGCCGCCCGTCGTCAAGCTCCAGCCGCAGCTGCCCGCGCTGGCGCTCGAGCATGTGCATCTCCCATGACGGCCACATCGTCACTTCGTCGCGGTCGAGGTCCACCTCGCAGGGGCCGCTCGCGATGAATTCGCCGTCCGTGTTCAGCAGCTTTCCCTCGAGTCGCACAGTCGCTCCCTCGTGTGCAGCGTCGTCCCTGTCTTGCGCGGCAGATCATGCCGCGGTGCCCGGCGGCCTCGCGGCTGCCGGAGCGTTCGAGTCCCTTAGGCCTTCTTCCTGGGCTTTTGCTCCCCTGGTGCCTGTTGCTCCCGAAGCGTGACGGGAGCCTGCACCGGCCGCACCGGGCGGCGAGATCGGGTTCTAGTTGTCGGTGCGGCCGGTTGCAGTCGTCCGGAGGCGGGCGCGTACGCCGGCGTGTCGAGCAGCGGCAGCTGCGCGTTGCCGGGCCTGGCGCCCGATGTCATGAGGTTCTCGATGAGCCCGTGCAGCGCATCGAGGTCCTGGAAATTGCGGTACACGCTGGCGAAGCGCACGTACGCGATCTCGTCGAGCTCGCGCAGACGCTCCATCACCAACTCGCCAATCTCGCTCGAGGGCACTTCGGCATCGCCCCGGGCATAGAGCGTTGCTTCGATCTCCGCGGCCACCTGCTCGATGACGTCGGTGCCCATCGGGCGCTTCTCGCACGCCCGGCGGAGGCCGCCGAGCAGCTTCCCGCGGGCGAACTCCTCGCGGCGACCGTCCTTCTTCACCACGTACAGCGCGACGGCCTGCACCCGCTCGTAGGTGGTGAAGCGCAAGGCGCAGGCGGGGTTCAGACACTCGCGCCGGCGGCGAATCGAGTCATCGATGTCGCGCGAGTCGACGACCTTCGAGTCTTCCCAGCCGCAGAACGGGCACTGCATCTCGTGCTCTCCACCGTCTCCCGCCCCGTCAGATGAGGCGGACAAATGCGAAGGTAGCACCACATCTGGTGCTTGTCAACGCATAATTGGTCGAGTAAGCACTACATCTTGTGCCGCGCCACGGATCTGCAACAGGTATCGCCCCCCGCCGGCACGCCCACGACTACGAACGAATGTGAAAGCCCGGAAGAGGAGGGTGCGGCCGCACGCGTGGCATGCGGCGATCGGCCGGCCGGTGCGCGGCGACGCGCCGAACCCTGCCGCCGACCAACCTCACTTATGGCAATCCGCGCGGGATCGATGTACAATCCCCGGCGTAGCCCAGGTTCCCGGTTTTGTGGCAACTGCCCGTGCCACGTCACCGGGTCGGGCTACTCTTTTTCTCTCCCGCGCAAGCGGGGAGAGAAGGATGGGCCGTGAACGACGCCATCTCCCAATACGTCGCTCACGGCCCTCTGCCTTTCCCTGGTGGGGGAAAGTTCCCGGAGGCGAACCGCCGGGACCGATGCTGGCTAGACAGTCACCTCCTTCCTCGTCCTGCCCACGTCCCTTAGCGCGCCGCCACAGTCCGGCGCAGGAACGTCGGTAGCTCCATGTCGTTCGGGTTCGGCGCCTCCGGCACCGCGGGCGCCGGTTCCGGCTCGGGCTCCGGCGCCACCGCGAGCGCGGGCGCTTCGACCGTCGCCGTGGCGGCCGGCGTCGCGTCCCGGCGGTACTCGTCCGGGATGACGTGCACCGCCTTCGGCCGCGCGAACCCCGTGGCGATCACTGTGATCTTCACCGCGTCGCCGATCTTCGGGTCCGTCGCCGTCCCGAAGATGATCTCCGCGTCCGGGTCCACCACGTCGCGGATGACCTGCGCCGCCGCGTTCAGCTCCAGTAGCCCCAGGTCGCTCCCGCCGGTGATGTTGAACAGCACGCCCTTCGCGCCGTTGATCGAGACATCCAGCAGCGGGCTCGAGATCGCCATCGCGGCGGCATCGGCCGCACGGTTGGCGCCCGAGCCGCGGCCGATCGCCATGAGCGCCGGCCCGGCTTCCGCCATGATCTTCCGCACATCCGCGAAGTCGAGGTTGATTTCGCCCGGCAGCGTGATGATCTCGCTGATCCCCTGGATGCCCTGGAGCAGCACCTCATCGGCCGTGCGGAAGGCCTGCTCGACCGTGGCCTTCTCGTCGCAGGCGTCGAGCAGGCGGTCGTTGGGGATGACGATGAGCGTGTCGACCTTGTCCTGCAGCCGCTGGATGCCCTCCTCCGCGTCGCGACGGCGCTTCGTCCCCTCGAAGCCGAACGGCTTCGTGACGACGCCGATCGTCAGCGCACCCGCCTCCTTCGCGACTTCGGCGACGATCGGCGACGCGCCGGTGCCGGTGCCGCCGCCCATGCCGGCCGTGACGAAGACCATCTCCGCACCGCGCACCGACTCGAACAGCTCGTCGCGGCTCTCCTCGGCCGCCCGCAGGCCGCGCGCCGGATCACCGCCGACGCCGAGCCCCTTCGTCAGCTTGTCGCCGATGCGGATGCGCACCTCTGCCGGCGAGAGCCCGAGCGCCTGCGCGTCGGTGTTCACCGCCACGAACTGCACGCCCGCGATCTGTTCGGCGATCATGCGGTTCACGGCGTTGCAGCCGCCTCCACCCACGCCCACCACCTTGATCGGCGGCAACCCGTCCGCGTACGTCTTCATCACCATCGCCTCCCTCTGCTGTTGCTCGCGTTGCAGTTCCCGGATTTCGTCTCCGAACATGGCCGCCTGCCGCGGGTCGACCCGTTGCGGCGGCGCCGCCCGCGGTTCGTCGCGCGCCGAAGCCGGCCCGCCCGCACCATCCGCTCGTCCTGCCATACCTGCTCCTTTGCGCGCTCCTCTGCCCGCCTCGCGTCGATGAATCACTCGTCCCCTCCCTCCGCTCTCGCGTCCGGCGGCGCTACTCCGGCAGCAGCACCCGCGCCCAGTTGCCCAGGCGCCGCCAGACGCTGTTGAGGTCCAGCGAGCGGCCCGGCGCGTGGTGCCAGGCGCTCGCCTCGGCCTCGTTTACCGCCCACTGCAGCAGCCCGACGCTCGTCGAGTACGCCGGGTCCATCAGCGTGTCCGTCAGTCCCTGCAGGTGCCGCGGCATGCCGACGCGCGCCGGCCAGCCGGTCACCTGCTCGGCCAGCACGTCGATGCCGGGCAGCTTCGCTCCGCCGCCGGTAAGCACGATGCCCGCCGACACCATCTCGTCGTGCACCGCGCGCTTGATCTCGGCCGTGACCATCTCGAGGATTTCCTCGACGCGGGCCTGGATGATCTCGCACAGCCGGCGCCGCAGCTCGGTCTTCGAGCCCTCGGAGCCGAACGCCTCGATCGTGATCTCCTCGCGCGGCTCGACCATGCTCGGGATCGCGTGCCCCCAGCGGCGCTTCGCGTCCTCCGCCGCCTGGTACGGCGCCCGCAGCCCGACGACGATGTCCCGCGTCACGTGGTTGCCGCCGACCGGCAGCACCGCCGTGTGCATCACGCTGCCCTCGATGAACAGCGCGATGTCGGTCGTGCCGCCGCCGATGTCGGCCAGCACGACGCCCTGCTCCTTCTCCTCGGTGTCGAGCACCGCCTCCGCGCTCGCGAGCGGCTCGAGGATCATCGCGTCCACCTGCACGCCGCAGTTCTCGACGCACTTCGTCAGGTTCTGGATCGCGCTGTCCACGCCGGTGATGATGTGCGTCTCGACGTCGAGCCGCGTGCCGTACATGCCGACGGGGTCCGAGACGTTGTCCTGCCCGTCGACGACGTAGTAGCGCGGGATGACGTGGATGATCTCCCGATTGGTCGGGATGCTGACGACGCGGGCGCCATCCAGCACGCGCGTAACGTCGTCCGGCAGGATCGGGCGCGTGCGGTCGGGGATGGCGATGATACCCCGGTTGTTCAGGCACTGGATGTGCTGCCCGGCGATGCCGACGTGCGCCGAGAGGATGCGCGTGCCGCTCGAGCGCTCCGCCTTCTCGACGGACGCCCGAATCGACTCCGTCGCATCACGGATGTTCTCGACCATCCCGCGCGTCAGCCCTTCCGACGGCGCGACGCCGACGCCCAGGATGCGCATGTCATCGTCGCTGCTCACCTCGCCGACGACGGTGCAGACCTTCGTCGTGCCGATGTCGATCGATGCGAACGTGCCTCCCCGGCCCATGGTCCCTCCTTATCTGAAGCTCAATCGGTCGCCGAACCGCAGGTCGACCACGTTGAGCGCCAGTGCATCCTGTCCTGCCCGCTGGAACAGCGCGTAGAGCGCCGCCACCTTGTAGTCGTAGTCGCGTCCGTCGCCGAACGTCACCCACACCGGCTTCGCATCGACATCGGCGCCGGAGAAGACCACCGTCAGCCCGGTGTCGTGCCGGTAGACGAGCGCCTTCACGTCGCGGCCGAACGCGGACTGGGCGCCGGCGACGATCTTCCCCGCCAGCTGGACGGCGTCCCGGTCGACGTACTCGCCGGGCTTCACCGGCTTCGTGGCGTCCGCCGCGACGATGACCGGCCCGCCGGCGGGCGGCGATGTGTCGAGCACGAAGCCGGCGCTGTCAATCGCGACGGTGCTGCTCATCGCCTGCCAGGCGCCCCACGCCGTGCGTTCCTGCACGGCGATTGACACGCCGTCGACGCCGTCCTTCTTCACCGTGGCGCTTCGGACCTGCGGCAGCGCTGCGATGCGCGCCTGCGCGCCATGCAGGTCCAGCCCGAAGATGCTGTTTCCATCGAGGTGCGCCGCCTGGTTCACCTGCTGGGCGGAGAGCGACTGGACGCCAGAGACCTTCACGTGGCTGACGGTGAGCCACGGCGAGTGGTATGCCCACCAGCCGGCCGAGGCGAGCATGAAGAGCGCCGCACCCGCCGCCGCGATGCGCGCCTGCCTGCGGGTGAGTTGCCAACGCGGCGTCGCCGGCATGAGGCGCATGACGCCGCGCGCGGCCTCGCTCGCGTTCACGACGCGCCGGCGGCGCACCGGCTTGCTGGCCGCGTAAGGCCAGCGCCCGGGCGTGCGGGTGCCGCGGTTCGGCTTAGCCGGAGGCATCGCGGGCAGTCCTTGCCACAAATCGCTCCATCGCGAGGTCCACGATGCGGCTGATCAGCTCGCGGTACGTTACGCCGGCGAGCGACCAGAGGTGCGGGAACATGCTCACCGGCCGGAAGCCGGGGAGCGTGTTGATCTCGTTGACGACGGGCGCGCCCTCTTCGGGCAGGAGGAAGTCGATGCGCGCGAAGCCGGCGGCATCGATCGCGCGGAAGGCGCGCACTGCGCTCTCGCGCACGGCCTCCGCGCGCTCCGGCGAGAGCTCAGCGGGCGCGACCGTGCGCGCGGTGTCGTCCAGGTACTTCGCGGAGTAGTCGTAGAACTCGCCCGCCGGGATCACCTCGCCCACGGGCGAGGCCTCCGGCTCGTCGTTGCCGACGACGCCGCAGTCCACCTCGCGGCCGACGATCGCCTCTTCGACCAGGATCTTCCGGTCGAGCGCGAATGCGGAGCGCACGGCCTCGCCAAGGTCCTCGCGCGAACGTACCTTGCTGACCCCGAGACTGCTGCCGCCGTTCGAAGGCTTTACGAACGCGGGGTAGCCCAGCTCGGACTCGACGCCGCGCGCGATCACCTCCCCCGCGCGCTCCCAGTCGTGCTCGCGCACGGTCAGGTAGCGCGCGACCTTGAGACCCGCGGCGCTGAACAGCTTCTTCTGGAGCGCCTTGTCCATGCCGATCGCGCTCGCGGCGACGCCGCAGCCGCAGTACGGCACGCCGAACATCTCGAGCATGCCCTGTAGCGTGCCGTCCTCGCCGTAGGTGCCGTGGACGAGCGGGAGGACGACGTCGACATGCCGCAGTTCCCCGAGCACGTCCCTGCGCTCGAGGAGCTGCGGCACATCGGCGTCGACGCGCTTTTCGAACGGGGCGTCGGCGCGTGCGAGCTGCGTGCGGGTCTCGTCCGGTGTCAGCCAGCGGCCATCGCGCGTCACGCCGAACGGGACGACGTCGAAGCGCGCCGGGTCGGCGGCGGCGATGACATCCATCGCCGACATGACGGACACCTGGTGCTCGACCGTTCGGCCGCCGAAGACGACGCCGAGCCGCATCTTGGCCATCAGAAGCCCTCTCCCACGTACGCCACCTCGTTCTCAAGGTCGATGCCGTAGCGTTCCTTCACCCGGCGCTGCGCCTCGCGCATCAGCGCGGCGACGTCCGCGGCGCGCGCCTTGCCGAGGTTGGCGATGAAGTTGCAGTGCTTCTCCGAGAACTGCGCATCGCCGACGCGCTCGCCGCGGAGGCCGACCGCGGCGATGAGCTCCCATGCGTGGTGGGGGAGCGGGTTCTTGAACGTGCTGCCGGAGTTGCGGCCGCGCGGCTGCGCATCGAGCCGCTGGCGGTCGAAGGTCGCGATGCGGGCGAGCAGTTCCTCGGGCTCGCCCTTCCGGAGCGCGAGTTCGGTCGTCAGGACGATCCGGCCGGCGAAGCCGCCGCGGGTGAAGACGCTGTTGCGGTACGTCAGCTCGAATTCTTCGGCGGGCACGCGCCGTTCCTGGTCGTCGGCATCGACGACCGTCGCGGCGCGCAGGACATCGGCCAGGCAGCCGTCGTAGGCGCCGGCGTTGTAGACGACGGCGCCGCCGAGCGTGCCGGGGATGCCGGCGGCCCACTCGATGCCGCCGTAGCCGCGGCGTGCCATGTTCCGCGCGAGCGTCGCGAACGACACGCCGGACTCGGCGACGACGATCTGCTCGCCGTCGCGCTCGTGCGGGCCGTCGATGGCCGCAGCCTGGTTGTCGATGACGACGCCGCGGATGCCGAGGTCGCCCACGAGGATGTTGCTGCCGGCGCCGAGCACGAAGAGCGGCTGCTCAGAGTGGCGCACCGCGACGACGACCCGCATCAGCTCGCGGGCGTTCCGCACGGTCACGAACACGTCGGCCGGCCCGCCGATACCGAACGTGGTGTGGCGGGACAGCGGCTCGTCGCGCTTCGCCGGTGCGATCTGCTGGAGCCGTGCAAGCAGTCCTTCGTCCATGATCTCCTGGCCGCTTCTTGCGGCCGTCCTGTAGCCGGCGAGCACCGGCGACACGCGGATCACGCCGCGCCTCGCCTCAACCCGGTGACGACCTGCGGTCCCACCTTCTCGACGTCACCCGCGCCGACGGTCACGAACACGTCGCCCGGGCGCAGGTCGCGCAGCACGCGCTCGGCCGCCTGCTCGAGGGCGCCGGCGTAGACCGGCTTCGGCGATTCGATGACGTCGGTCAGTTGCTGCGCGCTCATCCCCTGGTCAGGGGTCTCGCGCGCGGCGTACGTCTCCGCGATGTAGAGCGCATCGATGCCTTCGAAGCCGTGCTTCCACTCTTCGAGCAGGTACGCGGTGCGTGTGTAGGTGTGCGGCTGGAACAGCACGACGAGCCGCCGGCCGGGGACGCGCTCTCGCGCCATCGCGATCGTCGTGCGCACCTCGGTCGGGTGGTGCGCGTAATCGTCGATCACCGTGACGCCGCCGGCCTCGCCGACGTACTCGAACCGCCGCTCGGCGCCGCGGTAGGAGGCGAGCGCTTCGCGGATCACCTGCGTATCGAGCCCGATCGTGTCGCCGGCCGCGATGCCGGCGAGGGCGTTGCTGACGTTGTGGCGTCCGGGCAGCTCGATGGTGAACGTGCCGAAGGGCTGGCCGCGCCGCCGCACCTCGAACGTCTGACTTCGCGCGCCGGGCGCGATGCCGGCGGCGGACCACATCGGCTCGCCGCGCAGGCCGTAGGTCTGGACGTCGTGCTTCGGCGCGTTGTCCGCGGCGATGGCGCGCACGCACTCGTCGTCGGCGCAGGCGATCAGGTGGCCGTCGGCGGGCACCTGCCCGGCGAACTGTGCGAAGGCCGCCTCGAGCGCATCCATCGTGCCGTAGATGTCCATGTGGTCCGGCTCGATGCTCGTAATGATCGCCACGTCCGGGTGGTAGGCGAGAAAGGCGCGGTCGAACTCGTCGGCCTCGACGACGATGTAGCGTCCTTCGCCGGGGGCGGCGTTCGTGCCGAGCGTCCGCACCTCGCCGCCCACGAGGTACGTCGGGTCGAGGCCGGCCTCGACGAGCATGTGCGCGATCAGGCCGGTCGTGGTCGTCTTCCCGTGCGTCCCAGCCACGGCGATGCTGTAGCGGCCCTCCATCAGCATCGCGACCATCTCCGCGCGCTTGATCACGGGGATGTTGCGGCGCTTCGCCTCGGCGATCTCCGGGTTGTCCCAGAAGGTCGATGCGGAGGTCGCGACCACGAGATGGGCGTCGCCGATGTTCTCGGCCCGGTGCCCGATCTCGACGCGCAGGCCCATGTCGCGCATCGCCTGCGTCGTCTCGTTCTCCCGCTGGTCAGAGCCGGAGACGGTGTGGCCCCAGGCGGTGAGGATACGCGCGATCGCGGACATGTGGACGCCGCCGATGCCGATCAGATGGACGCGCTGCGGGATCGTCGAAGCGTTCACGCGGCGACCTCCTGCAGGATGCGGGCGATATCGGCGGCCGCGTCCGGGCGGGCCAGCGTCCGGGCGGCGGCACGCATCGATTCGAGGCGCGCGGGGTCGCTGAGCAACTGGAGCACGAGGTCGCCAAGGTCGCGATCGCCGAGGATCAGCGCGGCATCGTGCGCCTGCAGGTACTCGGCGTTGGGCGCCTGGGACCAACCTTCGTACTGGCCGGGGATGAGGATCGCGGCCGCGCCCGCCGCCGGAAGCTCACCGAGCGTCGAGGCGCCCGAGCGACACACGACGAGGTCCGCGGCGTGCATCGCGGCGGGCATGTCTTCGATGTAGGCATGGACGAGGTAGCGCTTCTGCTGCTCCGGCGAGAGGCGCGCGCGTGCTTCGATCGCGCGTTGCTCGTCGGCGGCGCCGGTCATGTGGAGCACGACCGCGCGCTCGAGAAGGCGCGGGAGTGACGCGAAGACCGCATCGTTGATCGCGCGGGCGCCGAGGCTGCCGGCGGCGACGAGCACGACCGTCGCATCGGCCGGCAGGCCGAGTGCCGTGCGTGCGGACGCACGGTCGTACGACCAGAACTGTGCCCGCACGGGGTAGCCGACGACGGATGTGCGGCCGGCCGGCAGGTGCGGAACCGCGGCTTCGGACGTCGTGGTCATGCGCGTCGCGAGGCGCGAGAGGAGGCGCACCGCCCAGCCGGGCGTGACATCGGGCAGGTAGACGACGAGCGGGCGTCGCAGCACGCGCGCGGCGACGCCGACGGGCACGCTCGC
>DASUKS010000278.1:0-2044 GCA_036278595.1 Dehalococcoidia bacterium
GAGCTCTTCGCCCCGGTGCGGGTTGTTCACGGTCCAGGCGAAGACATCGAGGTTGCATTCGTGCAGGCGCTCGACTTCCGCCGCGGTCAGGAGCGTGTGGCGGATCGAGACGCCGACGGGCGGGAACGGCTGCTCGACGCGGCGGTAGAGCGCGGTGAGGCCGCCGCGGTCCTTCACGGAGTAGTACATCCGCATGGCGGTGCCGGCGCGGCCGAGGCGGTCGAGCAGATCCCAGCGATGCGACGAGACGCGGGTGACGGGCATCAACGACTTGTTGTCGTGGTAGAGCTCGAGGACGGCATCGGCGGCGCGCGGCGTCGATGACTTGATATCGAGGAAGAGCTCGGTGCGCATGTTGATGGCGCGCAGGAGCTCGCGGAGGCCGAGCACGCCCCAGGACCATCGGATGTACCAGCGGTCGTAGAGCACGGGGAGGGCGGGGAGCTTGCGCTCGTGGCGGAGGGCGAGGCGGCCGTGGTAGTGCCAGAAGTCGCACTCGATCGCATCGGCGCCGACTTCGAGCGCGCGTTCGAGCGCGGTGAGGTTGTTGCCGGCCTTGTGGGCGACGGCGTAGAAGCGATGTTCGGGAGCCGGATGGCTCCGCGCCTCGTCTTCAGGGAGTGGGCTGTGGGACGCGGCCAACTTAGCTCTGGCCGGGTGCCGAAGGCGCGGCGGCCCAGCATCGTGGTACATCGGGAGAGATCCTTCGCGTGCGCTCAGGATGACGGTTCACGCGCCGGCCGACCACGGCTCTTCTCATCACCCTGCTAGCTGGTGCCGACCACGTTGATCAGCACGCGGCGCGGGCGCGGGTGGTCGAGCTCGATGAGGAAGACGCGCTGCCAGCGGCCGAGGGAGATGCGGCCATCGATGATCGGGATGGTCTCGCTGGTGCCGAGGAAGAGGTGCTGGCAGTGGGAGTGGCCGTTGGCGCACTCGTCCTCGTTCATGTTGACGGTGCGGCGCGTGAAGTCGTTGTGCTCGTAGTAGGAGCCGGGCGGCGCGAACTGCCTCAGGAGCCGCGCAAGGTCGCGGAGGAGCAGCGGTTCGTTCTCATTGATCTTGATCGCGGCGGTGGTGTGCTGGGAGAAGATGCTGACCTGGCCGAACTGGACGGCGGACGCATCGACGACATTGACGACGTCATCGGTGATGTCGATGAACTCGGGTGCGGTCGTGGTCTCGACTTCGATGGCTTCGCAGAGGACGCGAGCCGCGGGGGCGTCGGCGCGGGCGACCGTCTCGCGTCGCGCTTCGAGGGTCCGTTCCATTCCACCGCCTTCTGAATGCTGATTCCGCTGCGGTCATTCTCACGGACGTCCCCTGAGAGCGCAATTCGGCGCGCGCATAAGGAGGCCGGTTGGAGGTAGGAGGGAGGGGGTGTCTGGTTGGCCGGTGGCTCGATCCGCACTCGTGGCGATGCTGGAGGTTGGATGTTGGAGGTTAGAGGACGTGGTCGATCGTTATGTTCAGACAGCTTGGTGGCCCCTCCGGTTAGAGGGGTTGGCGGCCGGCGAAGCCGGTGTCGAGGTCGTGCCACCAGGCGATGCGGTCTTCGCCGAGGCGCCAGCAGAGGTACACGACGCGGCCTTCGCGGTCGCTCGGAAAGTCGATCAAGCCTTCGTCGACGCCCTTGAGCTCGACGCCCCAGGCGTTGATGCGGGCGAGACGCTCGTTCAGTTCTTCGACGAGGCGCTCGGCGTGGCGGCGGACGCGGGCGACGCGGTCTTCGTCGCGGACGTGCCCGTTGCCGGTCGCCTTCTCGGCGACGTGACCGAGCTCGTCGCGGAGGTCATCGACCTGGCGTTTCAGCGCCTGCATCGCCAGCAGCTCTTCGCGCACCTGCGGGAGGAGCGCTTCGGCCTGCTCGAGCGTGAAGAGATGCTGTTGCGGGTCGTCCGGCACGTCACATCTCGCTGACGCCGGTGAAGTTCCACTTCCCGATCTTGAGCGCGGGCATGCGGCGGACGCCGCCGCCGATGTCGCCGAGCAGGAGCATCGGCTCGCGGCCGATGGCATCGACGTTGTTCAACGCTTCGACGTA
>DASUKS010000279.1:0-3637 GCA_036278595.1 Dehalococcoidia bacterium
AGCGGTTGCTCAGCGGCGTGGCGCTCCTCGCGCTCGCCGCGCTCGGGTCGCTGTACTTCGTGCCATCTCGTCCGCTGGTCACTGCGGCCGTCTGGGCCGCCGTTCTAGCCGCGCTCTTCGTCGGTGCGGTGGCCACGCGCATGCTGCCCAGGGTGTCGCGCGTCCCGCTGCCCGCCCGCCTCCGTCGCGAGGCCGCCGGCGTCCGAGACGCCGCACGCGATCTGGCCCGCCGCCGCCCAACTGTCGTGGCCGGCTTCGCCTGGGCATGCGGCGTCCAGTGCTGCACGATCCTCGCGACGTTCTGCCTTGTCCGCGCGCTCGGCGTGGGCATCCAGCCGCTCGCGTGCGTTGCGGTTGTGCCCGTGATCGCGCTCGCCGTCCTCCTGCCGATATCCATCCAAGGCATTGGCGTCCGCGAGGCCACGTACATCCTGCTGTTCGGGTTCGTCGGCGTCACGCGAGAGCAGGCGCTGTCCGCCGCCATGCTCTCGTACCTCACGACACTCGCCATCACCGCGATCGGCGGTGTCTTCGCACTCTCGTCGATGTATTCGCGCGGAGGCGCACGAAGCGCCACGCAGGCGCCATCCCCCGCAGGCCTCGCGCAACCCGAATAACCGACGTCGCGTCGGGCGGCGCGGAGGCATGCGCGATAGAGACGGGGTGCCGAGCCCGATCCCTGAAGCGGCCGACCGTCAGCCGGCCTGGATCACTGACGGCGCGTCGAGGTCGACGGCCATCTGCGCCGAGCGGTTGGCCATCGCCATGAACATCGCGTCGCCACGGTCGGTGCGTCCGACCAGCATCGATGCGAAGACGGCCATCAGCATGCAGCTGTAGCTCGACCGCACGTAGTCGGACCAGCACTCGTCGAACGAATAGGCCTCGACGCCGTAGCCCTCGACGAGCGCGCGATGGTAGCGCGCGACGAGGTCGCGCTCACACGAACGCCGCACGTCGGGCTCGAAGGCGCTGCCCAGGAAGTAGGCAACATCGCTCGGCCCGACCCCGATCTGCACCGTCTGCCAGTCGACGACGGTCAACGGGCGGCCGCCCTCGTCGGTGCCGAAGAGCATGTTGTCGAGCCGGTAGTCGCTATGCACGGGCGTCAGCGCCGACGGCGTATGCGTGAGCATCCGTTGCGTCAGCGTCTTGAGCTGCTCGCCCGCATCGAGCGTGACGGCCTCGATCGTTGCACGGTAGCGGTCTACGAAGCGGTCCCATACGAAGCCGAACATCGACGCCAGGCCGCCGGAGGTGTCGTTGCGCTGCAGCCACGCGAGCGCGCCCAGCGTCGGATCGCCCCAGCGCGGCCCGTGGAGCCTGGCCGCCTCGTCGATCGCCAGCGTCGCCTGCTCGACGGAGCAGCCAGATATCTGGTCCCCCTGCTGCGCCGGCGCGAGGTCCTCCATCACGAGCACGACGTCTGCGGTCCCCGGCCGAAGCTCCGCGAAGTAGCAGCGCGGGCGGCTGATTTCGACGGTATCCGCGAGGTCGCGGTAGAACGCGACTTCCGTCTCGTATGTGCGCGTCGCCACACCGGCTGCGGCGCTCTCCGGGTTGCGCGAGGCGAACTTGCACACGATGGTTGCCGGCCCCGCCGGCCCAGCGGTGTCGTAGGCGAGCGTGTACCGCACGTTCGCGCCGACCTGGCCGGTGCCGATGAATTCGGCGTCGAACGAGGCGACCTTCGTGTCCGCGCCGATCGCGCCGCCGTGCCGCAGCACGTCGGTGAGCCATGCCGGCGTCACGAGCTCCGGATCAGCGATGAGCGGTGGCGGTGGTGGCATCGGCGGTGCTTCCTCGATGAGATCAGGCGGATCGCGCCTGGGTGCGCTCTATCCCGGCGGCAGGCGCTCGCCGCGCGGCACCGGGAAATACTGATGGTGATACGCACCCGTCACTTCGTAAATCGCCGTGCCGGTCCGGCCGTCGTCCGCACGCACGGACATCTGGTGCAGCCCGCCGCCCAGCGCGCCGTAGGGCGCGCAGCGCGTTCCCTTCGCGTCCACCGCGATCGTCTTGCCGCCTTCGAGCGTGAAGATGCACCGGCCCGCGAGGCCCACCGTGTTCTCTCCGGACTTCCCGTAGGCCGCTGCCTTGCCGTCCCGGTCGGTCCAGTGCATCTCGTCGTGGCGGAAGTCGATCACCGGGATGGCCTCGCCGCCGCCGGCTGGCGCCCAGCACCCGTCGGTATAGACGCGCGCGCCGTTCGCGTACTCCCAGTGCCAGACGCCGAGCATCCCGTCGTCGAACTGGATCTGGAACCACATCCACAGCGGGCAGCGCGCGTGGTCGCGGATCCCCCACGAGTGGTCACGCTGCCCCCACCAGTCGTCGATGCGGTGCGTGACACCGTCCTTCGTGTACGTGCCGTTGTACGTGCCCGACTGGATCATGTGGCTCTGGTCCCAGATGATCTCGTCGCCGCGCTTCATCGTCCCTCGGCGCAGTCCGTGCGCGCGGGTGCGCGCGGTGAAGGTGAGGTCGAGGCCGACGGTCGCGCCGTCCCCGGCGTGCAGTCGGATCGTCTTGTACGGCTCGACGACATCGATGGTCACCGGACCGACGGCCGTCGTGTGTGGGTCGTCGCCGTACGGACGGTCGTAACGCGCGAACACGAACTGGCCGCCGATCTGACCGAGCTGCAGCGAGTCCATCACCTCCCGCTTCGGGTAATGCGCCATCGTGAGGATGATGACGTCGCCCGGCCCGCGGCGCTGGTGGGCAACGAAGAAGTAGCTCTCGCGCCAGTGATCGTGATGCACGGCCACGTTAGGCAGCGGTTCCGGAAGTTGGTGGTAGAAGTACTCGTCTGCCGCGGTCAGCCTGACCAAGACAATCCTCTTCCTGTCGAAGTCGATGACGGCGATCACCCGAGCGCGCCGCCGACGCCGGAAGCGTATGCGGAGTGGCGGCGAGGCGGAAGGGTGTCCGCCTGGCGGCGGCCGTGCCTCAGGCAGATTCGGCGCGGAGGAAGAGGAGCGGGCAGCGTGCGCGGCTGAGCAACGCGCGCACGACCTTGGCGCGGCCGGGCGAGAGACTCCCGCCCCAGGCGGACACGATCAGGTCGCAGTCCTGCTCGTTGGCGTAGTCGGCGATCACCGTAGCCGGATCTCCGACCCGGAGCACCGCTTCCGAGCGCAGCGCCTTCGGGCGGTGCGTCGAGGCGAAGCCGCGGCGCTGGAACTCCGTCCGCCACGCTTCCAGCTCGTGATGGGACTGGTCGGAGTAGCGCGGCGTCGCACGTACGCGGGCAGCAGAGGGGTCCTCGTCCACAACGTGCAGCATGAGCAACCGCGCGTGGGCGCGCACCGCTGCCTCTGCTGCGTAGCCCACGGCCTGGTTCGCCTCCGCCGTGCCGTCGAGCGGCGTCAGGATCCGGCGCAGATGACGCAGCCGGCGCTCCTGCGCGTGCAGCGGCACGGTCGATGGCAAAATGTACACCGGGCACGGCGGATCGCGCAGGACATCGAGGGCAACGCGCCCCGCCGGTTCCGCGAGGTTGCGCGTCTCCCCGTGCGATGAGAGCACGATTGCGCGGACGCCGAGTTGCCGCGCACTGCGGACGATCGCCTCGCCCGCCTCGCCGTCCGCGCTATGGAGGCGTACGCGCCCGAGCCAGTCATCGGGGATC
>DASUKS010000280.1:0-6327 GCA_036278595.1 Dehalococcoidia bacterium
GCGCCGTCCGGTAGACCGTCGCCGTCAGTGTCGGCGTTGCACGGGTCGGTGCCGAGCGTGAACTCCGCGGCGTTCGTGATGCCGTCCGCGTCGGCGTCGGTTCCGTCGTCGCGCGCGGCGCACGAGCTGACGTAGTACGTCCGTGAGAGCGAGCTGGTGTGGCCCGCGACGTCGGTCGCGTTGACCGTGAACGTCTTCGCGCCGAAGGTCGATGTGTCGATGCCGCCGCCGTCGGGCGCCGGGCCGGAGCACGACTGCACGCCGGAGCCGGCGTCGGTGCAGAAGTAGGCGGCGATGGCAGCGTCGCCCGTCTTGAACGCGGCGCCGTCCGCTGGTGCGCTGATCGTGATCAGCGGGCTGCCGGCATCGACGGCCGCGCTGGAAGAGCCCTGCGAGCCGTCGGAGCCGGCGGCGAAGACGAAGTGGATGCCATCGCCCGCGAGCGCGAACGGGCCGGTGTAGTCCTGCAGCGGGCCGTTGTCGATGCTGTACTGGTACGTGGCGCCGGCGTTGCCGCTGATGCTAACCTGCGCGCTGCTCAGCCAGCCGCTGCCGGCCGGGGTGCCGGTGACGTTGATCGCCAGGCCGGTGGGCTCGCCGAAGGACTCGACGCGGTACAGCGTGCCCTTGTTGCTGCTGACGCCCGCGTTTCCGGCGGCGTCGACGGCGTACACCATGTAGCTCAGGCCCGGGTCAGCGACCGCGGAGCTGGTCCAGCGGTCAGTGGCCGGCGTGTGGACGAGCTCGACGCGCACCCAGTCGCTCGCCGCCGGCGCCTTGTACAGCACGAAGACGCGCGTGACGTTGTCCGGGAGGTCGTCCTTCGCTTCGACGAAGAATGAGACGACGCTGCCGACGCCGGTCGCATGCGCCTGCAGGATCGTCGGCGCCGTGACGTCGGCGCTGTCGGAGTAGAGCGCCTCGGCGGTGATCGAGTTGAACAGCCGCTGCGTGCCGACGCCCGGCGTCGCGGACGGGTCAGGGATGAACTGGCCCGGCGTGAAGACGGCGCGCTGGTGCAGGCCGTCCGCGGCGTAGAACGACGTCAGGGTGTGTAGCGACGCCGGGAACGGATCGAGCGACGGCGGCGCATCGACGCTGGTGTCATCGGCGGGCTTCGAGAAGGCGGCGTGGAAGTCCAATTGATCGCTCGAGCTCATGCCGGTGATGATGATGCCGTGCGCGGTCTTGCCGTTCGCGCCAGGCGGCAAATCCAGGCCGGTCTTCGGCTCGATCGGCCGGCCAGAGTTCACCTCTGCCTCGCCATCGATCGTGTAGTACTTGCCGTCGGCGCCGAGGTCGACGGGCGTGAAGGTGGGCGCCAGGTCCAGCGCTGCGGCATCGAGGCCGGTGACCGGGTCGGTGGTGAACGGTGTGGCGGTCGGCGTCACGCCGGCCGTGGTCGCGCCACCAGCTGTCGCCGCCGCCGTCGTCGCGCCGCCCGCCGCCCCGGTGAGGTCCGGCTGCGCCTGACCGATGCGGTACATCGGCAGGCCGTAGAAGACGGTCTCGCTGAGCACCTTCTCGTCGTAGGTCTCGTACTGCGCGAGGCTGCCGTAGTAGTCCTGCTTGGCGAGCGTGAGCGCCTGGCCGATGGTCAGCGTGCCGCCGAGGCGCTGGCTGAACTTCGACATGAGCTCTTCGCTGTACGCGACGGTGTCCGTATCGCCGTAGCCGTAGCCGGTGTTGCCGACGTAGACCGACGCGCCCTGGTCGGCGTAGGCCTGCGGCCAGTCCAGCAGCAGCGCTGCCTGGTCGGCGGACGGCGGGCCTGCGAAGGCGTCCGGAACGTTGAGGGCGCTGTGGCAGCCCATCGAGAACAGCACGCGCGCAGGCAGGATCTGCGGCGATGCGGGGCCGCGCAGGATGTTCTGCGTCGTGAACAGATCGCTCTCGTCGTTCGCGGTGTTGCCCGCTGCCGGCAGCAGGCGGTGGTGGTCGTAGTGCGCGTTGATCGAGGCGATGCCGGGGATCGGCGTCGACTCGTTGAAGTGGCTCGCGAGGTCGGCGCTGGTCCACGTGTCATTGATCAGCCGCTGATCGTTCGCCGACCCGACGATGCCATCGACCGAGTCCGCGACCTGTGCGGCGCCGTCGGACAGGAAGTCATAGCCCGTCGTGAGCGCGGTCGTCGGGTCGAGGCGGCCGTCGAAGGTGATGTACTGGTTGATCTGCGACGTGATCTGGTCCGGCGTCTCCACGAGCCGGCCGACGCCGACCTCCGGGATCGAGAGCTGGTGGTCGAGCCACGTGATCGGGTGGAAGGCGCCGTAGGTGTTGTCAGACAGCACGTTCGACGTGACGAAGGCGCCGAGCAGCGCCTCCTGCCCGTTGACTGCCAGGATGTCCGGCGTGTACTCGCTCTCGTTCGAGACCTGCGTGAGGTCGGGGACGCGCGCGAACGGAATGACGTCGTCCGAGCCGGTGATGACGATGTTCTGCAGACCGCTGAGGTTCGCGCGGTAGCCGTCCACCATCGCGTTGATCGCGGCGACGACGGCGTTCGCGGCTTCAGGGGAGCAGGGATTGGCGTCCCACGCGGTGTAGGCGTTCGCTACGGCGGCGTTGCCATCGACCGGGATCACGGCGCCGGCGACGCCGAGGTCGCTGCGGGCGGCGAGCGCGTTCAGCGCGGCGACAACCTCGGCCGCCTTCGCGGCGCCATACAGGGCGCCGAGGCGCTTCTCGTTCACGAGGAAGAGCGTGTTGACGTTGCTCGCGACGCTCGCGGGCGCCGTACCGGCGACGCCCTGGCCGGCGAAGGGGAAGACGCGCGCGGCGCACTGCGGGGCCGCGGCCGGCGGCGTCACCTTCTCGCGCAGCGTGTAGGGCTGATTGACGGCGGACTTCTGGTAGCCGGACACCTCGATGGTGAAGGAGCCGCTGTCGCCGAGCGAGACGGTGGACACGGTGTCGCCCGTCGTGCCGCGGTTCGCGGACACGCTCGAGAGCGAGAGGCCCTGCGGGAGGTTGAGGTCCTGCAGCACCTGGTCCGGCGGGTCGGTCGTCGGGCCGACCGCGTCCGGCGCGTCGGTGAGCGGCACGCTCGAGAGCGAGGCGCCGCTCGGCGGGCGGAGCGTGCTCGCCTGCGGCCGGAAGAGCGCGACGTCGTTGTCCTGCGCCTGGTGGCTCAGCAGGATCTCGATGCGCGAGCCGACCGGCACGTTGCCGGGGATGCGGAAGAAGTCGCTGTCGCCGGGCGACCCGACGTGCGAGATGATCAGCTGGTCCGGGCCGATGTCCGTCGCGTTGTTCGGGTCGTTGTTCGGCTCGAAGTTCTCGGTGACGGTGACCGGCGCCTGGCCGTCCAGGCTGGCGGGCGGGTGGCCTTCGTCGCTGACCGTGAGCGATGACGTGTTGCCGGGGCCGAGCGTGAGTCCGGGGCGGACGTCGAACGTGATGGTCACCTGGGCGTTCGCCGGGAACGCCGGCAGCGTCCATGTGACGGTGTCGCCGCTCGTCGTTGGGTCGGGAATCGCCGTCGCGGCGCCGCCGTCGATGCTGAGCTTCGCCGTGCCCTTGATGTAGTGGAACTGGTCGGGGAGCGTGATCGCGACGTCGGCGGTGGGCGCGGAGCTGCCGCCGGTGTACGTGAAGCTCGCCGTGTAGTGCAGTACGTTCGCGTTATCGGCGGGCGGCAGGTCGGCGCCGGCCAGCGCGTCGAGCGAGACGTCCTCCCACGGGTAATCGGTGTGCGACAGCAGCGCGATGAGGATCTGGCCGATCGTCGTGTCGCCCAACTTCTGCGAGACGTCGCCGATCGTGCCGTCGCCGTAGAGGAAGCTCAGGAAGTAGGTGAGCGAGCTGGGGTCGGCGCCGAGCAGGTTGAGGATGTCCTGCACCGTGCCGTCGCCGTACGAGCCGAGCGCGCCGAGCGTGGCGTTCGGAAGGATGGCGCCGGCGAGCGCGGCATCGCCGAGCGTGGCCGTCGAGCAGTCGACGAGCGAGCAGTTGACGACGTTGCCGGGCACCGGCACGGAGCTGAGCGAGATGTTCGCGAGGAACGATGAGGCGATGTTGACGCTGCTCAGCGAGACGGAACTCAGCGACGTGCCGTTGATCGCGACGGAGCTGAGCGAGATGTCGGCGAGCTTCAGCGCGCTCGGCGAGATCGAGGCGATGAGCACGGAGCTGAGCGAGACGGAGCTCAGCGACGTCCCCTGGATGGGGATGCCGGCGCTCACGACTTCGAACAGCGTGCTGTTGTTGTCGATGCCGTAGGTCGCGCAGTCGTAGCCGTCGGCGGCGAGCGCGTCGCACCACGTCGCGAAGCCGGACGGCACCGGCACCGAGCTGAGGCTGACGGAGCTGAGCGAGGCGCCTTCGGTCGCGACGCTGCTCAGCGAGATGTCCCCGAGGCGGACGCTGCTCAGCGAGACGCTGCTGAGCGACACGCTGCTCAAGGAGACGCTGCTGAGCGACGTGCCGGCGATCTTCACGCTCGAAAGACTCGCGGAGTCGATGCCCAGCTTGTCGATCGGCGCGCCGGCGATGTCGAGCTCGAGCAGCGTCATGCTGCCGATGCTGTTCGCGTCCTTGCCGATCGAGGCGCAGTCGAAGCCGGCGTTGGCGAGTACCTGGCACCAGTCGGACGCGCCCGAAGGCAACGGCACCGAGCTCAGGCTGACGGAGCTGAGCGAGAGCGAGAGCAGCCGCACGCTGCTCAGCGACGAGTTCGCGAGGTCGAGGTCTGCGAGCGTCACGGAGCTGAGCGACGCCGGCGCCGGGTTGAGCGCCAGCACGTCGGCGAGCGTGACGGACTGCAGAGGGATGCCTTCGAGCGCGGTGCCCTGCAGCAGCGCGTCCCAGCCGCCGGGCGTGTCGAGCGGCACCGACGACAGCGAGACGCTGCTCAGCGACGACGCGACGGCGGCGACGCTGCTCAGCGACACGGACGAGAGCGACACCGACGACAGCGAGACGCTGCTCAGCGACGAGTCCTTGAGGCTGACATTCGAGAGCTTGTTGCTCGATGGCGCGCCGCCGGCGCTGAGCACCGACGCCGGCACGTCCGCTACGGGCACGTTGTCGAGCCCTGCGCCGATGTGGTTGGTGTTGGCGCTCAGGGCGAGGCCGGCGAACACGGGGCCCGTGGGCGTCGCGGTCGGGGTGTTGGTCGCGGTCGAGGTGGCCGTCGGCGTCGGCGTGGTGGTGGAAGTGGCAGTCGCCGTCGCGCTCGCCGTGCGGGTGGCGGTGGCGGTCGGCGTCGCCGTGGCGGTGCTCGTCGCGGGCGGCGTGGAAGTTGCGGGCGGCGGGGTCGCGCTGCGGGTGGCGGTAGCTCGCGGGGTCGAGGTGCGGCAGCGGTGGTCCTCGTCGCAGCCGTCTGCGCGCACGCCCTGCACACCGCCGGCCCGCACGCCGGCGAGCAGGGCGATCGACGCGATGAGGCAGAGCGCGAGGAGTGCGCCAAGTAGCGTCCGCCCGTCCGTACGGGTCATCGTTATGCCCCCAATTTCGCGATGATCCGCCTGCCTGGCGCGCGAGGGAAGGCTCGCGGGCAGAGGGCAGCGACCAGCATGTGCGCCGCGCGCACGCGTGTATGGAGTTAGGCCGGCGGGACGGAGATAACTCGAAATCGAGTGTGGGGGAGCGCGGTCGCGATGTCAACCGCGATATGCCAGCCCGCGTTAAGTTCCAACGATGTTGCGGCGCGTCTCGTATGACGAGGTGATGCTGCGCTGGGCGCGAAGATGGAAGGCAGACGGTGGAAGACGGAGTTCGCCGGCCCGTGATCGGTGGTCACTGGGTATCCATGCACCGCCTACCGTCTATCCGCGGACGACGCAGATGGGTGCCGATGTACTTGACGCCCATTGTTCACGCGCGTCGGCGGGATGGGCGGCGTGCGAAGCTTCTTATGCGTACATGACCGCCGGCGTTACTGCCGGCGTCGCCGGATGAGCGCCAGGCCGCCCGCCGCGGCGGCTGCGGCGACCGCTGCGGCGGCCGCGAGCGCCCAGGGCCAGACGGCGGCCTGACCGCCGCGCGGTGGCAGCTTCGAGACATCGGGCAGCTCGGCGAAGCCGCCGACGCTCACCGGCGTGCCGGCGGTCGGGGTGAACGTGGGCGTCGATGTCGGCGTGCTCGTGGGGACGGGCGTCGGCGTGCCGGCGGGCGACAGTGCGACGGTGTAGGTGGCGTCGGCGCTCGCCGTGATCGTGTGCGGATTGGTGCCGGCGTCCGACCACGACGAGAACTGCATCGCCGTCCCGCCGAGCGTCTGCGGGCTGTTGGCATAGATCACGTGCGCGGACTTGCGCGGCACGCTGTGTGTGAACGGCGCGGTCTGCGTCGTGCTATCGACCGAGATGGTGGCGCCGGCGGGGC
>DASUKS010000281.1:0-14816 GCA_036278595.1 Dehalococcoidia bacterium
CAGACGAGCACGCCTACTCGGGAAGGTCGAGCACGACGGGATGGGTATGACGCAGGAACACGCCGAGCAGGGCGAAGCCATCGACCGCGCCGCGCGCATCATCGCGCAGGCGCTCATGGAGGCGGAGGTCGTCCTCGCCGCTGACCGGGAGCGCCGCGGGCAGCAGGTCCCGACCGAGGTCATCGACACACTCGAGCGGTTCAGCTCGCTCCTCGGTCGCCTTGTCGAGCACACGGAGCACTTGGCCGAGCGCATGACCGAGCTGACAGAGGCCGTCGCCGCGCTCGCCGAGTCGCGCACCCGCGGCGCCGCGCCGGCGACCATCACACCCGGCCCGCAGCTTCCGGAGATGGAGCGCGCCTTCGCACCCGGCGGCGAAGGCATCGACGTGACGATCCAGGCCGTGCCCGGATTCCAGGGTCTGATGGAGCTGCAGCGCTCGCTTGTGCGCCTGCCCGAAGTGCAGAGCGCGGCGGTGCGCAAGTACCAGGACGACGAGGCGGCGATCCAGCTCGTGCTCGCCCAGCCGATGACGGCTTCGGGCATCGCGGCGGGTATCACGGGCAGCACCGGGCACCCGGTGATCGTCGACGAGGCGCGCCCGGACCAGCTGCGCCTGCGCCTGCGCTTCCTCGACCAGCGCTGAACCCGCACGCGCTACCGGCACTTCGGCCGGTGGCCTAGACTGCCGCCGTGCACCTGCGGCAGCTTTCGCTCGTCCATTTCCGCAACTACGAGCAACAGGAGCTGCGCTTCGACCCGGGTATCGTGCTGTTCCTCGGCGACAACGCGCAGGGCAAGACGAACCTGCTCGAGGCCGCGTTCCTGCTCGCGGCCGGCCGCTCCGAGCGCGCGAGCGGCGACGCCGACTTTATCGCGTGGAGCCAGCGCGAAGAGACGCAGCCGTTCGCGCGCGTCGCGAGCACGGCCGTGCGCGCGAGCGGCGAGGTCTCGGTCGAGCTGACCGTCGTCGGGCGCGAGGGCGCGCGGGGGCTCGTGGCGTCGAAGCGGTACAAGCTCAACGGCGTCGCGCGCCGCGGCTTCGACGTGGCGGGCGCGATCACGGCGGTGCTGTTCACGACAGACGACATGGAGCTGGTGAAGGGCGCGCCTTCGGACCGGCGCCGCTATCTCGATGTGATGCTGTCGCAGGTGGACCGCGGGTACAACCGCGCGCTGTCCCGATATGGCAAGGTTGTGACGCAGCGCAACGCGCTGCTCAAGCGCATCCGCGAGGGTGCGTCGCGCCCCGACGAGCTGGCGTACTGGGACGAGCAGCTCGCGGCCGACGGCAGCGTGTTGCTCTCGGCGCGCGCGATCGCGGTCGCGGAGGTGCGGGGCTACGCGGCGGAGTCGTACGCCGGCCTGAGCGGCGAGCGGGAGGAGCTCGACGTGACGTACGAACCGAGATTCAACGACCGCTGGCCGGCGGAGCGCATCGAAGCGACCCCGGCCGAAGAACTGCAACCGGCGCTGCTCGAGCGGCTGGCTTCCGGCCGCGACCGCGACATCGCTGCGGGCATGACGCTCGTCGGGCCACACCGGGACGACCTGGCGATGACGCTCGGCGGCGAGCCCGCGTCGTCGTTCGCGTCGCGGGGGCAGCAGCGCACGGCGGCGCTCGCGCTGCGGCTCGCCGAGTCGCGTCTGCTGCGTGAGCGCACCGGTGAGCGTCCAGTCCTGCTGCTCGACGACGTGCTGTCGGAGCTCGACGCCTCGCGGCGGGAGAGCGTGCTCTCGTCGCTCGACGCCGATCAGGTGCTGATCACCAGCGCCGACCCCGACCGCTTCGCATCGGCCGCGATGCGCAACGCGCAGACCTACCGCGTCGCGGGAGGTCACGCCATGCAGGATCGCTAGGGCAGCAGGGCTCGGCGCGTCTCTGTGACGATGGACGATGGAGCATCGAAGCCGGGCGCCCAGACGGCAGGCGCGGAGCCACGCGCCCAACGACCATCGCCCGGCGGCCAACTTCCGGAGACAAAGAGATGCCCCTCCGGCGAAAGAGGGGCATCAGAGGCACGGGAGGGGCCTCCCGGGCGACGGAATCGCACAGCGCATACGATACGGTTCCGTCCGCAGCGCGATTCTCCGCCGCGCGCGGCTGCCGCGTCAACATCAATATGTACACAAGTTGTACCACTCTCGAATCTTGACGGGCGGTAGCAAACACGCATGATTGCTCTATGCCTGACTGGCGCGCATCACTGCACCGCTCGCGACGCAGCCTGGGGCTCTCGCGTGAAGAGCTGGGGCGCCTCGCGGGCGTCTCGGCGGCGACGGTGCGCGCGTACGAGACGGGGCGCCGGCGCGCCTCCCGCCGTCACCTCCAGGCGCTGATCTGGACGCTCAACGTGCCCTACGACGAGGGCAACGCGATGCTCGAGGACGCCGGCTTCGCGGCGCGCAAGACGCGCTTCACGCCGCAGAACCACCCGCACTACTATTACGCGGCCGAGGAGTTGCCGCGCGCGGTCGAGGAGGCGCCGTGGCCGGAGTTCGTGCTCAACGACGCGGTCGAGCTGGTCGCTGCCAACAGCGCGGTGCAGGCTGTCTGGGACGTCGACGTCGCGGCGGAGCGGGCGGTGCGCTCGCAGGTGCAGATGAACCTGCTGAGCGTGGCGAGCGACGGGCGCTTCGCCGACCGGGTGGGCAACTGGGACGAGGTCGTCGGCGCGCTCGCGACCGTGCTCAAGGCGCGCCCGCACGACATCGACCACCCGAACCCGTACCTCGATGCGGTGCTTGCGGAGTTCGCTCGCGGCGATTCCGCGTACCTGGCGCGCCTGACCGACGTCTGGGTGAGGACGCCACCGCACGACTCGCGCTGCTATTGGCGCTACCCCGTCGTCTGGCGCGACGCCGAGCACGGCGAGATGCGCTTCCTCGCAACGGTGTCCGTGTGCAGCGAGCCCGACGGGACGGCGTTCAACGCCTGGCACCCGCTCGATGGCCAGACCTGGGACGCGCTCGCGCGTGTGAAGGCGCGCTGGACCGCCGTGCGCGCACTCGCGCACGCGGGTGAGGTGAGGGCCCATGCCGGCACGTAACGGGCACTCGCCGGACGGCGAGTGGCGGCAGATGCTCCTGCGGGCGCGGAAGCGTCTCGGCGTCTCGCGCGAGGCGCTCGCGACGCTCTCGGGCGTCTCGGCGTCGGCCGTGCGGGGGTACGAGATCGGGCGCCGGCACCCCAAGCAGGACTCGCTCGAGGCGATCCTGGACGCGCTTAAGCTCGACCGCACGGAATCGAACCCGATCCGCGAGAGCGCTGGCTTCGCGCCGGTCCGTTCGCTGTACGACCACCGCGCCGGCTACTACTTCACCGTCGAAGAACTGCAGACCGAGGTCGAGCGGGTGCCGTGGCCGGAGTTCGTCGTGAACGACACGGTCGAGGTCGTGGCGGCGAACCGCATGGCGAGCGCCGTTTGGGGCCTCGACTTCCAGGCCGAGCGCAAGCGCCGGACGCCCTTGCAGCGCAACCTGCTCGCGGTGGCGAGCGAGATGGACTTCCCGCGCGTCGTGGAGAACTGGGACGAGATCCTCGAGTTGCTCGCCTCGGTCTACAAGGGATCGGCGAACATGGACTCCGACCTCGGCGAGCCGAGCCCGTACCTCGCGCAGGTGATCGGGCACTTCACGACGGCGAACCCGCAATTCCTGCAGCGACTGCTCGAGGCGTGGACCCGGGCGACGCCATCGCCGGCGAAGGTGCGGCTCACGTACCGGGTGATCTGGAACCACCGGCGCCACGGGCGGATGATCTTCCACTGCGTGATGGGGACGGCGAGCGAGCACGAGGGTCTGACGTTCAACGACTGGATCCCGGTGAACCCCGCGACGTGGACGGCGCTCCACGGCCTGATGCTCGAGTTGGGCGAGGATCCGCGCGCGTGGGAACAGTACCTCTCGCGGCCGCGCCGCGTGCTCGAACCGTGAGTGTGATCAGCCATAACGCAGATGGGCGCAGATTGCGTCGGAACCACAGATGACACAGATGGCACAGATGGTGGCTGGTAGACAATCCGACCTAGACGCCGATCAGCATCGCCAATCGAGGTGCGCGCTCACGTAGTCCGCGTGCGCGGCGGAGTACGCGCCTTCGCGTACGGTGCGCGCGGTTCGCTACCATGGAAGTGATGTTTCGCCGGCTCGTTGCCGCCGGTCTCGCCGTCGCGGTGCCGCCGTTCGCGTTGACCGCCGTCTCGGAGCGCATTCTGCGTCCGCGCCTGCTGTACACCGGCCCGTGGAACCCCGCGCCGCCGTCGGAGGTTGGCGCGCCGTACGAGGAGGCGCGATTCTGGACGGCAGACGGGCTGGAGTTGCAGGGATGGTTCTTCCCGGCGCAGGACGTGCCGCACCCGGCGCCGACCCTACTCTTCATGCACGGGACGAGCTACAACGCGAGTGACCTCTGGGTGACGCCGGACCGCGTCGATGCGTTCCGGGAGTTCCTGCGCGACATCGGCTGCAACTTCTTCGTCTTCGACTACCGCGGCTACGGCAACAACCCGGGCGTGCCCACTGAGGACGGCACCTACCTCGATGCCACCGCGGCGCTCGGCTGGCTGTACGAGCGCCAGGACGTGGACGCGCAGACGATCTTCTTCTACGGCTTCTCGCTCGGGACGGGCATCGCAACGGAACTGGCGATGCGAGAGCCGAGCGCGGGGCTCATCCTGCGCTCCCCGTTCACCTCGATCCGCGGCATGATCTACGACTGGTTCCCGCGCGTGCGCTACCTGCTACGTGTCGCGCCGTGGCTGCCACGGACGAACTATGACACGCTCGCGAAGATCCGGCGCCTCGACCGGCCGCTGCTCGTGATGCACGGCGACGCCGACGAGACGGTGCCCCACTACATGGGACGCGCGGTGTTCGATGCCGCGCCGGAGCCGAAGACGTTCGTCACGTTCCCGGATGGCGGCCATCGCGACATTGCGAACGAGATGGTGGTGCCGGCGATCCGCAGCTTCATCGCGGACGTGCTGGGGCGCGAGATGCCGCCCGTCGCGTTCCACCCGCCCGGCGCCGCGGGCGACGATGCGGCTGCGGCGGCAAGCTGACGGCGGCGGACCCGCTGACGGTCGCGCGCACTACGCGTCGCGCACCGGCTCCAGGCCCCAGCGCTGCATGACCGCCTTCGTCGTCTCCGGGTCGACGGCGCCGCGCGCTTCCTGGATCGCCTGCGCCATCGCCAGGAAGTAGCCGAGGTGGCTCGCCGGCGAGATCGTCAGCAGGAAGCGCAGCCTGCCTGTCCCCGCGTTGCTGAAGGTGTGCGCCAGTCCGATCGGCGTGACGAAGGCGTCGCCGGCGCCCAGCCGGATCACCTCGCCGTTGACCGGCAGCGCCATGTCACCTTCGAGCACGTAGATCACTTCCTCGTGCTGGTGGTGGATGTGCGGCGGCGGGCTGAACGGACCATCGAACGTGAACTCGATGACGGCGTGCGTGCCGCTCGTGTGGCTGCCGTCCTCGATGACGAGGATCCCCATCGGCCCGGCCTGGATGCGCGTGCCGCCGTTGCCCTTGACGACCACCGGCTCGACTGCTTCGGACGTGTGACTCGGTGCCAAGGATGTTCCTCCTGTGGTAAACTCCGTTTACTGTAGCGAGATAGTAAATCGCATTTACCATGGTGTCAAGTGTCCAGATTACCACCACCGGCACTCATCGGCGCCCTCCTGCGGGTCCCCTCGCAGGCTATCCACCGGCGGCTCATCGCAGAACTGAACGCGGCCGGCTTCCGGGACCTGCGGCTCCCGCACATCGCCGTCTTTTCGTACCCGAGCCCGGACGGTGCGCGGCCGGGCGACCTCGCAGAGCGTGCGGGGATGAGCAAGCAGGCGATGAACCAGCTCCTCCAGAGCCTGGAGCAGCTCGGCTACCTGCGACGCATCGCCGACGAAGCGGACGCCCGCGCGCGGATCGTGCGGCTGACCAGGCGCGGGCAAGCCGTGTGGGATGAGGAATTCAGGGTGCTGGAGCAGATCGAGCAGGAGTGGCGCGCGACGCTCGGGGAGAAGTCGTTCGAGCAGCTCAAGCGGCTGCTGCAGAAGGCGTGGGCGTCGGACGCCGTGCCGTGATGGCATGCAGATCTGCGGTACCGATGTAGGACGCCATTCGGAGAGATTCTTCGCTGGCGCTCAGAATGACAGCGTGACATGTGTGAGCGCGCGGAATGACAGCGCCCAGGCCCGCGCCGAACCGACCCGCGACTTTGCCAGCTACGCCGGCGGCGTTTTGAGCTTCAGGCCGAGATCGTCGAGCTGGGCCGCATCGACCGGGAGCGGGGCGCCGGTCATGGGGTCGGAGGCGCTCTTCGTCTTCGGGAAGGCGATCACCTCGCGGATGTCGTCGTCCTGCGCGAAGAGGGCGACCGTGCGGTCGATCCCCATCGCGATGCCGCCGTGCGGCGGGGCGCCGTACTCGAACGCTTCGAGCATGTGCGAGAAGCGCTCGCGGGTCTCTTGCTCGGTGAGGTTGAGCGCGCGGAAGACGGCCGCCTGCATGTCGCGCGCGTGGATGCGGATGCTGCCGCCGCCGATCTCCTGCCCGTTACAGGTGAGGTCGTGCGATTTCGAGTGCGCGGCCGCCGGATTGCCCTCGAACTCCCGGTCGGTGTCGATCGGCGCAGTGAACGGATGCGTCACGCTGTAGTAGCGCTCGTCCTCGTCGCTCCACTCGAACAGCGGGAACTCGAGGATCCAGCAGAACTGCAGCGTGTTCTCGTCGGCGAGTTGGAGCTTCGCGGCGAGCGCGCGACGGAGCGCGTCGAGCGACGGCTTCACGCGGCCCGCCGAGCCGGGCTCCTTCGCCGGCTGGCCACCGGCGCCTGCGACGATGAGCAGGAGGTCGTTCTCCTTCGCGCCGGCGACCTTGCCGAGGGCCTGCGCGTGCTCGAGGCCGAGGAACTTCAGCACGGGCGAGCGGACCTGCTCTTCCGTCGCGGTCGCCGGGTCGGCGAGGTACGCGATCGACACGAGGCCCTTGGCGCCGTACGTCTTAACCGTCTCCGTCAACTCATCGATCTCGCGACGCGTGAAGCCGGCGCCGCCGGGGACGACGATGCCCTCGACCGCGCCGTTGCTGTCGGTCGCGGACTTGAACACCATGAACGGCGTGCCGCGGACCGCGTTGGTGAGGTCAATCAGCTCGAGCCCGTAGCGAAGGTCGGGCTTGTCCGACCCGAAGCGCCGCATCGCTTCCTCATACGTCATACGCGGGAACGGCGTCGGGATGTTGAGGTCAGGGCGCAGGTCCCGGCCGATCTCGATGTACAGCTCCTCGATCAGCCCCAGCACATCCTCCTGCGCGACAAACGACATCTCGAGGTCGAGCTGCGTGAACTCGGGCTGGCGGTCGGCCCGCAGGTCCTCATCGCGGTAGCACTTGGCGATCTGAAAGTAACGCTCGAAGCCGGCGACCATCAGCAGCTGCTTGAACTGCTGCGGCGACTGCGGCAGCGCGTAGAAGTTGCCCTGGTTGATGCGGCTGGGCACGAGGTAGTCACGCGATCCTTCGGGCGTGGGGTTCGCAAGCACCGGCGTTTCGATCTCGACGAAGTTGCGCTCGGTGAGAAAGCGCCGGATCTTCTGCGTCACCAGGTGGCGGAGGACGATGTTGTTGTGCAGCCGCTCCCGCCGCAGGTCGAGGTAGCGGTAGCGCAGCCGCAGCGTCTCATCGATGTCGACGTCCTCGTTGATGTAGAAGGGTGGCGTCTTCGCAGCGTTCAGGATGACCGCCGTCTGCGCGTGCACCTCGACGGCGCCCGTCGGGAGCTTGTCGTTCTCGGTCCCGGCGCGGCGGTGCTGTACGCGGCCGGACACCTGCAGCACGAACTCGGTGCGCGCCTCGCTCGCGACGGCGTGCGCTTCGGGCGCCTGCTTCGGGTCGAAGACGACCTGCACGATGCCGCGGCTGTCGCGGAGGTCGATGAAGATGAGCGCGCCGTGATCACGCCGGCGGTGCACCCACCCGGCAAGGGTGACTTCCCTGCCTTCGTCGCTCTCGCGAAGGTCACCGGCGTACGCGGTCTTCAGCACGCTTGCGCTCCTCTTCTGCTTCCGTGTGCGTGAGGGTAATGCCGCAGTGTACCGATTCGAGGCGCGAGGGCAGAGCCGAGGAGCGAGGGAAGGAGATGTGGACGCGGGAAGAGACCCCGCTCGCCCTGCGTCACTCATTGATCGGCTGGAGGCGGCCGATACGGCGTGCGGTGGTGAGCGTACGCGGCCGCGGCCGGATGCGTGATGCGGGCCACGCCTTCACCATCGCTCCGTGATCTGCGCGGCTGCATTGAGAGGCCGCGCCCGTGACCGCGGAAAATCATATCAATCCGTATTGATCCATCTATGCTGATTGATGTAAGCTCGGCAGCATGAATGCCGGGACGCGCCCGAAGGCCACGCCGCCGCCCTTCCTTCAGCTCGCGGGGCATCCGCTGCGATGGCAGCTGCTCAGCGAGCTTGCGCGCAGCGACCGGCAGGTGCGCGAGCTGACGGCCGCGCTCGGCAGGCCGCAGAACCTGGTCTCGTACCATCTCGCGCGCTTACGATCCGCGCGGCTGGTGTCGGCGCGGCGCAGCTCCGCCGACGGGCGCGACGCCTACTACAGCGTCGACCTCGCACGCTGCGGCGAGTTGCTGGTGGCGGCGGGCGGCGCGCTGCACCCGGGGCTCGCGCTGGCACCGCCGGCCGCGGAGCGCGATGGCGGCGATCCCCATCCGGCGCGGGTGCTCTTCCTGTGCACCGGGAACAGCACGCGCTCGCAGATAGCGGAGGCGCTGCTGCGGCACCTGGCCGGCGACGCGGTCGAGGTGCAGAGCGCCGGCAGCCAGCCGAAGAGCGTGCATCCCAACGCGGTGCGGACCATGCGCGAGCACGGGATCGACATCGGCGGGCAGCAGGCGAAGCACCTGCGCACGTTTGCGCGGCGGCGGTTTGACTACGTGATCACGCTCTGCGACCGCGTGCGCGAGGTGTGTCCCGACTTCCCCGGCGGGCCGGAGCGTATCCACTGGAGCATCGCCGACCCCTCCCTCGAGGGGGGTTCGGACGAGGAGAGCTATCCGGCGTTCCAGCGCACGGCGGCGGAGATCGAGCGCCGCGTGCGGTTTCTGCTTCACGTCATCCAGCAGTCAGCAAGGAGGTAAGTGATGCCCGACGAGATCATCAACGTCCGGTATATCGTCCACGACGTGGCGTCGGCGGTCGACTTCTACACGAAGCATTTCGGCTTCAAGACCGGCATGAACGCGCCTGCGTTCGCCGATGTCTTTCGCGGCAACCTGCGGTTGCTGCTGAGCGGGCCGCAGAGCTCGGCGGGCCGGGCGCTCCCGGACGGTGCGCAGCCGGTGGCCGGCGGCTGGAACCGCATCCACTTCATCGTCGATGACATCGCAGCGGAGGTAGAGCGGCTGCGGGCCGAAGGAGTCCGTTTCCGGAGCGATGTCATCAGCGGCCCCGGCGGGCAGCAGATCGTGCTCGACGATCCGTCCGGGAATCCAATCGAGCTGTTCCAGCCGGCCGCGCCGTAACGAACCGCCGACGGCTAGGCTGAGATATTAGTCACCGGCGGAACATCCGCGGGCCGCTGTGCGTCTGACATATCATGGGGCCGATGCGCCGCAGGCTGCTGCCGCTCTCGATGTTGGGCGCGCTCGCGCTCGGTGCGATCGCGTTGGCCGCGTGCGGCTCGTCCGGTGCGAGCGCGACGCCCACGCGCGCGTACCTCGTGCAGGACTGCCCCGGCGGCCAAACGAGCGTGCCGCTCTGCGCGACCGCCGAGGCGCGACGCACGCCGCTCGGCGCCCCGACGCGCTACAACTCGCCGACGCCGGCCCTGGCAGGTGCGGCCGTGCCCGGGACGCCGGGCGCGAGCGGCATCGAAGGCACGGTGCTGCTGGGACCGACGTGCCCGGTGGAGCGTACCGACAGTCCGTGCCCGCCGCGGGCCGCGGCCAACCTCGCAGTACACATCTACGCCGGAGGGGAGTCGGGCATGTACGTCGCGAACGTGCTGACCGATGCCGAGGGACGCTTCCGCATCGATCTTCCGCCCGGCTCGTACACGCTTGACGGCCCTTGCAGCGGCCCGATGAAGTGCATTGTCGCGTACCCGCGCCTCGAGGCGATGAGGGTCACCGTTACGCCCGGTACCTATACGGAGGTCACGGTGCGCGGCGACACCGGCATCCGCTAACGCGGGGAGTACGGAGCCGGTGCGTCCGGCGGCCGCCCACGGCGCATCCCTCGCATCACTCGCATCTCTGCCCCTCTTCCCGGTCCTCAGTCGCCTTGGCGGGCACGAAATAGTCCAACGATCGATGCCGAATGGTAGGAATGCACCTGATGCCCGTGCGCCGCCCCGCCGTATATTTGGGCGGGACTGGAGAGGAGCGCCACATGTGGGTCTTTGTCGGTCTACTGCCTACGGTCATGATCGGTGGGCTCATCATCGGCGGGATCGTGCTCGTCGTGCGACGCGGCGGCGATGGCTGGAACATCCAGTTCCCCGGCGTGCTGCGCGCCTACGTCGCGCTGGCGATGCTCGTCGGCGTGTTCCTTGTCGCGGCCGGGGCCGGTCTGTTGCTGAAGGCGGGATTCGCGAGCGCGGGGACGCGGGACTTCAGCTACAACGCGCAAACGTACACATCCTACGCGCCACTGTCGGGGAGCGACGGCCTGGCGCCCGGCGCGGCCCGCACGGAGCAGACGATCGATCCTTCGGACAGCGCGATCCGCGACGACGTTGCGAGCGGCATCTCGCTCGTGTTCGTCGGCGCGGTGTTGTTCGCGGTGCACGCGTTCGGCGCGACGATGCTGCGGCGGCAGCACGCGGCGGGCGAGCGGGTCGCGACGCGCGCATACAATCTCACCGGCCTCGCCGTTGCGACGTTCGGGTTCATCGGCACGGGCGCGCAGGCATTGAACGACATCGTGCGGCGCTATGTCGTCGGCGGCGACATCGCGCAGGCGTTCGAAGTAAGACACCCGGGCGGATCGCTGTCAGTCGCGGTGGTGCTGTTTCCGCTCGTGCTGTGGTTCGCGTGGCGCACGTGGGACGAACTCGGCGGCAACGGCGCGCACGACGGGGTACGCGTGGCACCGGGCGGCGCGCCGGAAGCGACCGGCGCTCTGTAACGTGGACGCGGCGACCGCCCGCAAGGTGATGGAATCACGAGCGAGCGCGTTTCGGATGGCGCTACGCGGCCCGGGCCAAGCACAAAAGAGCGCGCTTGAAATCGATGGCGTCCGGTGGCACACTATCGTCTCTATAGATAGCGCCGATAGTGACAGCCGCCCGTGCCCGGGCCGCTGACGGTCGATGTGGATCTCGGGCAGATAGAAGCCTTCGTGCAGGTCGCCCAGCACCGCAGCTTCAGCAAAGCCGCGGAATCGCTGTTCCTCACGCAGCCGTCCGTGACCGCGCGCATCCAGTCGCTCGAGCGCGACCTTGGCGAATCGCTCTTCGAGCGCAACGGCCGTGGCGTGCGGCTGACGGAGATGGGCGCGTCGTTTCTGCCGTACGCGCGGCGCGCATTGAAGGCGCTGCAGGACGGCCGCGACGCGATCGAGGGCATGCGCAACCTGGAACTCGGCACGCTGAAGCTCGGCTGCGCGCTCACCGTTTCGACCTACGTGCTGCCGGGCATCCTCAAGCAGTACTGCTCGCTGTATCCCGGCGTCGAAGTCAGCGTCCACACGGGGCGCTCGGAGCAGGTGCTGCAGATGGTGCTGAACGACGAGGTGCACTGCGCATTGGAGCGCACGGTGCATCACCCCGAGATCACGACGGTGGCGCTGTACGAAGACGACCTCGTGCTGGTTGCGGCGCCGGGGCATCGATTCGCGCGCACCGGCACGGCGACGCTCGACGAGATCGGGCGCGAGTCGCTGATCCTCTTCGACCGGGGTTCGAGCTACACGGCGCTGATCCAGACGCTCTTCCGCCAGAACGGCATCGTCCCGCGCACGACGATGGAGCTGGACACGATCGAGGCGACGAAGAAGATGGTTGAGGAGGGGCTGGGCATCGCGATGCTGCCGAAGGTCTCGACCGACCGCGAGCTGACGATCGGCACGCTTATCCCGATCGTGGTGACGAACGCCGCGATGCCGCGGCGGCAGATCTCGCTCATCTACCGCAAGAACCGCAAGCACCTGCGGTCGGTGCAGGCGTTCTTCTCGCTGCTCGGCGAGCTGTACGCGGTGAAGCTCCCGGAGCCGGCGGCGGTCACACCCGGCGCGGCCTGAGTCGAGGCAACGCAGGCCGCCCGCCGGCGGGCGGCACTGCGGTCAGTCTGCGGTGCGACTCAGGCCGGGACGCGTTCGGACACCGGCATGCGCGCGGCGGCTGTCGCTTCGCGGAGGTACAGCCCGACGCTCATCACGACGGCCCAGAACAGGAAGGCGTAGCCCGGGATCCAGAAAAACGAGCCGAGCGTGATGAACACCAGCGCGTAGCAGGCAATGTAGAACGGCTTCGTCACGAGGCGAGAGCGCATGGCGGCAATTGTGTACAGCAGCGACGTAAGCGTGAAGGCCGCGAAGCCCACGCCAAGCATCAGCGCGGCGCCGCCCTGTGTGAATGCCACCGCCACGTCCACGCCGACGAATTTCGCGCCGGGTGAGCCGGCGTCGAGAGCCATCGTCGGGCCGCACATCACCGCAGCGCCGGCCGCCGATGCAACGATCCCGAACATCGCTGACGAGAACGCCACGCGTGTCAGCACCGTCTGCTCAAACCGTGCGCTCAACTCGTTGAAGAACCAAACCATCGCGAGGCATCCCAGCGCGAACACCCAGAACAGCACGAACGCCGTGTTCATCTTGGTGTCGTTGTTGTAATAGTCCGTCACGGCCTGCGACTTCGAGCCGCCGAGGCCCGGGATCGTCACAGCGATGGCAAAGCCGATGCCGAACACGACGGCGGCTACGATGGCGCTCAACACAAGTCGTTGGCGTGAAGTCACGAGTAAGCCCTCCAGGCGAACTAGCTCAGGATTCCTGTTGGCGCGCACTCTGTCGTATGCAGATAGGTGGGGCAAGGGCGTTGGGCGTTAGTTGGGGAAATCTCATGTGGAGATTGCAAACTGTCGCGCGCACGGAGGGCCGATGTCGAGAGCCTGCCTCTTTGAACCACAGATAGCCATGCCGCGGGAGCGACCCTGGGTGATGAACATTGCGGGCGTGCCCGCAAGGACCTAACCCCCGGCCCCTTCCCTAAGGGAAGGCGAGCTGCAATCGGCGAACGTTCTCGTGAGCGCGCGCTCACGTCCCGAAGCTATTTACAAGGCAGATAGCCATGCCGCGGGAGCGGCACCCTGGGTGATGAAACATGACCCGAAGTCCGGTGACTTCATCCTGAGCGAAGCGAAGGATCTCTTCGTGAACGAGGCGATTCCCGGATTGAACCCGATTTGCACGCAGATGACATAGATGGCCACAGGTTTGCTTGGCTCGCTCAACGAGCGCGCACGGCTACCGGAGGCGCGGACATGGGCAAGCGCCAGCGACGTAGTGCCTACGCCTTCAGCCCGAGACGGGCGCGGATCTCCTTGAGTCGGTCGACGTTCGGCTTGTCGGGGCCCTTGCCGGCGCCGTTGAGCTTGTAGCCCGGGACCTCGAGTAGCAGCGGGACGTGTTGTAGCTCCTTCGAGCCGAGGAGCGCCTCGAAGCCGGCGAGGCCGATCTTGCCTTCGCCGATGTTCTCGTGCAGGTCGCGGCCGGCGCCGAGCTCCGTCTTCGAGTCGTTGCAGTGGATCGCGGCGACGTTCTTCGCGCCGATCTCCTTGTCCAGCTCTTTGAGCGTTGCCTTCACGCCCTCCGGTGTGCTGAGGTCGTAGCCGGCGGCGAAGGCGTGGCAGGTATCGATGCAGACGCGGGCGCGAGGGTTATCGATGCGGCGGAGGATCTCGCCGAGGTCGTGGAACTTTGAGCCGATGGTGTCGCCACCGCCGGCGGAGTTCTCGAAGATCAGCAGCGTTTCTTCGGGCGTCTCATCGAGGACCTTCTGGCAGGCGGTGCAGATCTGTTCAAAGACGGCATCGAGCCCGAGACCCTTGTGGCTGCCGGTATGGAAGATCACGCCCTTCGCGCCGATGCGGCCGGCGATGTTGAGGCTGCTGCGCAACGTGCTGGTGGACGTGCGGAAGATCTTGTCGTCGGCCGACGCGAGGTTCATCAGGTACTTGCCGTGGATAAAGACGGGGTCGATGCCGCTCTCGGCGTGGGTGGCGCGGAAGGCCTCGACCTGCTCGTCGGTGAGCTTCGCGGTGCCCCATTGCTGCGGCGCCGACTCGAACATCTGCATGCACTCGGCGCCGATCGCCTGCGCGCGCTCGAACCCGGTCGCGGGGCCGCCTGCGGTGGAGACGTGTGCGCCAATCTTCATGACGTTTGATCCGCACATGACGCAGATGGGCGCAGATGTCTTGAAACCACAGATGTCACAGATGGGCACAGATATTGTCGGGTTGGATCGACGGGGAGCCGTGCGCTGTTCGGGTGTGACCATCGCGCACGGAGCGGCTCAACGGATCCATTTGCGAACATCTGCGTCATCTGCGGATCGACGAAAGTATGTGTGGACAATTGTGCCATCTGTGGGTTCTCATCGCGCCGCCGGTACGGCGAACGCGCGGCCGAGGCGGAGGTTCATCAGGGGCAGTATATCGAGCGATGGGTGCGTACCGGATCAGGGTTCGGCGCGCGATGCGTGCGAAGGCTGACGAAGGAACGCTGCTGAAGCCGGCGATCTCGCTGCGATCGGAGTGATTCTTCGCTTCGCTCAGAATGGCAGCCGGCGCAGAATGACAC
>DASUKS010000282.1:0-5613 GCA_036278595.1 Dehalococcoidia bacterium
CGACGTTGATCACGGTATGAGCATTCGAGCCGTCACCGCGACCGCATCGCCGCCACGCCTCGTGTGGCTGTTCGTTCGCAGCCTCGTGGTCGCGGCAGTCTTCGGCAGCGCGCTGTACGCCGCGATCTACGTCGCGCAGGACATGCGGCATCGAAGCGAGCAGGCGGCGCCGGCGACCAACATCGAAGCGCCCGCTGGCATCGAACTCCTGACGCACGCCGCGAGCGTCGATGACCTCGCGCGCCTGACGGGCTTCCGGCCCGTGCTGCCGGCGTCCCTGCCAGCCGGCACCGCCCCCCCACCGCGCCTCGACGCCACGGAGCCGGCCGCCGATGGCAGCCGTACGGCCGAGATCCGCTACGCCGCCGCGCGCGATGCGGACGGCGCCGCGGCGGGCCCATCGCTGGTGATCAGCGAGCGGCGGGCGAGCGCCGGCGACGTCGCGTCCGATGCCGCGGTCGTGGCGCCGGCTAGCGTCAGCGCGACGGTCGCGTGCGGGCAGCTCACCGCCGGCGTGCGGCTCTTCTTCCCGCCATCCACGTCCGACGCGGCCGCGCTCGACGCCGGCCGCGGCTTCGTCGATGCCCTGCGCGCGAGCTGCGATCGGTAGCCCCGCAACCAACCGGGCGATGCTTCGGGCATGCCGGCGGAGCGCCCCGTACATAACGGTTGGGCCGCGCCAATTGACGAGCGCCGCGTAACGCAACGATCACTTCTGCGAAATGTTCCCGTAACATAGCGCGGCTATTCTCCGCCTGTCTGACGTAACGCGCTGGAGGAGAGTGGTATGACGCCGCAGATCAACGCGGGCGATACGGCGTGGGTTCTCGCCGCATCCGCCTTGGTGCTGTTTATGACGCCGGGCCTGGCCTTCTTCTACGGAGGGCTGGTGCGCAACAAGAACGTGCTCGGCACGATCATGCAGAGCTTCATCGTCATGGGACTCGTCGGCGTGCTGTGGGTCGTCATCGGCTACTCCCTCGCCTTCGGGCCCGACGTGCACGGCTGGGGCCTCATCGGCAACCTCGACTACGTTGGGCTGCGCCACGTGGGCGCGAACCCCCTCCCGGGTTCGACGGTGCCCAGCGAGGCGTTCATGATCTTCCAGGCCATGTTCGCCATCATTACCCCCGCGCTAATCACCGGCGCCTTCGCCGAACGCGCGAAGTTCGGCCCGTTCCTCATCTTCATGGCCGCGTGGTCGCTCCTCGTCTACGCACCCGTCGCGCACTGGGTCTTCGCCTCGAGCGGCTGGATTGCGCACGACGTGAAGGGCGTGGACTTCGCCGGCGGCACGGCCATCCACGTCAACGCCGGGGTCGCCGCCCTCGCGGCCGCGTTCATGTTCGGCCGCCGAAAGGGACACAAGCAGGAGCCGATGGAACCGCACGACATCACGATGGTCGTGCTCGGCGCGAGCATCCTCTGGTTCGGATGGTTTGGATTCAACGCGGGAAGCGCCGGAGCGGCGAGCCCGGTCGCTGTCAATGCCTTCACCGTGACGAACACTGCCGCGGCGGCCGCCGCCCTGTCGTGGACCGCGATGAGCTGGTGGCAGTCCGGCAAGCCGAGCGTCGTCGGGGCCGCCGCCGGCGCCGTGGCAGGGCTCGTGGCGATTACGCCGGCATCGGGCTATGTGCAGCCGATGGAAGCCATCGCGATCGGCGCGATCGCCGGCATCGTCTGCTACCTCGCCGTCCAGTTGCGCACGCGCACGTCGCTCGATGACTCGCTCGACGTGGTTGCGGTGCACGGCGTCGGCGGGCTGACCGGCGCGCTGCTCACGGGCGTGTTCTGCGTCGCCGCCGCGACCACCGGCGTGAACGCGCTCGGCGCCGGCGTCAACGGACTCACGCACGGCGGTGGCGTCGACCAGCTCTGGCGGCAGGCCGTCGGTATCGCAGCCGTCGCTCCGTACTCGTTCATCATGACGCTCGGCATCCTCAAGGTGCTCGACATGGTCTTCGGCCTGCGGGTGAGCGAAGAGGAAGAGATCTCCGGCCTCGACGTCTCGCAGCACGGCGAGCGCGCGTACATCTTCGGCGGCAGCGGTCCGGTGCTGGGCATCCCGGAGGCGATTCCGGTACACATGCACGGAGCCACGCCCGGCACGGCTGCCGAACATGGGCTGCAACCCGCGCCGGGTCCGGCCCAGTAGCGAAGGAAAGATACGCGTGAAGAAGATCGAAGCGATCATCCGGCCCGAGAAGCTGGACGAAGTGAAGCAGGCGCTCGCGGACAAGGGCTACATCGGGCTGAACATCGTCGGCGTCACCGGCCGCGGCGTGCAGAAGGGCATCGTGCACGCCGGCCGCAGCGGCCAGCCCTACTCCGTCGACATGTTGCCGAAGGTGAAGCTCGAGACGGTCATCGCGGACGAGAACGCCGACGAGGTCATCCAGATCATCCAGCAGTCGGCGTGGACGGGGAACATCGGCGACGGCAAGATCTTCATCCTGCCGGTCGAGCAGGCGATCCGCGTGCGGACCGGCGAGCGGGGCGACGTCGCGGTCTGACGCACGGCCAACCGTAGATACGCAGCGAGGGCGCCAATCGGCGCCCTCGCTCGTTCTGCGTGCCGTACTCCGCGTCAGCAGTCCCCGGCTTCGGCGACCTGCAGCGAAATGAGCGCCGGCGCCGGGCGCGCCCCGAGCATCCGGAACCCGGCATGCAGCAGCGCGCGTCCCGCGACGCGGCGCCATCGCGGCACGGCGCATGTGCTGGCCAGGCGGAAGCGCGCTGCTTCCCGCTGCATCTCTTCGGCGCGAAACCGCGCGACGTGCAAGATGGTCTCCGGGTCGATCAATGGTCCGTCTCCTCTCTTCCGTCCGAAGCGTTTCGCGCGCTAAAGGCCGGCGCGTGGCCATACACACCACGCGGCGTATGTCCCGAATTCGTCGCGGTCGAGATAGCCCGCGTCGACGGCGATGCGCAGTGCGTCCCACGCAACGTCGAGCGGGACCCCCATGCGGCGCGCGATCTCATCGGCCGTCAGGCGCTCGCCGAGGCGCAGCAGCGCGTGGATATCTGTCTGTGGTATCGGTTCGATGAGTGTCTTCGTCGTCATGTCGTTCCGTCCGATCTAACGTTTATCTGTCTCGCAATGCGAGCCTTTTCGCCCTTGTACCGTTTGTGTCTTGATTGTGCCCGGTGATCGATGTCACCGGCTTCGTGGGAACCACGGAGATCTGTGCGCGGCCGACACGTAGAACTACGGCCCATCCCAGCGCCCGGATGCACGCAGATCACGAAGAGCGCGAAAAATCAGCGGCGCGTTTTCACTTCGGCGTGCGGCTTGAAGCGCAGCGCCGACCACGTCTCGTTGATCGATACGCTCGCCACGGGACGCAGCCCATACGCCTCCATCGCCGCCGCGAGGCGGTCGCGGTCGAGGTCCGTCTGCATGTGCGAGGACTGCTTCGGCCAGGAGACCCACAGCGTGCCCCCGGGCTTCGTCGCCTTCGTCGCGGGGTCGGCCCGCTTCGACAGCTCGGCGCTGTTGTGCACGAACAGGTGCACGACATCGAACGCGCCTGTCGCCCGATGCGCCAGCTTCACGCCTTCCGGCAGCGCGCCAAGCTCGGCGATGTAGCCGGCGGGCGCATCGAGCACGAGTAGCTTCTGGTGCGGGCGGATCTGCAGCTTCTTCGCGAGCGCGCTCTCCGGCATCTGGCGCCTCCGTGGGTGATGCGGACAGTCTCGCGCAGTGGCGGACCCGCGTCGAGTACTGCCGCGTCGGGCGCGCCTGCGAGTAGCATGTGCAACGGGCAGGACACAGAACGGAGGGACCGATGGAACTGCTGCCGGAGGAGATCGAGGAGTACGCCGCGAGCCACTCCACGCAGCTCGACCCGCTGCTCGCCGAGCTGGAGCAGCGCACGAAGACCGAGCTGCCGGACCGGGCCGGCATGCTGTCCGGTCAGGTCGAGGGCTTCCTGCTGCAGATGCTCGTCGCCTCGCTGCGAGCGAAGCGCGTGCTCGAGGTCGGCTGCTTCACCGGCCTGAGCGCCCTCATGATGGCGAAGGCGCTGCCCCCCGACGGCAGGCTGATCACCTGCGACATCGAGCCCAAGCACATCGCCATCGCGCGCGAGTACTTCGGGCGCAGCCCGGACGGCGCGAAGATCGAGCTGCGCGAAGGGCCGGCGCTCGACACGCTCGCCTCGCTCGAAGGCCCGTTCGACTTCGTGTTCATCGATGCGGACAAGGGAAACTACCTGCGCTACTACGAGGCTGCGCTGCCACTACTCGCGCCGAACGGGCTCATCGCCGTCGACAACGTGCTCTGGAGCGGTCGCGTCCTCGACCCGAAGGCCCAGGACGACCGTGCCATGGTCGAGTTCAACGACCGCGTCCAGTCCGACGCGCGCGTCACCAACACGCTCCTCACCGTCCGCGATGGGGTGATGCTGATCCGGCGGGCGGATCGCGGGTAGGTGATAGTGAATAGTGAGTAGTGCCGGCCGTCGCACGCGACCCGGTCGGGTTCACGGTCCATAGTCTAGGTGCGCGATCTGGTGGTTCGCGGTCGTCAGTCCGAGAACTGCTCCGCTGGCTCCCCTCTCCAAATTTTGGAGAGGGGGCTGGGGGGTGAGGTGGCGCGCAGCGCCCGGCGTCGTATGTTCGCTGTTTTACGCTGCCTTCTGCCGCCCCGCGTTCGCGCCGCTCTCGCCCCTCACTCCTCTCCCCTCGCTCCTCGCACCACATGGTGCACCGTCGCCTGCGCCACCGGCCGCACGACCATGAGGTCGATGTCCACATGCTTCGGGCGCGTGACGGCGAAGCGCACGCAGTCGGCGATGTCGTCGGCCGTGAGCGGCGTCAGACCCTCGTAGACCCTCGCCGCGCGCGCGTCGTCGCCGCCGAAGCGCACGACGCTGAACTCCGTCTCGACCATCCCCGGATCGATCTCTGTCACGCGCACCGGCTTGCCGAGCAGCTCGATGCGCAGCGTCTCCGTGATCGCCCGCACGCCGTGCTTCGCGCTCGTGTAGCCGGCGCCTCCCGGGTACACCTCGAACCCCGCGACCGAGCCGATATTCACGACGTGTCCGTTGCCGGAGTCGATGAGCCCCGGCAGCAACGCGCGCGTGACCAGCATCAGCCCGAACACGTTCGACTCCCACATCGTGCGCCAGTTGTCGTCGTCCGCCTCCGCGAGCGGCTCGAGGCCGTGCGCGCCGCCGGCGTTGTTCACCAGCACGTCGCAGCGCTCGACCTGCGCCGCGAAGCGCTCGACGCTCGCGCGGTCGGCGACGTCGAGCTCGATCGCGCGCCCGCCGGCCGCGTCCATCGCCGAGCGCAACTGCTCGAGGCGCCGCGCGCCGCCGATCACGTCGAACCCGGCCTCATACAGCGCCCGCGCCGTCGCCGCGCCGATGCCGCTGCTTGCGCCGGTGACGACGGCGGTGCGCCTCCCCTCGGTCATTTGCTGCTCCTGACCTATGCCGCGTTCCGTCGTTGGCGTGCGGCCAACTCCGGTGCGTCCGCCGGCGGCGTACCGGGCGTTGGCCGCGGTCGCCTCGCCGCCGCGGCTACGGCTTCGCGATCATCACCTCGGTCGACTTGATGACGACGATGACCTGCTCGCCGTCCTTCAGGTCGAGCCCTTCG
>DASUKS010000283.1:0-4904 GCA_036278595.1 Dehalococcoidia bacterium
CCCCAGTCGTGCCCGACCACGACGGCCTTCTCCTCGCCCAGCGCGTCCAGCAGCCCGACGAAGTCCGCGACGATCTCCTTCATCGCGTACGCCTCGACCGGGTACGGCTTGTCGCTCTGGCCGTAGCCGCGCACGTCCGGCGCCACGGCGTGGTACCCCGCCTGCGCCAGCGCCGGCAGTTGGTGCCGCCACGAGTACCAGGACTCGGGCCAGCCGTGCAGCAGCAGCACGAGCGGGCCGCTGCCCGCCTCCGCGATGTGCAGGTTGATGCCGTTCGTCGGCACGATCCGGTGTGTGATCTCCGTCGCCGTCGCGTCCTGCGTCATTCCGCTCCTCCGATCAATCTCAGTCGCGCGCGCCCGCGCCCGTCCGCTCCGGCGTCGCGGCGCGCTTCTTCCCGATCTTCAGTTGCCAGCCGATCAGCCGGTCGAGGATCCGGTCCGGCAGCACGAGCTCCATCGCGCGCTGCATGTAGGCATCGGTGCCGACGATGTACCGGGTGCGCGGCTTCGGCGCCGCCAGCGCGTGCTGCACCGCCTTCGCGACGCGGTCCGGCGGGATACCCTTCCCCGGCGCTTCCTTGATGAAGTCCTCGAGCGCCTCGATCGCGTCCCCGTACAGCTCGAGCGCCTCCGGCGGCAGGTCGCGCTTCATGCGCGTGGCCGTGTCCTGCGCCTTGTCCCAGATCGGCGTCGCGATATCGCCCGGCTCGACGACCGCCACGTGGATCCCCCACGGCTGCAGCTCGAAGCGCAGTGCGTCACCAATCGCCTCGATCGCGAACTTCGAGGCGCAGTACGGGCCGATGAACGGCGTCGCGAAGCGACCGCCGATCGAACCGATGAGCACCACGCGGCCGCCACCGGCGCGGACCATCGGCATGAAGGCCTGCGTGACGGCCACGGTGCCGAAGACGTTGACCTCGAACTGGCGGCGCCAGTCGTCGAGCGGCACGAACTCGACCGGCCCGCCGAGGCCGATGCCGGCGTTGTTCACCACGCCCGCGATGCCGAGCCCTTCCGCCGCCTCGCTCACCTCCTGCCGCGCCGCCTCGATCGTGGCGCCGTCCGTCACGTCGAGGCGCACCGGCCGCAGCCGCGGCGACGCCTGCGCGCGCAGCCGCTCGGCGTCCTCATCGCGCCGGACGCCCGCGAACACGGTGTAGCCGGCCCGGTCGAGCCGCAGGGCGCACGCCTCGCCGATGCCGGTCGAGGCGCCGGTGATCACCACGATGCCCTTGCTTCGCACGCCGTTGACCGGGATGCCGGTGGAACTCATAGCGTCACCTCCGTGTGGTGCGGGGCCGTCTGGCGGTAGGTGCACGATCATACAACCCGCCCGTGCGGGCGGCTATGGCACGTCCTGCGGAAGCGCATCCCACACTGGCAGCGGACCGTTTGATTGATCTACGCGTTTCTTCTTTCGGCAACCGGACTGCGCTGGCGTTGGGGTGAGCGGACACCGGAGCGAATCTGCGGGGCACATGCGCGGGCGAGCGCGCGGCCCGATCCGTTGATTGTGTTCGATTGTTTCTGATTGTTTGCGGACGGCTCAATCAAAGACCTCGGAGGGCAGGAGCCGCCGGATGCGGCCAAGGGCCGGAACCCCGAGCGCAGACGCTCGGCATTGCGACCTCCTGTGCGACAGCGCGCATCGATTGTGCACCGACGCGTGGGAAATCGAGAGAGGCGCATGGCACCGCGCGGCGCGGGGCGGGAGGCGGCACAGGGCTGTGCACCGGCACGCAGCGCGAGAGGCGAGCCGTCGCCGGATGTCGCACAGGGGTGCGATCGGACGCCCTACGGCGGACAGCGGCGGAGAGAGGCCGCGCTTGACGCGGCGTTGACGCGCGAGCGCAAGTCCGGGGTTGACGCGCTTCCCTCGTTTGTCGCAGAATCGCCATCACCGCATGCGAGCGGTAATCTGTTATGTAATCAGGATCCCGCCGGTGGGGGTGAGATGAAGGAGTTGAAGCTGGGATTGGCGCTCGGCGCCGGAGGCACAAAGGGCTCTGCCCACATCGGTGTCCTCCGCGTGCTCGAGGAGGCCGGCATTCGCGTCGATGCGGTTGCGGGCACAAGCATCGGCGCGCTCTATGGCGGCGCCTACGCGGCCGGGCACACGGCCGCCTTCATGGAAGAAGGCATCCGCACCACCCCGAACCGCGACGTCATCAACTTCTTCCGCCACCGCCTCAAGATCCGCCATCGCAACCGCCTCTCCCGCCGCTTCTACGATGCGCTTGCCGGGCGGCAGATCGAGCAGCTCCCCATTGCGTTCGCTGCCACGGCCTCTGACATCATCCAGCGTCGCAACGTCACGATCGACCACGGGCCGCTGATCGACGCCATCGAGGCGAGCATCGCCATCCCGCTCATCGCCCGCCCGGTCGCGCTCGACGGCACCTACCTGGTTGATGGCGGACTCTGGGACTCGGCGCCCGTGGACGCCGCCGAGGCGCTCGGGGCGGACATCATCGTCGCCGTCGAGCTCGGCAGGCCGTTCACGCTCCCCGAGCCGCTCCGGCGCCCCGCCTCGTGGACGGCGGCCCGGCTGAACTCGATCAAGCACCACCACACGCTCGCGGGCCTGCGCTTCTCGATCGAATCGATGGCGCGCGAGCTGCCCGCCGGGCGCACAGCCAGCCTCGTTCTGCGGCCGCCGGTCGCCAAGTACGGCAGCAACTCGCCGTTCGGGATGAGGGCCTGTCTCGATGCGGGGAAGCGAGCCGCCGAGGACGCGCTCCCGGCGATCCGCGCGCTCCTCGCCGGACAGCCGCTGCCCGAAGTCGCCGCCGAGCACGACCTCGCGCTCGAACCCCGGTGGGTGCCGGATCCCGGAAGCTAACGACGCCGCGCTTCGGGCGCCATCGTCCCCGCTTCCTGCTTCATGCGCCCGCGCGAACGCGCTACTCGAGCGATTCCTGGTCCACGACGCACACCGTGTGGCCCTCCGGCGCCTGCGCGAAGAAGCCCGCCGCCTCCGTGCCCGCTGTGTCCATCTCGATGATGTTGCAGCCGCGCTGGACGAAGTGCTCGCGCGCGGCCTCGAGGTTCGGCGCGCTGAAGAGCAGGTACGGCGGCATCTCGGCGAAGCCGCCCGTCGTGTCGATGGCCAGCGCCAGGTCGTCCGCGAGCGGGTAGAACCGCACCTCGCCCTCGACCTCGGCCGGCGTCAGGCCGAGCGTGTGCTCGAAGAAGTGCTCGGCGTCCTCGGTGTCGCGGGCGCCGAAGGCGAGGATGCCCTCGAACACCAGCAGGCCTTCGTTCACCACTCGCGCCTCCCTTCGCCGGACGCCCGCGCGTCGCGCCCAACCATACTGATCCGCTCGCGTTGACACCATCGCCCGGCCTTGGATACGCTGCCCTCGCATGAGCAGGCACTTCGGCTGCATGGGAGCGGGATCCGGGCCACGCCGCTAGGGCGGGTTGGCGGATCGCGCTGCAGCGAGGCCATGACCGTCCGGCGGTCGTGGCCGTTTTCATTTCTGGCCGCACAGCACGTCCTACAGGAGCAGCCCCATGACAACCGAAGTCCGCGACCCCTACCTGGTTGAAGTCGAACGCACCGACCCGGAGATCTTCGGCCTAATCAAGGACGAAGAGGCGTACGAGGTCGACACCGTCCGCCTCATCCCGTCCGAGAACTACACCTCCCGCGCGGTGATGGAAGCCACCGGCTCCGTGCTCGCGAACAAGTACTCGGAGGGCTACCCACTGAAGCGCTACTACGAGGGCCAGCGCTACATCGACCAGCTGGAGACGCTGGTGCGCGATCGCGCGACATCGCTCTTCGGCGCCGAGCACGCGAACGTCCAGCCGTACTCGGGCTCGCCGGCGAACCTCGCCGTCTACTTCGCGCTGCTCCAGCCCGGCGACAAGATCATGGGCCTGGCGCTGCCGCACGGCGGCCACCTGACGCACGGCTGGAACGTCAGCGCCACCGGCCAGTTCTGGACCCCCGTCCGCTACGAGGTCGACCCGCAGACGCACCGCATCGACTACGACAAAGTGCGCGAGATCGCGATGGCCGAACGCCCGAAGATCATCGTCGCCGGCGCGACGGCCTACCCGCGCGAGTACGACTTCAAGGCGTTCGGCGAGATCGCGCGCGAGGCGGGCGCCTACTTCCTGGCGGACATCTCGCACATCAGCGGTCTGATTGTCGCAGGCGTCCACCCGGACCCGGTGCCGTACGCCGACGTGGTGATGACAACCACCCACAAGACGCTGCGGGGCCCGCGCGGCGCGATGATCCTCTGCAAGGAGGAGCACGCGGAGGCGATCGACAAGGCGGTCTTCCCCGGCCTGCAGGGGGGGCCGCACGAGAACACGATCGCGGGCATCGGCGTCGCGCTGAAGGAGGCGGCGACGCCCGACTTCCGCGAGTACGGGCGGCAGATCGTCGCCAACGCGAAGGCGCTCGCGGGCGAGCTCGGCGAGCGCGGCTTCGACCTGATCACCGGCGGCACCGACAACCACCTGATCCTCATCGACCTCACCGGCAAGAAGGTGATCGGCAAGAAGGCGGCGAAGGCACTCGACCGGGCGAACATCGTCGGCAACTACAACACGATTCCGTTCGACCCGCGCAAGCCGTTCAGCCCGAGCGGCCTGCGCATCGGCACGCCGGCGGTCACCACGCGGGGGATGAAGGAAGACGCGATGCGCCGCATCGGCCAGTGGATGGACGAAGTGATCGAGCACGTCAACGATGAAGACGCGCTCGACCGCATCGCGGGCGAGGTGCGCGACTTCTGCCGGCAGTACCCGGCCCCTGGCATGCACGTGGTGTAAGTCCGGGCGTCCTCCGGCAGGGTGCGCGGGCCGCACCCTGGTGCAGATGCCTCACGGCAGCCCGCCGACGATACGCGTCAGCTCTCGCTGGCGGTGAACACGGTCGTG
>DASUKS010000284.1:0-8446 GCA_036278595.1 Dehalococcoidia bacterium
GCAGGTCGCGGGTCGTTGTATCGCAGGTCGCAGGTCGCGGGTTGGACTGCGGCACGTGGATCCCGGACGCACATATCGGGTGGCGAGGGGAGCGATGAAGATCGGGGTGAAGATCGGGCCGGCGCTCGGGCCGGAGGTCGCGCACGCGGCGCAGGAGGCCGAGCGCGCGGGGTTTGATTCGGTCTGGCTGAGCGAGCGCGTCGTGATCCCGCTCGACAAGCCGCATCCGTACGAACCGATGGTGGACCCGTGGATCGGGCTTGCCTACATCGCGGCAGTCACCGAGCGCGTGCGGCTGGGCACCAGCGTCAGCCAGATCGCACTGCGGCCGCCGGTGCTGATGGCGCGCGAGTTCGTGACGCTTGACCGGCTGTCGGCCGGGCGGCTGATCGTCGGTGCGGGCGCCGGGTGGGTGATCGAGGAGTTCATGTCGACGGGCGTCGGCTTCGAGGACCGCGGCGGGCGGCTGAACGAAGTGCTGCGCGTGCTGAAGCATCTGTTCACGACGCCGGAGCAGCCGTGGCGTGGCAAGTACTTCGACATCCCGCGGGTGGGGATCGTGATGCCGCACACACCCGGAGGCCCGCCGCTCTGGGTCGGCGGGCTGACGCCGGCCGGACTGCGGCGCGCGGCGCGGCTCGCCGACGGGTTTATCGCGCTGGCGCGGACGCCGCAGGAGTTGTCGGCGACGCGCGATGAGCTGCTGCGGCTGCGGGAGCGGTACGGACGGACGGGCGAGTTCCCGATCTGGACGCAGACGGCGCCGCCGGAGGACATCTCAGGTGCGAAGGACCTGGCGCGCGCCTGGCGGGACGCGGGCGCCGACGGGCTGATCCTGACGTACGCGCAGGGCGTGCCGGACGGGTTCACGGCGCATCCGGACGTCGCGCGGGCGCTCATCGAGGAGGCGGCGGGATGACGGCGGACGGCGAGCGGGGCTATTGCCTGCGCGACGAGCTGCTGCTCGATCCGGATCTGCTGCGTGTGAACGCGGGCGGCGTCGATGCGGGGCTGACGCTGACGAAGGGCGCGCTCGGGATCGAAGGCGGCGTGCGGCTCTTCGTGCGCGAGAGCGACAGCGTGTCGCCGGACGTCGACGGCGTGACGTCGCTCGGCGTGACGGGCGCGCGGGCAGCGCAGCCGGGGCCGGGGCAGACGGCGGTTCAGGAGATCGAGGCCGCGGCGCGCGGCGTGCGGGCGCTGCTGCCCGACGCCGACGATGCTCCCTTCGTGCTGGCGCTCGCGGGCACCGGTACCGCCTTCGCGCTCGTGCGCGGCGACGCGGTGTCACATCTCGGAGGGACGGCGCTCGGCGGCGGCTCGTTCACCGGCATCGCGCGCCGGTTGTACCCCGAGCTGTCGTACGATGACATCGTGCGGGGGGCGGCGCGGGGCGACCGGCGGCGAGCGGACGTGATGGTGAGCGACGCCTACCCGGACGGCATCGGGCGCATCGGGCCGGACCTGACGGCGGCGCATCTCGCGAAGCCGGACGGTGCGCTGGACGACGTGCTGGCGGCGCTGCTGAACATGCACGGGGAGAACATCGGCCAGATCGCGGCCTCGCGCGCGGTCGTGGCGCAGGCGCGGCGCGTGGTGCTGGCGGGCGGCTTCGTGCACAACAACGCGACGCTCGTGGCGTCGCTGGCGGAGATGATCGGGCGGTTCGGCGTGCGGGCGGACGCGGCGCCTGCCGCGGGATTCGTGGGCGCGATCGGAGCCGCGATCGTCGCGGCCGAGCGCGCGGGAGCGAAGGAGGCGACAGCATGAAGCTCGGTGTGGTATTCCCGCAGTCGGAGATCGGGCCGGACCCGGCGGCGGTGCGCGACTACGCGCAGGCGGCCGAGCAGCTCGGCTACAACCACCTGCTCGTTTTCGACCATGTCGTCGGGGCGCCGCCGGAGCGGTTTTCGTTCCGGCCGCCGTACACGCACAAGACGCAGTTCCACGAGCCGTTCGTGCTCTTCGGCTACCTGGCGGCGCTGACATCGCTGGAGTTGGTGAACGGCATCCTCATCCTGCCGCAGCGGCAGGCGGTGCTCGTCGCGAAGCAGGCGGCGGAGGTCGATGTGCTGACGGGCGGCAAGATGCGGCTGGGCGTCGGCATCGGCTGGAACTTCGTGGAGTACGAGGCGCTCGGGGAGAACTTCCACAACCGCGGGCGGCGCATCGAAGAGCAGATCGCGTTGATGCGGCGGCTGTGGACGGAGGAGCTGGTGGACTTCGAAGGGACGTACCACACGGTGAAGCAGGCCGGCATCAACCCGATGCCGGTGCAGCGGCCGATCCCGGTGTGGATGGGCGGCGGGGCGGAGCCGGTGATGAAGCGCATCGCGAAGATCGCGGACGGCTGGTTCCCGCAGCTCCAGCCGGGCGACGACGCGCGCGAGCGGCTCGAGCGGCTGCGGGGTTACATCCGCGAGGCGGGCCGGAAGCCGGAGGACGTCGGCATCGAGGGGCGGATCAGCGTGTTCAACACGCCTGAAGACCAGTGGGCGAAGGCCGTGCGCGACTGGCAGGACCTCGGCGCGACGCACCTGGCGGTCAACACGATGAACGCCGGGCTGTCGTCGCCGCAGCAGCACATCGACGCGATCCGACGGTTCAGGGAAGCGGCGGGCTAACCGGCGGCGACGCGCGTCTCTTCGAGCTCGAAACGGAAGTCCTCGATGACGGGGTTCGCGAGGAGCTTGCGGCACATCTCGGTCACCTGCGCCTCGGCGGCGGCGCGGGCGGGCGCATCGAGGCGGATCTCCATGTACTTCCCGGCGCGGACGGAATCGACGCTCGCGAAGCCGAGGGCGTGCAGGCCGCCGCGGATGGTGAGGCCCTGCGGATCGTTGACGGTGGGCTTGAGGGTGACGTAGACGCGCGCGAGGAACATTGCTGGCAGGATTCCGGACGGGGGCGCGGGGCGCAAGCGGGCGGCGGGCACGATCCACAGATGGGCACAGATGGGCACAGATTTTTCCAGAACCACAGATGACACAGATGGACACAGATGTCTTTCTGTTGATCCGCAGATGGCGCAGATAGGCGCAGATTGTGTGAACGGCGACAATACGTCGCTGAGGCGTCGTGAGAGCGGGCGCTGCGCGCCTACCTCTCCCCCGGCCCCTCTCCACATTGTGGAGAGGGGAGCTGCTATCTCGGGCGGGGCGCCTAACCCACGGTCCTGCCCGTTAAGCGAAGGGGAGCTGCTATCTCGGGCGGGCGCACCTAACCAGCGGCCCTTCCCGTTAAGGGAAGGTCCGCTGCGAAGGCGGGCAGCGGTGGAGGTGCGGTTCGTTCGGGCTGCCGTGCTTCGAGCGAACGCCGTGTTGTATGCGGCGGTGGTCGGCGCCTGACCTGCGACTTGCCACGTGCGGCCTGCGACCGCGATGCGACCGCCCCTCCTTCCTACCTCCTTCTTCCTGGAGCCCGAATCCGGATGGGGGCGCTCCCACCTGAGCTATAGCCCCGGGTCTCGCGGGGCCGCTAGATCAAGGTGCCCCGCGGCGACGTCCCTTTACCTTTTCGCGGGGTTCTATCGCAGGAAGGGGGCCGCCCTCCCCCGCCCCCTTCCTGCGTGTCTGCATATTCCCGACGGAGTTCCCCGATGACCGAGTTTGGCTATGCACTTTCGAGCGAGCAGCACCCGCCGAGCGAGCTTGTGCAGTACGCGCGTCGCGCTGAGGAGACCGGGTTCGAGTTCGTGATGATCTCCGACCACTACCATCCGTGGATCGACCGGCAGGGGCATGCGCCGTTCGCCTGGGCCGTGCTCGGCGGCGTCGCGTCGGTGACGAAGCGGATCCGGGTGGGGACGGGCGTGACCTGCCCGATCATGCGGATCCACCCGGCGATCATCGCGCAGGCGGCGGCGACCGTCGCCTCGATGATGCCGGGGCGGTTCTTCCTGGGCGTGGGCACGGGCGAGAACCTCAACGAGCACATCCTGGGCGACGGCTGGCCTTCGATCATGGTGCGGCGGGAGATGCTCGAGGAGGCGGTGGAGGTGATCCGCGAGTTGTGGACGGGGGAGGACGTCGAGTTCTACGGCGAGTACTTCAACGTCGAGCACGCGCGGATCTACGACGTGCCGGACCCTGTGCCGCCGATCTACGTCGCGGCGGCGGGGAAGCGGTCGGCTGAGCTGGCGGGCGCGATCGGCGATGGCTTCATCTCGACGGGGCCGCTGTCGGAGGTTGTCGGCGAATTCGAGAGCGAGCGCGACGAGCGACGGCCGAAGTACGCCGAGGTGACAGTTTCGTACGACGAGGACGAAGCCCGCGCGCGCAAGGTCGCACACGACGTGTGGCCGAACGCGGGGGTGCCGGGCGAGCTGAGCCAGGAGCTGCCGCTGCCGCGTCACTTCGAACAGGCATCGAGGACGGTGACGGAGGACGAGGTCGCGAAGGTGGTCGCGTGCGGCCCGGATCCGGAGCGCTACGTGCAGATGATCCGGAAATACGAGGACGCGGGGTTCGACCACCTCTACCTCCACAACGTCGCGGCGGACCAGGAGAAGTTCTTCAGGTTCTGCGAGCGAGAGCTGTTGCCGCGGCTGGGCAGCGGGGACGTCCGCCAGCGCGGCGCGGCCTGACGCCGGCGTTTTTCGTCGCGTCATCGATGGCGCCCGGCGGCGGCCGTGCGCGGTGTAGTTTCGCCCTGTCGCGAATGGGTATTGCCGCGCTTGCATCACGATGATTCGCTTCGGAGAGAGAGCATGCGCGGCGAGCGCCGCGCGAGAATGGGAGGGACCATGCCGGCCGGAGCGAGCAAGAAGCGCGAGCGCGAATACAACGACTTGAAGGGCGAGTTCAAGAAGGAAGGGCGGTACAAGGGCCGCGAGGAGGAAGTGGCGTCGCGGATCGTCAACAAGCAGCGGGCATCGATGAGCGAGACGCGATCGGCGCGCGCGAAGGATCGCAAGGGCACATCGCCGGATGAAGGGTTGCCGATCAGGAACTACGACAGCCAGACCATCGGGACGATCCAGCAGCGCGTGATGCGGCTCTCACCTCAGGAGATCCGCGACGTGCGGAACTACGAGAAGAAGCACAAGAACCGCGCGACGCTGCTGCCGAAGCTTGAGCAGGCGGCGAAGGACGCGAAGCAGCGCGAGAAGGGCGGCGACGGGCGGACGAAGGTCGTCGCGTCGCGGTCGACCGGAAGCGCGTCGGCGCGCGAGAGCGGCCGCGGCGAGAGCCGGTCGCGCAGCCGCGGCTCGACATCGAAGAGTGGCGGACGCGGCAGCGTGCGTGGGCGCGGCGAGTCGCGGGCGCGCGCTTCTTCGGGTGGCGGCGAGCGGCGCCGGACATCCGGGCGCGGCGAGCCGCTGACGAAGCACACGCGGGATCACGAGACGATCCGGCGCTGGGCCGAGGCGCGCGAGGCGAAGCCGGTGAGCGTGCGCGGCACTGGGAGCGAAACTGATGCGGGACTGCTGCGGTTGAACTTCCCCGGCTATGCGCCCGGCGACCGCTTCGAAGAGATCAGCTGGGACGACTTCTTCGAGAAGTTCGACCAGAAGGGGCTGGAGTTCATCTACCAGGAGAAGCGCCGCAACGGCGAGACGAGCAACTTCTTCAAGTTCGTGATGCCATCGAGCCTGAAGCCGCGATAGGTGGATGCGGAGGGCGTCCAGGCGCTATGCGCCACCTCACCCCCCGGCCCCCTCTCCAACATTTGGAGAGGGGGAGTTTGAGCCACGCCTTGTGCCGCATTACGTACGGGCGAAGGGCACCCGCGGTGTTCAATGTTCGGGCAACTGCGCCTGCGATCGAGCGTTGCAACGGCTCGTAGCCGCTTCTTTACCCGGCGGTGCGGCGATTCCGGGTAGCGTGAAGCATCGCTAATCTTCGGGGCGGAAGGGTGCATGCATGAGGCCACGATCGAGCGCGCGGCGACCGGCGGTAGCGGCGCGACCGGAGGCCGGGCGATGAAGGCGCTCATCCGCAGGCTCGCCGAGATCTCGCCGGGTGAACTGCCCTTCATCAGCGCCTACCTCGACGTGCGTCCGGAGGCGACGGGGGAGCGTCCGGCGCTTCGCAGCGGACTCATCGTGCTGCGCGACCGGATGCGCGAGATCCGGCGCACCTACCTGCCGCGCGGCCCGAAGCTCGAGTCGTTCGACGCGGACGCCGAGCGCATCGAACGGTGGGTGAACAACGAGATGCAGGCGGCGACCGAGGGCGTGGCGATCTTTGCGTGCAGCGGCCGCGGCGCCTGGGAGGCGATCGAGACCGGCGCGCCGTTCGAGAACCAGGTGACGGCGACGGAAGCGCCCGACCTGTACCAGCTCGCGCGCTTCAGCGATGAGTACGAGACGGCGATCGCGGCCGTCGTCGGTACGAACACGGCGCGCATCTTCGTGTACCGCTCGGGAGACTTCTTCGAAGTGGACGCGCCGGACGATGACCCGGTGCACTACCGCAAGCGTCACATGGGCGGTTGGAGCCAGAAGCGCTACCAGCGGCACATCGACAACGACCGGCGCGAGTTCGCCGAGGAGATCGGCCGGGCGATCGTCGAGGTGTGCGACCAGGAGCACGCACAGCACATCGTGATCGCGGGTGACGAGCCGGCGATCACGCCGCTGCTCGAGCAACTGCCGAAGCGGGCGGCGCAGGAAGTCGAGCAGGTCGTGCACATCGACAAGCGGACGAGCATCAAGGAGATCGCGGCGGAGATCGAGCCGATCCTGCGCCGCGCGGAGGGCGACCAGGACGCGGACGCCGTCGAGCGCGTGATCGCGGAGCTGCGCCGCGGCGGGCTGGCGCGCGCCGGCATCGAGGGTGTGCGCGAGGCGCTGCACTACGCGCGGGTCGACGAGCTGATCATCGACGACGCGGCGCCGTTCGACGAGGATGCGCGCGCGGACCTCGTGCGGCAGGCGTCGGCGACCGACGCCGAGATCCAGACGGTGCGCGGCAACCCGCAGCTGCTCGCGCTCGGCGGCGTGGCGGCGATGCTTCGCTACGCGCTGCCTTCGGCGGCGTAGGCGGGGGTCATCCCGGGCGCCAGAAGTTGCTGTTGGGCGGCGTCGCCTCGTTGCGGCCACCGCCGCGCTGGCCGGCGCCGCCGGGGATGATCGACGGGTCGACGGCGGCGCGCGTCGGGTCCTGGAAGTCGTCGAACGTCACCTCACCCGACTCGGTATCCAGAATGGCGTACGAGAGCCGGAATGCGTTGCGGGCGTCGCGGGCCTCGCCGGCGGAGCCGGGGTTGATGACGAGGACGCGGCCGACGCGCTCGGCCATCTGGTAGTGGGTGTGGCCGAGGATGACGTAGTCGGCCTCGATCTCGCCCATGCGGCTGAGGCTGCGGCTGTTGGGGTAGATGTACTCGTTGTGGGGCTCGAACGGGCTGCCGTGCACGATCACGAGCTTGCGGGCGCCGATCGTGGTCTCGAGTCGCGATCCGTGATCGGCCATGTAGGCCAGATCGTCCGGCCGGACCCAGTCCGCCGCACGGGCGCGCTCGCCCCACTTGCCGAGCAGGACCTCCTCGTGGTTACCCAGGATGTAGCGCGCGTCGCGCTCGCGCAGGATCTCCATGACCTCGTTGGAGAAGCGGAACTGGTAGACGGCATCGCCGGCGCAGATCAGCTCATCGACCGGGCCCATGCGGTCGAGCGCAATGCGCAGCGCCTGATGGTTGCAGTGGACGTCGGCGATGATGCCGATGCGCATGCGGGAAGTGTATCGAGCCTGATTCAGTGGTGAAGTGCGGTGGTTGGGGATTGACTGGACCCCGTGCTATGTGAGGGAAGTTGGATGTTAGACGTTGGATGTTGGATGCCGCCTGGAGCGGCCGGTGCGAGATGACCGAGATGGGAGGCTGGAGCGGGGTTGAAGGCGATCGACGTTTCGAACTGGACGGGTGAGATCAGCGGGGAGCAGGCGCGATGCCTCGCGGGTGGCGGTGTGGAGTTGGTGATCTGCGGGACGCAGGCGCGCGAGATCGCGCGGCAGCAGATCGCTGCGGCTGTGGGCGCGGAGATGCGGGTCGAGGCGTACGTGATCCTGCGATGGCCGCAGACGGCGAGCGACGGGAGCACGGGAGCGCAGGTGCGGGCGGCGCGCGAGACGATCGCCGGGCTTTCGGCCGGGCGGCTGTGGGTCGACTGCGAGCAGTACCTGTCGCTGCCGACGCCGCCGCCGGGGCGCACGGTCGAGCACATCCGTGAGGCGGTGGCGGCGTGCGACGGCATGGCGTGCGGGATCTACACGTCGCGCTACTGGTGGCGGACGGCAACCGGAGACACGGTCGAGTTCGCGCAGCTGCCGCTGTGGGACGCGCGGTACGTCGCGCGCGATGGCGATCCGGTGCCGCCGTTCGCGCCGTACGGCGGCTGGGCGCGGGCGGTGATGACGCAGTGGCGGGCGAACGTCACGGTGTGCGGGATGAACGTCGACCTGGACGAGCGCGAGGAGGTGGGGATGGCGGGCAGCGAGTACGA
>DASUKS010000285.1:0-4678 GCA_036278595.1 Dehalococcoidia bacterium
GAGCGGCGTCCACGGTCGGTGGCGCCGCTTCTGTTGTTGTCCGGCGGGTGAGCAACGTGGCTGATGCTTGTTCGGCCGGTGCTGGGCCAAGCGACGAACAACAGACCGCAGACAGCAAAAAGCAGAGATCAAAGAACAATCGACAGACGCTAGCGCCGTGGCAAATGCGGGCGCCGCACGCGGCGGCCGCCTGCTTTTGAGCGTCCTCCTTAGCCCTTCACCACGATGTTGAGGAGGCGGTTGGGGACGTAGATGATGCGGACGATCTCTTTGCCGGCGAGGTGCGGGGCAACGCGGTCGCTGGCGAGCGCGCGGTCGCGGGCCGCGTCCTCGGGCGCGTCAACCGGGAGGGCGAGGCGCTCGCGCAGCTTGCCGTTGACCTGCACGGCGATCTCGACTTCATCCTGCGCGGCGAGCGCGGCATCGAACGAGGGCCACGACTGCGTGTGCACGCTGTACGGCTCGTCGAGCCGCTGCCACAGCTCTTCGGCGATGTGCGGGGCCGGCGGCGCGAGCATCAGCACGAGCGAGCGCAGCGCTTCGCGCCAGGCCGCGGCGTCGACGGTGGTGCCTGATTCGCGGATGCGCGTGAGCTCGTTCGTCAGCTCCATGAGCGCGGCGATCATGGTGTTGAAGCGGAAGTTCTCAATATCGTGCGTGACGCGCTCGATCGTGCGGTGCGTCCAGCGGCGGAGGTCGCGCGTCTCGGGCGCGTCGGGCAGATCGGCGGTGACCGCGCCGCCCGTGACGACGTTCCAGACGCGGTTCAGCCAGCGGTGGACGCCGCTGATGCCGCTCGGGTCGTAGGGCCCGCCCTGGTCCCAGGGGCCGAGGAACATCAGGTAGCAGCGGAAGGTGTCGGCGCCCCAGCGCTGCACCTGGTCGTCCGGCGCGATGACGTTCCCGCGCGACTTGCTCATGCGCTGGCCGTCGGGGCCGAGGATCTGGCCCTGGTTGAACAGCCGCGTAAAGGGCTCATCGAACCCGATGATGCCCATGTCGCGCGCGGCCTTCGTGAAGAAGCGCGTGTAGAGCAGGTGCATGACGGCGTGCTCGGCGCCGCCCGTGTACTGGTCGACGGGCAGCCACTTCCGCGCGAGCTCGCGCGAAAACGGACGCTCGTCGTTGTGCGGGTCGATGTAGCGCATCTGGTACCACGACGAGCACATGAACGTGTCCATGGTGTCGGTCTCGCGGCGCGCGGGTTCGCCGCCGATAGGGCACGTCGTGTGCAGGAAGCCGTCGTGGTAGGTCAGCGGAGATTCGCCGGTCGGGCGAAACTCCGCGTCTTCCGGCAGCAGCACGGGGAGATCCTGCTCCGGCACGGGCACCATGCCGTGCGTGTCGCAGTAGACGACCGGGATGGGCGCGCCCCACATGCGCTGGCGCGAGATGAGCCAGTCGCGGATGCGGTAGTTGACGGTGCCGGTGCCGAAACCGTGCTCCTCGGCGTACTTCACGACGGCGGGGATGGCATCGTCGTCCAGGGTGCCGTCGAACGGGCCGGAGTTGATCATCGTGCCGCCGTGCCCAAGCGCGTGCTCGAGCTCACCGCCGTCCCAGTCCGGGTGGTTGAACACGGGGATGATCTGCAGGCCGTACTTCTTCGCGAACTCGAAGTCGCGCTGGTCGTGCGCGGGCACGCCCATGACGGCGCCGGTGCCGTACGTGGCGAGCACGTAGTCGGCGATCCAGACGGGGACGCGCTCGTTGTTGAATGGGTTAATGACGTAGGCGCCCGTGAAGACACCGGTCTTCTCGCGCTCCGTCGACGTGCGCTCGATTTCGGACTCGCGGCGGGCGGCTTCGACGTAGGCGCGCACTTCTTCCGCGTGCGCGGGTGTCGTGATCTGCTCGACGAGCGGGTGCTCCGGGGCGAGCACGAAGAACGTCACGCCGTACACCGTGTCGGGGCGCGTGGTGAAGACGCGCACTTCGTTCGTATCGACGCCGGCGACATCGAGGCCGAAGCGCAGCTCGGCGCCCTCGCTGCGGCCGATCCAGTTGCGCTGCATCGACTCGATCTGCGGCGTCCACTCGATGCCGGAGAAGTCCAGCAGCTCATCGGCGTAGCGGGTGATGCGGAAGAACCACTGGTCGAGGTCGCGCTTCGACACGACGGCGCCGCAGCGCTCGCATCGGCCATCGATCACCTGCTCGTTGGCGAGCACCGTCTTGTCGTTCGGGCACCACCAGACGGCGGCGTTCTGCTTGTAAGCGAGGCCGTACTCGAGGAGCTTGAGGAACCACCACTGCGTCCACTTGTAGTAGTCGGGCGAGGCGGTGATCACCTCGCGGCTCCAGTCGAACATGGCGCCCATGGTCTTGAGCTGCTCGCGCATGCGCTCGATGTTCGCGAAGGTCCACTCGGCCGGGTGCGTCTGGTCCTTGATGGCCGCGTTCTCGGCGGGGAGGCCGAAGGCGTCGAAGCCCATGGGGAAGAGCACGTTGTAGCCCTGCATGCGCTTGTAGCGCGCCTGCGTGTCGGAAGGCACCATCGCCCACCAGTGGCCGATGTGGAGGTTGCCCGAAGTGTACGGGAACATCGTCAGCGCGTACCACTTGGGGCGCGGGTCGTCGTCGCGCGTAAGGTAGAGCTGGTCGGCTTCCCAGCGCTGCTGCCACCTGCGCTCGATCGGCTGCGGATCGTAGCGCTCCGTGCGTTCGGACTTTGGCTTCGTCTGCGGGCTCATGGTGCTGTCCTCGCCATGTCAGTCGAGTAGGAGGTCAGTGTTCCTCTCCGGCTTCGTCGTCCGGGTCGCCGTTGTGCTCGCGCGACTGCGGGCGGATGTTCTTCGTGACGAGCCTCAGCTCGAGCAGGATCACGGCGAACAGCGTCGCGAACACCGCGACGATGTAGACCTGCGCACCGACCGCCATGCCCACGGCAGCAGCAGCCCAGATCGTCGCGGCGGTGGTGATGCCGCGCACGCTGCCGCCTTCGCGGACGATGAGGCCGGCGCCGAGAAAGCCGATGCCGGAGACGATCTGCGCCGCGACGCGCGACGGATCGCCGCCGAACAGGCCGGTGTTGTCCGAGTACAGCGCCGAGCCCATGCAGACGAGCGCCATCGTCCGCACGCCGGCGGGATAGCCGCGGTATTCGCGCTCGAGGCCGATGATGCCGCCCAGCACGGCAGCGAGGGCGATCCGTCCGATGATCTCCCACTGGCTGCCCGCTGACAGGACCGGTGCCAGGCCATCCATGGGTCGACCGCCTCCGCGCGGCAAACAAAATGCCCTCCGTCCCAGGGACGGAGGGCATGCTCCGCGGTACCACCCTGCTTGCCCGCTGCCGCGGGCCGCTCGAGTTGCGCTGTACCGGGCGCGCCCGTCGCCGGCTGCGCCCGCGGGCGGTCACCGGCGCCGCTCCCCGGCGAGTTCCGCGCCCCGCTGCCGGCTTGCACCGCCGTCGGCTCTCTGATGCGCGCGTACTACTCCGGATCGCTGCGTTCTTTCGTGAACGGGGCATTATACGGACATGCGGCGCCGCGCTGGCAAGCGGTCAGGCGCGCGAAGCCGTTTCGGCCACCGACGCCGCGTCGCGCGGCGGCTCCCAGCGTCCGGTGGCCGTGTCCCAGCGGCGGTCGGCGCCCAGCGGGTGCAGGTACTGCAGGGGGAAGCGGCCGACGAGCTCCTCGAGGTCGTCGAGGAGCTGATCGATAACCCGCACGTCGGCCTGCTCGTCATCGATCGGCGGCGGCTCGATCGGCGGGCGCCAGACGACGCGCACGGCGGCGTCGTCGTCCCAGACCGCGACGCCGAGCACGACCGGACACTGCGCCAATCGCGCGATGCGCGCGGTGCCGAGCGCGAAGCCGCGGTCGGCCAAGCCGGCGAACGAACGCCGATGCGCGCGCGGCTTCTCCCAGATGGCATCGATGTAGATGCGGGCGACGCCGCCGGGTCGGGCGAGCGCCGCGAGGATCGTGGGGATGGTGTCGCGGGAGCCGGCGTACGGCAGCTCGTAGTGCGGCAACCCCAGGAGCTTCGTCGGCAGCCCGTAGGAGATGCCGTTCTCGAGCCGCTCGCGCAGGACGCCGGGGTCGAGCCGGAAGTCAGGCGGCGCGCTGCCGAGGCTGTGGCCGGCGAGGCGGGGCATGATGACGTCAGCCATGACGAGGTCGGCGGAGTAGTAGAAGTGGCCCGTCGCGACGAGGAACGACCGACCTTCGGCGAGCATTGCTTCGACGGGCGCGGCGCCTTCCTGCACGAGGCGCCAGTCGCGCGGGTGCTCGCGTCCGCGGCTCAGCCGCCGGTTGACGGCGAGGTCGCGACGCATGCCGGCGAGCCGCCGGGCCGCGGCCGCATGCTCGTCTGCGCCGGTCACGCCGAGGGCGGCGTGGACCTCGGCGCGCGCGAGGCGGGCACTGCGCGAAGGGATGCGTACCTCGGCGGCGCCGACGAGATCAGCGACGCGCAGCGCACCGCCGCGCGGGAGCAGGTCGGCGGCGGGCACGATGAGCAGGCGGTCCGCCAGGTAGCGGGCCCAGTCGAGCGCGTGCAGGATCGGGGTGCGCACACGGATCTCCGATGTGATCGTCTACGGGATGGCCATGCGAGGATAGCACCACCTGCGGGTAGCGTTCGTTACGATGGAGTATGGATCGTATTCGCATCGGGGTGCTCGCGCTGCAGGGGGACTTCGCGGAACACGCGGAGCGGCTGCGCGAGATCG
>DASUKS010000286.1:0-7372 GCA_036278595.1 Dehalococcoidia bacterium
GGCGCCGCACGAGGATTCGGCTTTGGCGTGAGCGGCCCGACGGCAGTGATGGGCGCGGTGGCGAGCGCGTGCACGCAGGTCAACGACCCGACGCTGCCGGCGGCATACCAGGGGCAGATCTACGACTGTGCGGGACGGGCGGCGGCGCTGCGGGCGGTTGGTGGGTGACGCTTGGCGTTCGTAATGCGGACGACGATGGATGATGGAAGGTTGACGATGGGGCATGACCGGGGTCTCGGACCGAACGACCGTCGTCCGTGTGACCGGCGGCAGCCGCATGAAAAGCGGAGAGGCGGTGCGTGTGCACCGCCTCCCGCGTTCGTTTTCAGCCCGTGGGCTTCGCGCTACTCTTCGACGACGAAGATCGCGCGCTCGGGACAGTTCTCGATGGCGAGCTTCGCCTTCTCCTCGAGATCCTTCGGCACGGTGCCGTCACCGCGCGCGGTCGCGTAGCCGTAGTCGTCGACCTTGAACACACCGGGTGCAAGCGCGTAGCACCTGTTGTGTCCCTGGCACTTCTCGCTGTCTACCTTGACCTTCATGACCCCCACACCAGACCCATCTGCCGCGGCCCTCGCACCTGGCCGCCGGCCCACGTTACCGCGCCCGGATCCTCCAGCCGGAAGTCCGGAATGCGCTTCAACCACTCTTCGATCGAAACCCTCATCTCCATCCGCGCCAGGTTCGAGCCGGCGCAGCGGTGGATGCCGACGCCGAACGCGATGTGCGGGTTCTTCGGCCGGTCGATGATGACCTCGTCTGGGTTCTCGAACATCCGCGGGTCGCGGTTGGCGGCCGGGAAGTTCATCAGCACCTTGTCGCCCTCGTGCATCGGGCAACCGGCGTACTCCGTGTCCTCGGCGACGTAGCGCGCCATCGTCACCGGCGAGTACGCGCGGAGCAGCTCTTCGATCGCGAGCGGCATGATCTCCGGCTCGTTGATCAGGCGCTTGCGGTCCTCCGGGTGCTGCGCGAGGTGCCACAGCGAAGAGCCGATCGACGACCACGTCGTGTCGATGCCGGCGACCATCAGCAGGAAGCAGGTGCCGAGCACGTGACCCTCGGGCACCGGCTCGCCATCGACCTTCTGCTGCAGCAGGTAGCTGACGAGGTCGCCTTCCTGGAGGTTGGCCTTGCGCTCCTGAATGCGCTCGTTCATGTACTGGAAGATGTTCATCGCCGACTGCTCGCGCAGCTCGGGGTTCGTGAGCCCGAGCTCGAGGAAGCCGCGCACCCACTCCGTGAACATCGGCGCTTCTTCCTTCGGGATGCCGAGCATGCTCGCTATGACGCGCGGCGGGATCTGCTGCGCGTAGTCGGCGGCGCCGTCCGCGCGGCCGTTCGCGATGAATCCTTCGACCAGGTCGGCGCAGAGCTCGCGCGTCTCCGGCTCGTACTTCGCGACGGCGTTCGCGGAGAACGGCGGCAGGAGGATCTTGCGCGCCCACGTGTGCACCGGTGGGTCCGACGTGATCGGTGGCGCGCCGACGTTGTACTGCGCGATCAATTCCTCATCGACGACTTCTTCGCGCTCGGCGTCGGGCGGCGGCATGACCGCCGACACGAGCACGTCGCGCGAGGAGAAGTGCTCGATGTCGCGCGCAATGTTGAAGAGGTCCTCGTACCGCGTCGGCATGAACGAACCGCCCCAACGGTCGGTGCGGGCGACCGGGCACTGCTCGCGGACTTCGTCCCAGATCGGGAACGGGTTCCGGATGTAGTCCTTGTCGAAGATGTCGTAGTCCTCGGTCCAGTCCTTCACAGCGTCGGCCATATGCGCTTCCCTTCCAGCGATGCACCCCTGGGCGGCGGGATCGCCCGATACTTAGTGACTGCTAAATTATAGCGTTAGCCAACGGAGATGGAAGGGGTAGGGATTGCGGATTTCGTAAAGTAGAGCGCGGCGCGGAACGACGGCCGTGCACGGGCAGTGTCAGGCGCTCTCGGCCGCTGCCGGCTCTTCCGCCTGCTCGCTCTGCTCGCCGAGCGATTCGAGCACCGACATCGCATGTGCGCACCAGTTGATGTATGCCCGGCGGTAGGCCATCGCCATCTCGAGCGTCAGGCTCCAGAAGACCTGCGTGCGTCGGGTCGTCTTGTGCTCGTCCCCGGAATGCTCGATGCGCGCCCGCAGCACGGTCTCTGAGAAGGCGAGCATTTTCTGCTCTTCCTCGAGCTGGCGGCGAAGCTGGATCAGGATGTCTTCGGCCGGCAGCTCGGCGCCGAAGAAGACCTTGATCAGGAAGGGATCGCGGAGATCGGCCGGCCGTGCCGCCTCACGCACCCAGCGCGCGAACTCCTCGTGTCCGTCCGGGGTGATCTCGTACACCTTTCGGTTCGGGCGGTTCTCCTGGACCTCGAGGTGCTTCTCGACGTAGCCCGCCTCTTCGAGCTGCTTGAGCGTGGGGTAAATCTGGCTCAGCTCGGCGTTCCAGAAGTGCTGGACGGAGGCGTCGAAGAACTGCTTGAGCTCGTAGCCGGTCATTGGCCGGTACGAGAGGATTCCGAGGAGCGCGTGGCGTAGCGACATCGGCAGGTTCCGCGGGAAGTCAACGCAGGGCGGCAACACGCCGCCCCTGGGTTATGTTATGTCCGGCGGGCCGGTTTCCCAACCCGCCGGACGGCGAGGCTTAGATCCACATCTTCAGCACGGCCGGGGTCGTCTGGGCCATGGCCGGACTCACGGGGTGCTGCGTCTTCGCGTCGCGGCGCTCGGCGCGCTCGATCGCGCGATACCGGCGCAGCCATGTCCGCTTCTCCGCCTCGTAGGCGCGGGCCTGCCGCAGGGTCTCGTGCAGTTCGGGTGCAAGTGTGATGGCGTAGTCCAACATGCCAGTCCTCCGTCCGTCGATGCTGCGTTTCCTGTTCCAGTATCGACACCTAATATATAAACCTTTATATAGGGCAGGTGCAAGGGAATAATTTGGCATCGCCGAAGTTGTTATGCAGCCGCAACATGTGCCCCCTTCAGCGGGCGGTGAGCCCGCCGGACGCTGCCCTGGGCTTCCAGGAAGCGCCGGCGGCCGGGCCCCGATGCTAGACTGATGCCCGGCATGCTTCCCACCCGCTCGGGGCTCCTTCGCTTTCTCCTCCGGGTCTGGCCGCTGCTCGCGGCCATCGCGATCCTCATCGGGACGCCCGCCGCCCTCTGGCAGGAGCGCCACGGCCGCGTTGCGGTCGAAGCCGCGGTCTATCTGCCCGACATGGTGCTGCAGGTGCCGCTGCCCTTCCGGCCCGTGGACCTCATCTCCGATGCCCCGACCCGCCGGCAGGTCACGATCGCGTACGAGAGCCGCAACGGGCCGCGGACGATCGATGCCGACGTCTACACGCCGGCGCACGGATCGGCGCACCAGGCCGTCGTGTTCTCGATGGGGGCGCCGCCGCTCCCGCTCGATGACCCGCGCCTCGAACGCATCGGTGACGACGCGGCGCGCGCGGGTGTGGTGATGGTCATCCCGTTCTCGGACCGGCTCGACGCGTGGCGGATCGAGCCCGAGGAGATCGACGCGCTGGTCGCGGAGTTCCAGTATGCGCAGAAGCTGTCAGGCGTCGATCCGCATCGCGTCGGGTTCTTCGGCGCGAGCGTCGGCGGCTCGCTCGCGCTGGTCGCGGCGGGCGACCCGCGGATCGCCGACGACGTCGACCAGGTGGTGTCCTTCGGCGGCTACTACGACGCGCTGCAGACGTTTGGGGCGATCGCGACGCACCACATCGACTACGACGGCGTGAGCCAGGACTGGACGCCGCAGGAGCACGCGGAGAAGGTGATGGCGCAGCAGCTCATCGACGCCGTCGACAACCCGGCCGACCGCGACCTGCTGACGGCGATGTTCATCGACGACCAGCCGGAGTCACAGACCGAGCTGGCGACGCTGAGCCCCGTCGGCCGCAGCTCGTACAACTTCCTGGCCAACCGCGATCCCGCGGCCGTGCAGGCGCTGATCGACCGCCTGCCGCCGTCGGCGGTGGATGCGATGAATTACTTGTCGCCGCGGACGAGCATCGCGAACGTGAAGGCGGAGCTGTTCATCCTCGCCGACCAGGCGGACCCGTACATCCCGTTCACGCAGACGCGGGAGATGAAGGCGGCGATCGGCAACCGGCCGAACGTGCACTTCAACGAGCTGCGGCTGTTCCAGCACGTGACGCCGAAGCTGGACCAGCGGCCGGACGTCATCGGCATCGACAGCGCGCGGCTGATGTTCAGGCTGTACCAGTTGCTGCTGACGTGGAACTGATCAGGCTTCGACGAAGCCCTGCGACGCGAGGAACTGCTTCGCCTCATCGACGCTGTTGAACACGCGCGAGCCGAGGCCGTCCAGCGCGTCAACGACGTCATCATCCGCGCCCTCGTCGTAGGCGGCGTCGACGATGCTCGCGCGCTCCACGCGGCCGTTGGCGGCGAACCCGCGCTCGACGTAGGGTGCGATCTTGCTCCATGCGACTGCCATGCTGGTCTCCTGGTGACTGGTGACTGGTGACTGGTGGGTTATAGCGGGCTTCGGCCGTTGGCGCATTCCTCGGTCGCAGGCGCGAGGTGATCCGGCGAGCCGGCCGCAACCGGCGTTAGCTGGCGGAGCCGATGTCGCGGCGGCGGTAGAACAGCAGCGCGAGGGCGATGAAGACGACGACGTAGACCGCGAGCACGATGGCAGCGCCTTCGACCGAGAAGACATGCTGGTCCGCCAGGTCGCGCGCGCTCGGGCCGAAGGACGGCAGCGCGGGCGGCACCTTGTTCTGGAGGGTGATGACGTTCGCGTTCGAGTTGATGAGGTAGTTGGGGATGTCCTTCCACGGACTGCCCCCCGCCCGCATCAGGTTCCCGACGAGCGGCTCGACGAACGCGATGCCGATGCCGGCGCCGACGCCGGCCAGCGTCGATCGCCCGATCGCCGCCGCGGCGAACCCGAGCGTGATGTACGGGCTCATGACGAAGATCGTGCGGACGTACGAGTAGAACTGGTCACGGACCCACGGCGCGGTGACGAAGCTATAGTCGGAGCCGCCGTTCACGTACGTGATGATCGCGCTATAGACGACCGCCACGAGCACGGCGATCAGCACGCCGATGATCGTCAGCGCGAAGACGACGATGAGCTTCGCGAGCATGAGTTGCATCCGGCCGCTCGATGCGGTCGCGATGAGCCGTATCGTGCCCCACGAGTACTCGCTCCCGACGGCGCCCGCGGCAAGGATGATCGCGAGGATCGTGCCGAAGCTGCCGGCGATCTCGAGCGCGAACGGCACGGCCCCCTGCAGGAAGAGCGCGCGGCGAAGGTCTTCGGCCGTGAACTCGTTGTGCTCGCCGAACGTCGTCACGCGGCCGCTGATGCTCCAGAGCACGGAGTACAGCAGGATCACCAGTGCGACGAGGATGATGCCGACGACCCAGGTCATCATCCGCTTGCGCAGCTTGAACCACTCGGCGGCGATCAGCCGGCTCATGTGACTTCCTCGCCCGTCAGCTCCAGGAAGACGTTCTCCAACTCGACCTGCCAGGGCGAGAGCTCCGACACGTAGATGCCCTTCCCGGCAAGCAGCTGGTTGAGCTCCGCCGCCCGGTCGACGGGCGCCTCCGCGCGCAGGTAGCCATCGATGTGGTCGACGCCGCGCACGAAGTCGACGCCGCCGAGGGCGCGCGCGAGCGCTTCGTTGTCGGCGGAGCGCATGCGCAGGTATTGGCCGCGGCCGAGCAACTGCTGCACCGTGCCTTCGGCGATCAGGCGGCCGCGCTTGACGATCGCGACGCGGTCGCTGACAGCCTCGACCTCGTGCAGGAGGTGGCTACAGAGGAACACGGCGTGGCCCTCGTCGGCGAGGCGCGGGATCAGCTCGCGGACCTCCCGTGTGCCGGCGGGATCGAGGCCGTTCGTCGGCTCGTCGAGGATGACCAGGTCGGGGTCGCGCAGCAGCGTCGAAGCGATGCCGAGGCGCTGCTTCATGCCGAGCGAGTACGTCTTGTAGGCGTCGCCGCCGCGCGACGAGAGCCCGACGAGCTCGAGCATCTCGTCGATGCGGCCCTTCGGAATGTCGCCGAGCGTGATCGCGAGCGCCTTCAGGTTGTCGTACCCGGAGAGGTACGGGTAGAAGGCGGGCGACTCGATCACGGCGCCGATGCGCTTCAGCGTTGGCCAGGCGTCCACCGCCATGTCGTGGCCGAACACCGTCGCCCTGCCGCGCGTCGGGCGGACGAGGCCGAGGATCATGCCGACGGTCGTGCTCTTGCCGCTGCCGTTCGGCCCGAGGAACGAAAAGACCTCGTTCGCGTACACGACGAGGTTCATATCGGCGACGGCGGTGAGCGAACCGTACCGCTTCGTCAGCCCCTCGGTCCGCACGATCTCGGTGCGCTCCAGCATCGGATCATCGTATCAAGCGCGCGGGGCAGTCGATGTATCGGGATGGTGGTGGTTATGCGCCGGATGGGAGACGGGATGCGGGATCCCGTCCCTACTTCCTTCTTCCTGCCTCCTGGCGCCGGTCTGCTAGAACGCGCCCTGCTTCTTGAGCCACTGATTGAAGGCTGCCGGCGCCTGCATCGTGCTGAGGCGGCCCATGCGGACGAGCGCCCAGTCGTCGAACTCGTGGGACTCCTTCACGTCCTTGAGGGTCACGGGCTTCTTCGCGCGACGGACGAACTTGAAGTCGGCGACCCAGCTCTTCGCGTCGTTCGCGTCCGGCCGCGGTTCGGAGACGACCTCCGCCAGCCCGACGACGGCGGTCTCTCCCTGCGAGTGGTAGATGAAGACGCGGTCGCCGGGCTTCATCGACTTGATGGCGTTGACCGCGGCCGGGTTGCGGACGCCGTCCCACTCGGTCGTGCCGTCGCGCTCGAGGTCGTCGATGGAGTAGGTCGAGGGGTCGGTCTTGGCGAGGAAGTAGTTCATCGCTCGGCTCCTTCGTGGAGGACGATCCACAGATGGACACAGATTGGCACAGATCGGCGTTCGTCGTTAGGCGTTAGTACGGGTGATGGATCAAACGAGAAAGAGCCCGGACATCGTCCGGGCTCTTCGTTCGCGTTTGGTGTGCGCGCGGTGTTAGTTCTTCGGCGGCTCGAGGACAGCCTGGAGGCCGGCGGGGAGGCGGTAGCGGCGCTCGCCGATGCCCGCGACTTCGAGCCGGTGCATGTACTCGTTGAGCTGGCGGCGGAAGGCCGCGAGCGCGAGCTTGTTACCCTCGTCCTGGCTCCCGACCGAGTGGCCGAAGAGGATGCCGAGCGACGTGCCGAAGATCGGCGAGCCGCCCGCGACCGGCGCCGTGCCGTTCGCGCCGCCGCCGACGATCACCGGCTCCGCCTTCTCGAGGTAGCTGTGGATCTCTTCGCGGCGCTCCGGTTCCGTCTCGAGGATGTACTTGAGGTGCATGA
>DASUKS010000287.1:0-3424 GCA_036278595.1 Dehalococcoidia bacterium
GAGCGGCGTCACGGGCGCGTCGCTGTCTGAGGCGACGGGCCGCGCGAAGGTGCCGATCGGCCCCCGGCGTGGGCCGATCGGCACGCTGCGCCGGCCGCGCGCGCGACGTAACTTAGCAGACACTAAGGTAGACGGACGCAGGAGGTACATCGTGGCGCTGAACGTCGAGGAACTTCGTACGGAAACCCCGTTGCCCGACGGCATGGATCTGTCGTGGCTGCATTCCCCGCAGGACTGGGGCATCCGCGCGAAGCCCGGCAAGCGCGGCCTCACCCTGGACGAGATCAACGTCGGGCCGTACGGTGACGTGCCCGATGAGGCCGGCGACCAGACGATGCGCCCCCGCGGCGCTGGCGCGCGTGTCGGCGTCCCGCACATCGGCTACGTCCTGCGGAAGAACGACGTGTGGTCGCGCAACGCGACGCTGCTGTACGAAGAGGCGGTCCAGCGGCAGTGGAGCTCCGCTACCGACATTCCCTGGGACCGGCTCGTGGAGCTGCCCGACGACATCGAGCGCGCGATGAGTCAGCTCTGCACGTTCCTCACCGAGGTCGAGTTCATCGCGGGCGACACGCCGAGCCAGTGGCTGCCGATGGTCAGCAACGACCACTACGAGATTAAGCTCTACCTCGCCTCGCAGATCATGGACGAGGCGCGCCACCTCGACGTCTTCCGCAAGCGCGCGCTGGCGAACGGCGGCGGGCTGATGAGTGGCGGGCCCGGCTCCGGCCTGCGCAGCATCATCGGCGCCCGCGACTTCACCGAGATGTCGGCCATCATGCACATCATCGGCGAGGGCTTCATCCAAACGCTCTTCCGCTCCGGTGAGCTGCTCTCGCACAACGAGGCGGAGAAATCGATGTTCCGCCTCGCGCTTCAGGACGAGTCGCGCCACGTCGCGTTCGGCGTCATGCACATGAAGCACATTCTCGAGACGGAGCCCGAGCGGCGCGAGGAGATCCACAGCTATCTCGACACCGGCGAGGAGATCTTCGCCGGCACCGGCGTCACCGCGACCGGCGGATCGATCGAATCACTGAGCATCCTGCTCGGCGGCGGCACGAAGAAGATGGACGAAGGGCTGAAGGTGCTGCTGGCGGTGCGCAAGCGCCAGGTCAACGAGTACATGCACCGGCTCGAAGTCGCCGGCCTCGGCGACCGCCGCGGTCGCATGTCGGGTCAGTTTTCGCCCTTCCTCGACGCCGCCTAGTTTCGGCTGGAGGCCCGGCGCGTGAGTGGACGCGTGCGCCGGGCCTTCCGCACACACGGCGCATGGTGTTCGGTCGCACGGCGTGTACGTCGCGCTGGCGCCTACACCGCCTCCGCGACGGGCGGCCGTATGCCGAGCCGCTCACCCAGCGCGGTGAACGTCTGCAGCCAGGCCACCGCGTCCGCGTGCCCGGCCGTCGAGCGCGCCGCCATAGCGCCAGATGCGTCCCCCGCGGTCGCCCAGTAGATGTTCTGCACCCGCCACAGGTCGACCGGGAACGGCAGTCCGTGGACCAGGTCCGCCGCCTCCGATAGCCGCGCGAGCAGCGGCTCGTCGTCCGGCGCCGCCTCCCACTTCTGCGCGAGCGCCAGCAGTGCCCGTTCGGTAGCCAGCGCGAGTCCCGAAGCGTCGAGCGTGACACCCGCTGATCGAGCCTCGTCGAGCAGCGCCTGTACGCGCGGCGTATCCATGGCGCTGCCGTCGAGCGCGTGCTGCAGCGACTGGTTCAGCGCCAGCTCCGCCGCCACATGGAATCGCTCCGGCAATGGCATCCCGATCTCGGCGATGAACCGCATCAGCGGCGCGTTCCGCTCGTAGAACGTGCGGAACATCGACTCCGCCTCATCCAGCACCGGCTGCAGGATGCGCCGCATGATCGCCTGCTGCTCGTCGCGGAACAGCGTACGGAGCGAGTACGTCAGCCCGTAGAAATGCCGGTCGAGCAGCAGGATCGCGCCGGCGAGGTCGGCCCGCCCGAACGCCGTCATGACCTCGTCGGCCATCGTCTCGAAGGGCGCGCTTCCTTCGTATGGCCGGACCCCGCCGCTCACGACGTGATCACCGAAGTGCACCACGCCGAAACTCAGGTCCTCGTGCTCACCAGTGACCAGCGACGTCACCGACGCGTGCCCGACCGCCGCCTTCGCCCGCCCTGCCTCGGCCTGATGGAACGCCTGCGGCTCGACGTCATAGCAGTACACGCGCGCGGACGTCGCCTCAGGCTCGAACAGGGACGTCACGGCGTAGTGCGCCGCCACCGCCGGCAGGCCCACCATCGCCGGGCGCACGTTGTGCTCATACACGTCGGCGCCGTTCCCGTTCTCCGGGATGTTGCTCCGCGCCGCCGACAGCCTGCGCAAGAACTCCGGCTCAGCGTCGTACTCGAACAGGTCGCGCGCGAGCTGGATGCACCGCCCCGCGTACTCGATCACCTGCACCGTTTCGATTCCGGACAGCTCGTCGAAGAACCAGCCGCAGCTTGTGTACATCAGCATTGCGTGCCGCTGCAGCTCGAGGAGCTTCAGCGCGCGCGTGCGCTCGTCCGCGCTCAGATCGTGCGCCTGCTGCTCGCCGAAGTAGCGATCGACCGATGTCGGTGACCGGTCGAGGATCACGTCGATGTAGGCGTCGCGCGCCTCCCACGCGTCGCGCAGCAGCGGCCCGCAGCCGCGCTCGTAGAGCGGCGCCAGCTCGTCGCGCAGCCAGTCGAGCGAGTCGCGCAGCGGTGCGCGCCACTGCTGGTTCCACCCCGGGTTGGCCCCGGTCGAGCAGCCGCAGTCCGCGCGCCAGCGCTCGACGCCGTGGACGCAGCTCCAGGACGAGTTCTCGAAGACATCGACCAGGTGCGTCGCCGGGTGGACTTCGAGATACTCGCCGTAGTTCGTCAGCCGGGCGAGCCCCTGCTGCTGCACGCGCTCCAGCGCGAACGCCAGCGCCATCTCGCCGTGCCGGTGGTGGTGCCCGTACGTCTCGCCGTCGGTCGCGATGTGCACGATCTGCGGCCAGGTTCTCTGGTCGTTGAAGCCACTCATCAGCCGGTTCGAGAACGTCTCGCCGTTTGCGAGCAATCCCTCGAACGCGACCGCCTGCGAGATCGGCCCGTCGTAGAAGAAGAGGCTGATCGAGCGACCGGACGGCAGGCGCTGCACGTACGCGCGCGTCGGGTCGATGCGGCTGCCGCTCACGTCGCGCCACGCGCGCCCGGCCGATGCCCGCACCCGGCTCGCCTGCCGCGGCGCCAACACCGTGAACGCGATGCCGCGGCGCGCCATCAGATCGAGCGATTCAATGTCCACCGCCGTCTCCGGCAGCCACATCCCCTCCGGCTTGCGCTCGTACCGGTGCTCGAAGTCGCGGATGCCCCAGGCGATCTGCGTCCGCTTGTCGCGTGTGTTCGCGAGCGGCAGGATCATGTGGTTGTATGCCTGCGCCATC
>DASUKS010000288.1:0-4322 GCA_036278595.1 Dehalococcoidia bacterium
ATCGTCAGCGCGCGACGCTCCTGCACGAACTGGCTCGGCGTCAGCTCCGTCGCGAGCAGGTTGTTGCGGATGTCGACCTTGACGCTGCTCCACCAGTTGTCGTCCTGCGTCGGCGCCTTGTCCTTCGGCAGCAGGTTCTTCACGACCAGCCCGCAGGCGGGCGTCGGTTTCAGCCCCGAAGGCTCGCACACATCCACGTCCACGAGGCCGTCGGGTTTGACGAAATTGCTTGGCGGCGTATCGACCAGCGCCTGCTCCATGAAGTCGCGCACCGCGCGGTACGAAATCGACGTCGAGAGGATGTTATGGACCGGCGAGTTGTCGGCGTTGCCCGCCCAGACGCCCGTCACGAGGTCCGGCGTGAAGCCGTAGGTCCACGTCTCGCCGATGGCGGTGCTGTTCGCGTACGGCTCGCTCGTCCCCGTCTTCACGCCCCAGGTGCGACCGATGCTCAATGCGCCGCAGCCGTACGTCAGGCAGAAGTTGTTCCCGTCCGAGAGGATGCTCTGGATCATGTACGCGTACTGCGGCGCCACGATCTGGTTCTCCTGCACCTGCACGCGGTGGTCGGGCGTATCGGGGTAGAGCACCTTCCCGTCCTGCGTCGTGATCTGCAGGATCGTCACCGGATCGAGCTTGCGGTTGCCGGGGTCGAGCGACTTCGTCGTCGGCACGCCGCGCATGACGCCGTCGCCGGCGAGCACGGTGTACGCGTACGTGACGTCGTACAGGTTGATGTCGACGCCGCCCAGCGTGACCGACGGACCATACGTGTGCCCGTCGAGCGTCGTCATCCCGAACTTCTTGTACTCGTTGACGACGTTCGGGACGCCGACGTAGAGCGCCGTCTTGAACGCCGGGATGTTGAGCGAGTTGCCGAGCGCGATCTTCACCGGCACGTTGCCATGGAAGTCGTGCGCGGGGTTGCTCGGCGTGAACAGCTTGTCGCCGTCCGGGTAGCTGATCGGCGTGTCCAGGATCGGTGTATTCGGTCCCCAGCCGAGGTCCTCGAACGCCGCCGTGTACGTGAACGGCTTCAGCGTCGATCCGGGCGAGTTGAGCGCCTGCGCGTTGTCGTTGCGTCCCCCGATCGCGTCGTTGAAGTAGTCGCGCGAGCCGATGTAGACGAGCACCTCGGACGTCTTCGGATCCATCGCGACCATGGCGCCGTTATGGGCGCCTGACTGCGCCTCGAACTGGCTGACCCAGTTATTGAGCGCCGCCTGCCCCTTGTTCTGCAGGTCGAGGTCGAGCGTCGTCGTCACGCGAAGGCCACCGCTGTACAGCGCCTCCTTCCCGAACCGCGCGATCAGCTCCGGCTCAATGACGTTGAACACCCAGTGCGGCGCCTGCACGGGGAACCGCTGCGGCACGATGTTCATCGGCGCGGCGTACGTCAGGTAGAACTCCGGGTCGGTGATCGTGACGTCCTTGCCGTCCTGGTCGACCTGGATCTTCGTCGCGTTGAGCTTCGTGCCGTCCTTCTCGGTGACGGTCGTCTTCTCGCGCGTGTGCATGATCTGCAGGATCTCGTTGCGCCGGGCGAGCGCGCCCTGCGGGTTCGTCACGGGGTCGTAGCAGGAAGGGCACGCCGGGATGCCGGCGAGGGTCGCCGCTTCGGCGAGGTTCAGGTCCTTCGCGTGCTTGCCGAAGTAGCCGAGCGAGGCCGCCTCGACGCCGTTATACAGCCCGCCGTACGGGATCTGGTTCAGGTACCACTCGAGGATCTGGTCCTTCGAGTAGTCGTGCGTCAGCTCGAGGGCGTACACCGTCTCCTTGAGCTTGCGCGAGTACGAACGCTTCGCGCGGTCCTCCGGCGCGATGTAGATGTTCTTCACGAGCTGCTGCGTGATCGAGCTGCCGCCCGTCGTGTTCGTCGAGTCGGCAGCGCGCAGGTGCACCGCCTCGAGCCCCGCACGCGCCAGGCCGCGGATGTTCACGCCCGGGTTCGACCAGAAGCTGTAGTCCTCGGTCGAGATCGTCGCCGCGATGAGGTACGGCGAGACGTCCTGCAGCTTCACGGGCGACCGCAGCCCCGACCGGTCGTCGACGTACTCGTATAGCAGGTTGCCGTGCCGGTCGTAGATGCGCGCGCCGCCCGAGGGCTGGCTGGCGATCACCTCCGCCGGCGACTCGAGACCGCTTGCGTACGAGCGGTAGACGACGAAGCCCGTCACGCCCATCGCCGCGACGGCGATGAGGCCGGCGCCCATCAGCAGGCCCGCGAGCTGCAGCCAGCGCGCGGAGTTCCCGCCGCGCGGGATGCGTCCCAGTTTCAGGCGCTCGCGTATGACGCGGCGCGTCGCCGGATGTTTTGCCAACTCTTCCTCCCCGGACGGCCGCCCCTTACGCGGCCGCCCCCTCCCCTGGCCCTCCGCGCTTCTCCAGCACGACGAAGTGCGACAGCCCGAACATGCGCGCCGGCGTGTGCTCGGCGCGGTACAGCGCGGCGCGCAGCAAGCCGCCGAAGCGCTTCCGCCGCGCGATGATGTTGTCGAACCCCGGGTACACGTACGTCTCGGCCCGCACGTCGGCATCGAGGCCGCGGTACGTGCGGCGGATCCCCTTCTTCGTATAGGCGCGCGCGTGCGGCACGAGCCGGTTGCGCACCGGGTCCGGCAGCCAGTTGACGAACGGGATGTTCCCGAAGACGAACCGGTCGCCGACGTAGATCCCGTGCGTCTCGAAGGGGAACAGCCGGTTCGGCGCGTAGATCACGACGTGCCCGCCCGGCGCCAGCACCCGCATCGCCTCGCGCAGCGTCGCGCGGTCGTCCTGCACGTGCTCGATGACCTCGTTCAGCACGATGACGTCGAACGCGCCCTCGCGGAACGGCAGATGCTCGCCGACCGCGAGCAGCAGGCCCGGCGTCGTCCGCGCGCCCTCACGCAGGCGCTTCGGGTCGATGTCGATACCGGCGACGCGGTCGCTGAACTGCCGGAACTTGCGCACGTAGACACCGAGCCCGCAGCCGATGTCGAGGATGCGGCGGCCTTCGAGGGGCGCGTACTTCCGGATGAGGTCGAGCCGGCGGTCCTGCCCGAACCGCCAGACGAAGCTTGGATTCCCGAGGGCGACTTCCGCCCTGTCGGGCGCCTTGGCCATGGTTCCTTCCAGTTATCCCACCGCCGGAAAGCCTAGCAGATTCGCGCCTCCCCGGTCGTGCAATCTCCATGCGGCGCCCGCATTGCATCGATTGTTGCGGAAGCGGAAGGAATACGCAGGTTCGCCGGCGCGCCGATCGAGGCGCGGCGCCATCCGAAGCAGCTGTTTAAGGCGTAGGCGTGCCTGCAACTGCCCTGTTCTCCACCCACACGTCACCGGTGTAGCCGTCGACGTAGAACGTGTCGGTGGTCGGCTTGTTCCTGCCGATGCGGTCGGCGTCAGCCGCAGACGCGCTCACCACCCAGACTGGATAGTCGCTGGCGTGCGGGTGGAGAAGGGACGAAATGCTGTCGGGAATCTCGGCGAACGTCAGCAAGTGCGCCTGAACGGTGTCGGCATCGATCGACTGCTTTCCGTACTGAAAGACGGCCAGTTTCGCCGCCGCAGCATCGATGACCGGCCCGTCGCGCTTCGCGACAATGGTCGGCGTCGGGAACGGCACCGGCGTGCTGTCGTGCACGCGCCGGATCACCGCGCCCGTGTACGCGTCCAGGTAGAAGGTGTCCGTGCCGTAGCCGTCGGAGCCGTGGCCGAGAGGCGGATTCTCCGCCCGGACGGAGCCCGCCAGGCTAACGCGCCACACCGGGTAATCACTCATGTACCCCCCGGTGCTGCGAAGATCGGCGATCGCGCCATAGGTGCGGAGCATCGCGTGTTCCGTAGCGCCGTCCGCTTCGACGCCCAGGGGAAGGTCAGCAACGGCCGTCTGGATCGCCGCGTCGGCCGTGATCGTCGGGCTACCCGGCCGCGCGGCGAAGGCTCCTCCGCCGCCCGATACGCCGCGCGTCGCGAACCACGCCACCGCGCCGGCGACGCCCAGCACGACGACGAACACGACCAGCCACCGCAGTCGGAAGTGCATGGCCAATCATACTCGCGCCGACCTCGCTACGGCGTGGGTGTCGCCGTGGGCGATGGCGTCGGCGTCGGGAGCCCGCTGCACGTGATGGTGGCGTCCTGCGTCGTCGCCGGCGCCTGGCCCGCCGACGTAACGAAGTTGGTCGCGAGGATGTCGCCGATCTCATCGCCCGACTGGAGATGCAGCATCGTCGTGCCGTTCCCTACGCACTGCAACTCCCACGTGAACGCCACGCCCGTGTTCGACTGCGTCCCGCTGCTGCGCGCGCACCCGTCGTACAGCGCCGGCGCGCCGGCGT
>DASUKS010000289.1:0-11886 GCA_036278595.1 Dehalococcoidia bacterium
GGCTCGTTCGGGACGTTGTAGCCCGGCGTGCGGGTCTTGCCGGAGGGTACGACGACCTCTTCCAGCTTCGTGCCGTCGATGCCTTCGACTTCGTAGTCCTTGCCGCTCGTGTTGTGCACGACGAGCTTCAGCTTCTCGCCGGGCGTCGCCGCAATCGTCGCCGGCGTACAGCCCTGGTCGGCCTGCGTGATATCGACCGGGCGGCCGCCGGCGCCGCTGCTTCCGCAGGCCGTCATGAGGATGGCCGCGGCGAAGCCTGCCGCCGCGAGACAGCACATCTGACGTCGCATGTTGTCTGACTCCTTCGGGCTTACGGCTGTTCGGCGAGCGACCGTGCGGGTTGCGTGTCGGCGCGCGGCGCGGCCGGCTTCCGCGACGGCCAGGCGAGGAAGGCCCCGAGCGCCAGCAGCAGGTACGCCCAGTAGGCGACGATCTGCGCCATCGCGGGCGCGGAGTCGTAGCCAAAGACGGTATGCAGGAACTTGCCGAACGTCGACGTCATCGAGAGCGTCGTCTCGGTGTCCCACGGGCGGACGCCGATGTTTGTGAGGAGCGCGGCCTCATGGAAATCACCGATAGCGTTGGCCAGCATGCCGGCGGCGAGCGCGATCACCGCGACGCCCGTCGCGAGGAAGAACGCGCGTAGCGGCAGGCGAGCGGCGCCGTAGTAGATGACGACGCCGGCGGCGGCGGCGATCGCGAACCCGAGCAGGCCGCCGGCGACGAACTGCGCGTTGGAAGCGGTCGTCGTCGAGCCGGCGAAGAGGAAGAGCGACGTTTCGACGCCTTCGCGCCCGACGGACGAGAACGCAAGGAGCGTGAGCGCGACCACCGAACCGCCGGAGAGGGCGCTGTCGACCTGATCACGCAGCTCGCGCGAGATGCCGGCGGACTGGCCCTTCATCCAGAAGACCATCCACGTGAGCACGCAGACGGCGAACAGCATCGTGAAGCCCTCGAACGCCTCGAGCACGCGACCGTTCATCTCGCGCGAGGCGACTTCGAGCCCGATGGCGATGGCGACGGAGAGGGCGGCGGCGCCGACGACGCCGATCCAGATCTCACGGAAGTGCTGCTTCTGGTCGATCTTGCGGAGATACCCGAGGAGGATCGTGATGACGAGAGCGATCTCGATGCCCTCGCGAAGCGTGACGAGGAAGGAGAAGAGCACGAGCGCTCCTTCGTTAGCCTGGCGGCCGCTTAGTTTTGATTTAGCCTGTGCTAAACTCTAGTGTTAGTCAACACTATATCGGCATCGTCCGCCAGTGCCGAATGGACGTTTTAAGCAGGATCGGCGGGCGAGGCTATAATTGCGTCGTCATGCCACATAAGCCTTCTTCGATCATCGAGGACTACCTGATGGAGATCTACAACATGACCCAGGAGGGTCGTGTCGTGATCGCGGCGCGCTTGACGGAGAAGATGAGCGTGACGGCGCCGACCGTCTGGAACACGGTCCACCGGATGCAGCGGGATGGCCTGGTCGACATAAGCGACTCGAAGGAGATCACGCTGGCGGCGGCCGGGCTCGCCGCGGCGGAGTCGATCAAGCGGCGGCACTTGCTCACGGAGCGGCTGCTGGTGGACATCCTCGGCCTGAACTGGGCGGACGCCCACGAAGAGGCGCACCTCATCGAACACACGATCACGCCGCGGGTGGAAGAGCGCATCATGGCGGTGCTCGGCAATCCGACGACCTGCCCGCACGGGAATCCGTTCCCTGGCCTCGATCCGGCGACCCGCCCGGCCACCCGGCCGCTCTCGACCGCGACCGCGGGTGAGACGTGGACGCTCGACGGCATCAACGAAGAAGCTGAAGACGACCACGACCTGATGGCGTTCTACGAGAAGAACGGCCTGAAGCCGGGCGCGCAGGTCGAAGTGATCGATGTCGCCTCCTACAACTCGACGCTCGCGCTGCGCATCGACGGGCAGGTGATCACGCTCGGCATGCGGGCGGCGGAAAACCTGCGCATCGTCGTCGGTCCGCCGGCCGCGGTGCCGGCGCCGGCGTAGCCAGTCCCCGAACGATTGCACGCGACCTCGCGCGTGCTGTGAACTGTCCATGGCGGCCTTGTAGACTCCCGGCATGTCGCTGTGGTTCCGATTTCTCGACTGGATTCGCGCTACGCTCGGTCCCCGACGCGGCCCGATCATCCCTCGCGAGCCGATCAGCATGCGGCCGATCGGCGTCGTACGGAACGGCATCCCGACGCCGCAGCCAGACGGCTGGGCCTTCGTCCGCTCGGACGTCGTGCTGCGCGAGGAGCTTACGGACCTGCTCGATGGCATCGAGGGGTACTCGCACATCTTCGTGATCTTCGCCTTCGACCGGGTGCCGGAGTCGGAGCTGCGGGAACGTGTCCGGCCGCGCGGCGACAACCGCATCCCCGAGCAGGGCGTGCTGGCCACGCGTAGCCAGCTGCGGCCGAGCCCGCTGGGCGTTTCGGTCGTTCGCCTGCTGAAGCGGCGTCGCAACATCCTGCGGGTCGAGGGACTCGACGCGATCGACGGCACGCCGGTGCTCGACGTCAAGCCGTACTTCCCGAACTACGACGCGGTCCCCGACGCCGGCGTGCCCGACTGGGCGCTCGCGCTCCTGCGCTGACTCCTACGCGAGGCCGATGAGCGCGTCGAGACCGACGACCAACTCCTCCCGGCGCATCACTTCGCGGACGGCGAGCAGGATGCCGGGCATGAACGAGTCGCGGCCGATGGAGTCGTGGCGGATCGTGAGCGTCTGGCCCTGGCCGCCGAAGATCACTTCCTGGTGCGCAACGAGCCCGGGGAGCCGAACGGCGTGCAGGGTCACCCCTTCGATCTCGGCAGCGCGAGCGGCGGCGATGGTTTCGCTCTCGGGCACGTTGCGCGCGAACGGCCGGCCGCGCGCCTGCGCCATGCCACGCGCGGTGGCGATCGCTGTACCGGATGGGGCATCGACCTTCTGGTCATGGTGCAGCTCGATGATCTCGGCCGCGTCGAAGAACGGGGCCGCGATCTTCGCCATGTGCATCAACAGCACGGCGCCGAGCGCGAAGTTCGCGGCGACGAGGCCGCCGAGCTTCCGCTCGCGGCAGCGCTCGGCGAGCGACGCGACGTAGGCGTCGCTGATGCCGCTCGTGCCGATGACCGGCCGCACGCCGTGCTCGACCGCGGCATCGGCGACCCGCGGTGTCCAGGCGGCGTTGGTGAAGTCGATAACGACATCGGCTGGCCAGGCCGCGAACGCCTCCGCCGGCTCAGCCGCCATCGGCACGGATGTGCCCGACGAGAGGACGAGCGTCTCGGCTTCCGCGAAGCCCTCGATCACGCCGACGGGCGTCATGCCGTCCGCGGCCTCGACCGCCTCGAGGATCGCGCGGCCCATCTTGCCGCTGCCAGAGACGATGACACGGGTGCCGTCGGACATGGACGCCTCCTCAACCGATGAGGCATCGTACCTGCGCGGAAGCGAACGTGCAGGTCAGCCGGCGCGCCCGACGGCGTCAGGCGACGCGGAACCGGGTCAGGGCGTCCGCTTCGTCTTCCTCGTCGTCGTCCAGGCGCTCGATGCGCACGGGCGCGGCCTGGAGCGACGGGATGTGCAGCGACGTCGCGCTCATCATCTGGACGGCGGCGCCGTTGACGACGATCTGTTCGCCGGCGCCGAGCTCGTTGCCTTCGGCGTCGTACACGCAGGCATCGCGCACCACGAAGAAGCGGTCGAGCTGGCCGCGGAGCCCCTGCGTGCGGTCCGTATCGGGCCGGCAGGCGATGACGCCGCGGATCTGGAACGGCGGGACGAGCAGGAGCACGGGCGCGTCGGCCATCGGCGTGTCGGCGTCTCCGCGGGTGAAGTGCGGGCCCTCGAAGTTGCAGAAGATCACCTGCTCGCGGCGGACGACGATCGGCGCGTCGAGCCGGAGCGGGCGCGCGGCGCGGTAGAGCGGCCGCAGTGCGGCATCGTGCAGCTCGATGCTGTCACCGAGCGCAGCGGCGTTCATTTGCTCGAGCAGCCGGCCGAGGTCGTGGATGCCATCGGGCGCGCCCGATGCGACGAAGGTGTTGGTGACGACCTCCATCCGGACGCTGTCGACGCGGTGCGGAAGCGCTCTCATGTGTCCTCCGAGCGGGAAGCGGCGTCCCTGCCTCCTTCCCTACGCCCCGCACACTACGCGCTCGCCTACGGGCGCTCCCATAGGTCGCGCCCGCGATTTCCGGGGAGAGGACACTGAAGGGGAATCCCTGATCGGTCAGCCGCCGAACCTGTACGACCGAAGGACATCGAGCTCCGGCTGCTCACGGGGATCGCCGACGAACCACCAGCGGGCGAAGTCGAGGCGCGCGATGCGGGAAGCGACGGGCTGCCGCTCGCGGAGCGCCGGCAGCCGCTCCCGCAGCGCCGCCGCGCACGACGTATCGGCGAAGAACGCGAGCGAGATGTGCGGCAGGAACTCCGGCGCGCCCGGCCAGCGGTTCGGATCCTGCGCGGGCGTCACGCCGGCGAGCGCGGACCGCATCGCGCCGAGCTCGCCGCGGTCGTGCACCTCGAGGACCAGCGCGTCGGGGAAGATGTTCACCGGCCCGACGGTGACCTCGATGGGGCGCCGACTCGCGAGCGCCGCCGCCGCGCGCTCGCCGATGTGCGCGACTTCCTCGCGCAGCACGTCGTCGGGCCGGCGCTTCGCGAGCACCTGGAAGCCGGCCGGGCGGACGGTGCAGTGCAGCAGGTCGTCGTCGAGTGGCAGCAGGCCATCGACGTCGCGCAGCTCGTCACGCACCGTGCGCGCGAGGTCGACGATACGGGCGTCGATCGCGGGCGCCTGGAAGGAGAGGAACTGCGCGCGGCCGGCGGCAAAGCTGTCGCGCTGCTCGTCGATGCCGACCAGCTCGCCGCCGTCGACAAACCAGCGCCATGCTTCGGGGAAGGATGCGAACAGCGGCATCAGCCCACTCGATCGCTACATCGCCTGAGACCCGGCCGGATGGACGACCGCTGTATTATGACGGCACGAGGTGCCGATATGGTCGCCGAAGAGCAACCTGCCGATGTGACGCGGATCGTCCGCGATCCGCGTGTCCTTTCCGGTAAGCCCGTTGTTCGCGGGACGCGGATTCCAGTCGAGCTCGTCCTGAGCTACCTGGCGCGCCATCCCGACTTCAGTGATCTGTTCACCGACTATCCGCGGCTGACCATGGACGACGTCAAAGCCTGCCTCGCGTTTGCGCAGTCGATGGTCGAGCGGGGTGCAGGAGCTCCCGCGCAGGACGCCGGCGCCAACGCCGAGGAGTGAAGTTCCTCCTCGACGAGAACGTAGAGCATCGACTTGCGCTCTTCCTCACGCGACAAGGTCATGACTGCACATCCACGATTACCCCCGTGCCCTGTCGGACGATGAGGTCCTTGAGATCGCCCGGCGTGAGCGGAGGATCCTGATCACGAACGACCTCGACTTCGGAGAGCTTGCGGTACGACGGGGGACGAGCCACTTCGGCATCGTCTTGTTCCGTCTTCCGCCTGGCGATGTCGCCGCGAAGATAACTTCGCTCAATGAGTTACTGGTGGTGCACTCAGAGCGGATGCAGCGGTTCTTCGTGATCGATCCGAGCGGTGTCCGGGTGCACCCCACCGACGGGTGATGCGCCGCTTACGCCGCGCTGTGGGGGATCTCCTCCCAGAAGAGACGGAGGTCGTTCGCCGTGCGGATGCGGTTGCCGCCGTCGCGCTTCGCGAGGTACATCGCCTGGTCGGCCAGCTTGACGAGCGTGGTGTACTCGTTCGCATCGAACGGGCACGTGGCAATGCCGACGCTCAGGCCGACGTGCAGGTCTTCGGGGAGGCTCTCGTTCACGCCGGCGATGCCTTCGATGAAATGCTCGGCACGCTCGAATGCCGTCTCGCGCGTGAGGTTCGGCAGCACCACGACGAACTCGTCCCCACCGTAGCGGCCGATGAACTCGTTCGCGCGCAGACACCGCTTGAGGGCGGCGCCGGCCTGCTTGAGCACGCGGTCGCCGATGTCGTGCCCCAGCTCGTCGTTGATGCGCTTCAGATGGTCCATGTCGCAGAACAGCACGCTGACGTAGCTGCCGCCGGCGCGCGCGCGGCGCAGCTCGCGGTGGGCGTCCTTCTCGAACGAGGCGCGATTCAGCAGGCCGGTGAGCCGATCGACGCGCGCGGCCTTCTCGCTCCGTGACATTAGCTTGTTGTTCTCCGCATGCAGCCGCTCGATGACCTCGATCTGGCGCGAGCGGTCCTCCTCCTCCCGCGCGAGGTGCCCGACGCCGAGGGCGATGAAGAACATGTACGACAGGCGGATCAACAGCACCCCCATCCCGTTCGCGTCCGGGCCGGAGCCGGCGACGAAGACGATGGTGTACGTGCACATGTAGAGCAGGCAGAAGACGAGCGCCTGCCGCAGGTCGAAGCGCATGGCGACGGCGGCAACGGACAGGACGTAGAGCAGGTAGAAGGGGCTGTTGTCCGCGCCCGTCACCGCAACCAGCGCGGCCACGAAGATCGAGTCGACGAGCGCGGTGACAACGCTGGTCTGGAAGACGCGCCAGCGCTTGTACGGCTGCAGGATCACGACTGGCAGCGCCCAGCAGAGCGCGAGGCCGTTGATCGTCCATGCGGTATCGACGTGGTACCCGCGCGTGTCGAGCAGGGCGCCGATCGTGAAGATGTTGATGAGGATGACGAACAGCCGCAGCCGCGCGATCAGCGACTCCATGCGGATCGTGCGCTCGGTGTGGGGTGGCATGTCGAACAGCCACGCGAAGGGCCGTCGCTCGCCGGTCGGCTCCGAGTCTGGCATGCGCGTCGTCGGCGCTGCCTGGCGACAGCGCCACTCCCGCTGAAATATTCGGACGGTGAGGGCTGATTCTGCTATGCGGAGGCCGTCCTCGGGCCAATACCGACGATCCGGTCGGTCAGGGCGGCGCCGGCACCGAGGGCGTCCGCGTCGGCGTCGGTGGGCCACCCGGCGTGGGCGTTGCTGCCGGGCCCGTCGTGCGCGCGGGGGTGGGCACCGCGCGGGTCGGCGTGGCACGCGCCGGGGTCGGCGTCGGCGGGACCGGCGTCGGTGTCACCGGCGCGACGGTCGGCGTCTCGGAGGGCGCCGGGGTCTCGGTCACGGGAGGCGCCGGCGTCGGACTGTCGATATGCACGCCGAGCGTCGGCGTCGGCGAGACGGTCTCGGCAGGGGGCGGCGTGCTCGTGTGCGTGGCCACGGCAGCGCCGCCGCCGTTGCCACCACCGCTGCCCAACCCGAATGCGCCGACGGCGATGCCGCCGACGATGAACGCGACGGCGAGCATGCCGACGGCCGCGGCCGCGAACCAGATCCAGTTGCGGCTGCCGTCATCGCCGAACGTCGTGGGGACGCCCGTCCCGCCATCGAACCCGGAGCCGCCGAAGCCGCGATCCAGCGTCGCGACCGGCGCCGCGCCGTACGGCGGTTCCCGGAGGCCGCCCGCGCCGGCGGCGGCCATGGCGGGCTCTGCGGTCAGCACGGTGGCGCGCGCGCCGCCCCGCCGCCACGCGCTGGCGATCGCGCGCCAGGTGTCGCCCTTGAGCGCGAACGGCGCCTGGACGGGGGCGAACGCGGCGAGCACTTCGGTCGGCTTCGCGGGCAGCGCGCGGTTGCCCTGGCAGACGGCGCAGGTCGCGACGTGTGCCTCCACGGCAACCTGCACGGACTCGGTGAATGGTGGGAAGCCCGCTTCGGCGAGCACGTTGCGAAGCGCCTCGCAGGCCGCAACGCCGCGCCGGGCCAGCACGTACGCGAGCATCGTCTCGTCGGCTGCCCGCTCGAGGCGCTCGATGGCGGCTCCGGCATTGCCCTTCGGCACGCCGAGCGTCTCGGCGAGCGCGCCGGGCGGCAGATGCTGCCGCAGGTGCAGGTCAAGCGCGGCGTAGTCGCGCGGCCCGAAGGTGGTCGCCGCCTCCCAGATAGTGCAGCCGAGCGCGGCGTCGCCGTTGAGCAGCCGCGCATCGCGCACCAGGCAGGGGTCGGGCACGTCGAAGCTGCCGAACGCTTCTTCGTAGATCGCCTGCGCGTGCGCGCGGGCAGTTGCCTCGGCGCGCGGGAGGGCATCGGCCGCGGCGGCGAGCAGCACCCACGCGCCGAAGTCGCCGGCTGCTCCAACCGCGCGGAGGTCACCGGCTGCGCGGCGGAAGGTGGCGCTCGTGGCGGCGCCGGCGGCGTCGGCATCGCGGAGCAGGCGCCAGGCGAAGTCGTAGACGCGGTTGAAGTAGCCGTCGTAGAGCTGTCCGAAGCTCTCGAGATCACCGGCGGCGGCGCGCGATGTCAGCAGGGCAGAGTCCATGGGCTCCAGTCGGCGCGGTGCTGGTGGGGATCCGCGCGGCGAAAGGGAAGATAGCACAGGGGCAGGCGCGGATCGATGGCTTATGTCCAGCGCGCATGGACGCAGAGGCCGCAAGAGCTTCAGACGCGGCTCGACTCCAGTAAATGTGTTCGGTTTGTGCTTGACATCTCCGTACGTCTGTTCTACAGTACGCATGTTCTGACACGGAGGTCACATGCAGTTCGCCATCTCCCTGGCCATGGTCGTCCTCGTTTCCAGCGCCGTGCTTCTCTACCAGTTCGCTGCCGGGTCCCTCTCCGGCGATGACGGCGACACCACCACCTGACGCAATTCACACCGGCTTCCCCTCTCTCCATGAACGGCCGCTCCCACGTCCTGCCGGGGGCGGCCGTTCGCCATCTTCGCTGAGGAAGGAGACGAAGGGGCGTCGCACCGGCGCCCCCTCCTCTCACCCAACGCGCCGGCCGTTGCTACGCTGTCCCTGTGAAGATCCTCGCGCTCGACATGGGCACCGGCACACAGGACATCCTGCTGTTCGATTCGGAACAGCCGATCGAGAACAGCATCAAGATGGTGATGCCCAGCGCGACGCAGGTCGCCGCGGGCCGCATACGACGCGCGACCGCCGCCGGCCGGCCGCTGCTGTTGACGGGCGTCATCCAGGGTGGCGGGCCCTGCAGCTGGGCGCTCGAGGACCACATCGCGCGCGGCCGCGTGGCGTATGCCACCCCGGAGGCCGCGAAGACGTTCGACGACGACCTCGAGCAGGTCGAGCGCATGGGCGTGCGCGTTGTGAGCGAGGACGAGGCGCAGGCGCTCCGCGACGTCGAGCGCATCGAGCTGCGCGATCTGGACCTCGACGCGATCCGCGCGGCCCTCGCCGCGTTTGACGTGTCGCCACGGTTTGATGGGCTCGCGCTCGGGTGCCTCGACCACGGGGCATCGCCGCCCGGCTACTCTGACCGCCTGTTCCGCTTCGACCACCTGCGGCGCGTCGTCGAGGCGCGGAACGACCTGCTCGCGTTCGCCTATGCGCCGGATGCGCTGCCGCCGTACCTGACGCGCGCCCGGGCGATGGTCGAGACGGCGCGGCGCCAGGACGGCGAGACGCCCATCGCGTTTCTCGATACGGGGCCGGCGGCGGCGCTGGGCGCGCTGCAGGACCCGAAGGTGCGGGAGGCGGGCGAGCAGCTGGTGCTGAACTTGGGAAACATGCACGCGCTGGCGTTCCACCTGCGCGCCACGTCGATCATCAGCCTCTACGAGCATCACACCGGCGAGATGACGCCCGAGCAGATCGAAGACTTCACGCGACGGCTCCTCAGCGGTGACCTGCGCCACGAAGAGGTGTTCAACAGCAAGGGCCACGGTGTGTTCTACGCCGCGCACGATGGCCACGCGGCGGACGCGGCGCCGATCGTCGCGGTCACCGGACCGCAGCGGGGGAAGATCCGCCGCAGCGAGCTGCATCCGTATATGGCCACGCCGCACGGCGACATGATGATCAGCGGCTGCTTCGGCATGCTGCGCGCGTTCGGGGAGGTGTACCCCGGGCGAAGGGACGAGATCGAGCGCGCGCTGGACGTGTGACGACCGTCGGCCAACCATCCTCTCAACGCATGAGACGCTGAACGATAGAGGCTGGTAGCTGGATCGGGGCGCTGCGTTACGGGGGCATTGACGCGCTGATCGGGCAATCGGCGGCTCGCGTCGCTTCCGCGACACTGAGCGCATGGAGCGCACGTACGACGCGCTGATTATCGGCGGCGGGCCGGCGGGGCTGAGCGCCGCCATCTACCTCGTGCGCTTCAACCGCTCGGTGCTCGTCGTCGACCGCGGGCACGGCCGCTCGACCTCGCACGAGGTCAACGAGAACTACCTGGGGTTTCCGGAGGGGATCGCGTCGACGGACCTGCGCGAGCGCGGGCGCGAGCAGGCGCGCAGGTTTGGCGCGGAGTTCATGGCCGACGACGTGGCTGCCGTCGCGCATGACGACGGCGTGTTCCGCGCGACGTCCGAGCGGCGCGAATATCGGGCGCGCACGCTGACCTTCGCGACCGGTGCGAGCGACCTCTTTCCCGACTTCGAGCTGATGCGCGACTACGTCGGGCGATCGCTGTTCTGGTGCATCACCTGCGATGGCTTCAAGGTGCGAGACCAGCGCGTCGTCGTGGTCGGGCACGACGACGACGCAGCGGTGACGGCGATGCAGCTCGTGAACTTCACCGAGCGCGTCAGTTTCGTGACGAACCGGCGGGAGGGCGAGTCGGATCTGAGCGACGAGAAGCGCGGCGACCTCGCACGGCGCGACGTGCCGCTGTACGAGGGGTGCATCGCCGACGTGCAGGGCGACGACGGGATGATGCACAGCGTGTGCCTCGACGATGGCCGTGCGATCGAGGCCGATGCGATGTTCAACCAGCAGGGCGCGACGCCGAATTCGGCCTTGGCGCAGTCCGTCGGCGTCGCGACGAGCGCGCACGGATGGATCACGTGCGACGTCGAGCAGCGGACGAACATCGGGCGCGTGTACGCGGCGGGCGACGTTACGCGAATGTTCGCGCATCAGATCGTGACGGCGGCGCACGAAGGGTCGATGGCGGGGCAGGCGGCAAACTACGACCTGTACGACCCGGACCAGCGCGAGGAGTAGGTCTTCGTCGACCACGCTCTCCGCTGGTGTAGGATCGACCCGCGAGCGCGCGTAGTACAGATGTGTGGTTCGCGGCCGACGAGGAGATCCTTCGCTTCGCTCAGGATGACAGCGGGCTGCGCAGAGGCGACGACGCGCCGCTGCAGAGCCGTGCGTCGCTGGTGGTGTGGGATAGCGGCTACGGCCCCGCGTCCGCGAGCAGTTCCCGCTGGACGGCGGTGACGTCGAGGCCGCCGAGGCCTTCCCGCTCGAGCGCGTGGCGCCGCACCGCGACGGGCTCGTTGCGGACCATCGGCGCGACGGCGCGATAGGGCAGGTGTTCGCCGTCCCACTCGACGGAGTCGTGCGTCTCGCGGTCACTCACGGCCTCGGTCAGCTCGCTCCCGGCGGCGTCGAGATTGCCCTCGACGACGAGCCGGCGCAGCTCCGGGTAGCGCTCGTCATTCGGGTCCGCACGCCGCAGCTCGTCGATGGTCTCACGCGCGAAGAGCCGCGTGTGCCGCGCGTAGATCGGCGCCAGCTCGAGGTCGTCCTTCTGGCCGGAGCCGTTCAGGTACGTCTCGCGTTCGAGCGCTTCGGTGAAGGCCTCCGCTTCGCGGTCGAGGTCGTCGAGCAGCGCCATCAGCCCGCCTTCCGCCGTTGCTCGCGCACGCCGAGCTCGACGATGCGCGCCTCCGCGATGTGGCCGCGCGCGGTTTCGAGCAGCGCGACGGTCTGCAGGCGATGGAATCCGACGCGCCCGGCGGCGCCCGGGTTCACGTACAGCACGTCGCCGCGATGCTCGACGAGCGGACGGTGGCTGTGGCCGAAGACGACGACATCGGTGCCGGTGGGCGGGCGCGCGTGCGGGAGCTGATGCACAAGATGGAACCGCAGACCGGCAAGCACGAAGTCGGCGAGCAGCGGCAGCCCGAGCCCGCCGA
>DASUKS010000290.1:0-3609 GCA_036278595.1 Dehalococcoidia bacterium
CGGCGCGAAGATAGTCGGCGAACGAGATCGTCACGCCGCGCCGCCGCGCCCCCTCCACGACAATCAGGTTCGCAATGGAGCCGAGCACCGTGAGGTTGCCGGCCAGCGTGCTCGCCATCGCGAGCGTCAGCCATGCCGCGCGCGGGTCCGGCAGGTGCGGGATCAATTTCGTGAAGAGCATGACCGCGGGCACGTTGCTGATGACGTTGGCCGCCACGGCCGTGACGGCCGCCAGCCCCGCCATCGTCCCGACGCCGGCGGGCGCGAGCCACGCGAAGAGCCGCCGGTCGATGCCGGCGCGCTCCACCCCGGCCACGACGACGAAGAGGCCGATGAACAGCATCAGCAGATCCCAGTCGACGCCGTCGTAGAGTTTCCGGGGATTGACGCCGCGGGATACCAGCAGCACGGCCGCGCCGAGCGCGGCCACGAGCGCGGGCTCGAACCCGGCGAGGAAGCCGCACAGCATCGCGGCCGCCACCGCGGTCGACTTGATCATCAGGCGCCGGTGGATCGCGCGGCCGGCGGCGCGCCGCGGCGGCGGGGCGGCCGCGTGCAGGTCGCGCCGGAACATCCACACGAGCACGCCGGCGTCGATCGCCAGGCCCACGAGGGCGACCGGCGCGAGCGCCCGCGCGAACGGCACGTAGCCGACGCGCGAGAGGCTCGCGATGAGCATGTTCTGCGGGTTCCCGGTAATCGTCGCGACGCTGCCGACGTTGGCGCCCGTCGCAAGCGCCAGCAGGAGCGGCAGCGGCCGCATCGCGCGCGCCTCGGCGACGTCGATCAGGATCGGCGTGAACGCGAGGCAAATCGTGTCGTTGACGAAGAGCGCCGAGAGGATGCCGCTCGCGAACACGGTGGCGGCGATCAGCGCGGCGGGGGACTGCACGCGCCGGACGATCGAGGCCGCCAGGATGCGGAAGAAGCGCGCGAGCCGGAGGCTGGCGATCAGGATCATCATCCCGAACAGCAGGACGATGGTGCGGTAGTCGATGGCAGCGTACGCGTCGGCGAGCGGCAGCACGCCGGTCGCGATCATGAGGATCGCGCCGACCACCGCCGCGCCGGTGCGATCGATCCGGACGTAGGGCAGACGGCCGGCCGCGAGCACGACGTACGTGGCGGTGAAGATCAGCGCGGCGACGACGCTGATCGGCATGTCAGGCGCGGCCGATGGCCGGCGGACGCATCAGTCGGCGGCGCAGGCGAGGTCGAGCGCCGGCTGCGAGGCGCGTCCGGACAGTTCCGGACGCTTGATCAGCTCCAGGAATTCCATCCGGGTGCGGGCGTCCTCGCGGAAGACGCCGAGCATGGCGCTGGTGACCGCGAGGGAGTTCTGCTTCTCGACGCCGCGCATCGCCATGCACAGGTGCGTGGCCTCCATCACGACGGCGACCCCGAGCGGCGCGATCTTCTCCTGAATCGCCTCGGCGATCTGGCTCGTCATCCGCTCCTGGATCTGCAGGCGCCGGGCGAAGACTTCGACGAGCCGCGGGATCTTGCTGAGCCCGATCACCTTCCCCTGGGGGATGTAGGCGATGTGGCATCGGCCGAAGAACGGCAGCAAGTGGTGCTCGCAGAGGCTGTAGAAGTCGATGTCCCTGACGATCACCATCTCGTTATAATCGACGGTGAACAGCGCGTTGTTGAGCACCGAGTCGACGTCGGCCGTGTAGCCGCTCGTCAGAAACCGCAGCGCCTTTTCGACGCGCTTCGGCGTGTCGAGCAGGCCCTCGCGCGACGGATCCTCCCCCAGCTCGGCGAGCAGCTGGCGAATGATGTCCTGCATGCGCGTATTGTACATCGCCCTTGTCCTTGGTCTTGGCCTCGGCGGCGGCCCATCCGACATCTACGCTGCAGGTACAGAGTCGACAGCCGCGCGGACGTTACAGGCGGCGGCCGCCCCGCACCAGACCCCGCCGGCGAACGCCGACCCCGACGCGCTCTACGCGCACCGCGACGACCTGGCCAGCGCGCGCGCCGCCGAAGCCATCTGGGCCGCCCGGCTCGCGCGCGATCCGAAGGATTTCACGTCGGCGTGGAAGCTCGCGCGCGCCCGCTACTGGCTCGGCGGACACGCGCCGGCGTCGGATCGCAAGGCGCTGCTCGAAGGGGGCATCGCCGCGGGGCGCACGGCCATTGCGCTCGCGCCGGATCGCCCCGAAGGGCACTTCTGGGCGGCCGCCAACATGGGGACGCTCGCCGAGTCGTTCGGCCTGCGCCAGGGGCTGAAGTACCGGGGAGAGATCAAGAAGGAACTCGAGACGGTGCTGCGGCTCGATCCCGCCTTCCAGCAGGGGTCCGCCGACCGCGCGCTCGGCCGCTGGTACTACAAGGTGCCCGGACTGTTCGGCGGCAGCAACAAGGAGTCCGAGGCGCACCTCCGCCAGTCGCTCACGTACAACCCGAACAGCTGCGCGTCGCTCTATTTTCTCGCGGAGACGTTGATCGACGAGGGCAAGAAGGACGAAGCGCGCGCCACGCTCGAGACGCTGCTCGCGGCGCCGATCGACCCCGAATGGGCGCCCGAGGATCGCGAGTTCGAGGCGCAGGCGCGGGCGCTGCTCGCGCGATTACGATGATCTTTCCGCGTCTTCGTGTCTTCGTGTCTTCGTGTCTTCGTGTCTTTGTATCTTTCCGTGTCTTTCCGTGAAATCCGTGGCCGTCGTCTTTCGTGACTAGTACTTATAGAATCCGTGGCCGCTCTTGCGGCCGAGGCGGCCGGCCAGCACCATCCGCTTGAGGAGCGGCGGCGGGGCGTACGCCGGTTCGCGATACTCCTCGAACATGATGTTCGCGATGTAGAACGTCGTATCGAGGCCGACGAAATCGAGCAGCGTGAACGGACCCATCGGATAGCCGCAGCCGAGCGTCATCCCCTTGTCGATGTCTTCGACCGTCCCGAGGCCGTGTTCGAACGATCGCACCGCGTCGAGCAGGTACGGCACGAGCAGCCGGTTGACGATGAAGCCAGGGCGATCGGGCGCGGTGATCGGCTCCTTGCCGAGCGACTGCGCGAAGGCGAAGACCGCCTGATACGCGTCGTCGCTCGTGGACAGCGCGCGGACGACCTCGACGAGTTTCATGATCGGCACGGGATTGAAAAAGTGCAGGCCGGCGAAGCGGTCGGGCCGCTGCGTCTTCGCCGCCAGCTCCATGATGCAGAGCGACGAAGTATTGGAGCAGAAGATCGTCTGCGGCCCGACGATCGCGTCGAGCGCCGCAAAGGCGGCGGCCTTCTGGTCGACGTTCTCGATGATCGCCTCGATGATCAGATCGCAGTCCTTCAGGTCGTCGAAGCGCGTGGTGCCCGACAAGTTCACGAGCGTCTGCTGCTTCTGCTCCGGCGTCAGCTTGCCTTTCTCGACGCCGCCGGTCAGGAACTTGTCGATCCGTCCGAGCCCCTTCTTCAACAGCGGCTCCTCGACTTCGCGCACGATCGTCGTGTAGCCAGCCGCCGCGCACACCTGCGCGATGCCGGATCCCATCAGGCCGCAGCCCAGCACGCCTACCGTTTTGATTGGCATCGGATCTCCTGTGGCGGGTCTAAAGACCCGGCCCTACGCCTGTGGCGGGTCTAAAGACCCGCCCTACACCTGTGGCGGG
>DASUKS010000291.1:0-35841 GCA_036278595.1 Dehalococcoidia bacterium
AGGAAGTGCGACGACGTGATCGCGATTATAGAGATCCGCCATGTTCCGTCAAGCAGATTCCCCGTGATCGACCGAGAACAACGTCAAGGCTGTCCAAGAATTCCGATCACGTCGCACCAACCGGCGACAACGCCAACGTTAGTGCGGATTACAATCGCCACAATTTGCGGCGCGCGCTGCGATCTAAGCACCATTCATGCACGCGCATATCGACGAGCAACTCACGTTCGGTTCATATCGTCCGCGGCGACGCGCTCGTCATCTGATTGCGTTCGTCGCGCGCGATCAAGCACTCATGGACGCGGACGCGCGCGGATGTGCTACCGCACCCGCTCCGCTATCCTCCCTTCGTATGACGAACCTCAGCAAGCTCAGCAGGTCGATCGAGGGGCGCGTCGCCGTCGTCACCGGCGCGGCGAGCGGCATGGGCCGCGCCACTGCATACGTCTTCGCCGACGCCGGCGCCCGCCTCGCGCTCATCGACCGCACCGACGCTGTCTCCGATGTCGCCGGCGAGATCAACAACGCGGGCGCGTCAGCCCGCGCGTACGCCGCGGACCTCGCCGATGCCACGGCCATCCGCGACGTCGTCGCCCGCATCCACGACGAGGTGGGGACCATCGACATCCTCGTGAACAACGCCGGCATCAGCATGCCCGCGTTGATCGACGGCGACGGCTGGGAGGACGCCTGGCAGCGGGTGCTCACGGTGAATCTCACCGCGCAGGCGCGCATGATCCGCGCCTGCCTGCCGGACCTCGAACGCAACCGCGAAGGACGCGTGGTCAACATCGCGTCGACCGAGGCGCTCGGCGCCACCGGCGGCGGCAGCCCGTACACCGCCGCCAAGCACGGTGTCATCGGCCTCACGCGCTCGATGGCCGTCGAGCTCGGCCCGCGCGGCGTCAACGTCAACGCCGTCTGCCCCGGCCCGATCCGAACCGCCATGACCGCACGTATCCCCGAAGAGGCGAAGACCATCTATGCGAAGCGCCGCGTCGCGCTCAAGCGCTACGGCGACCCCGAAGAGGTCGCGCAGGCGACCCTCAGCCTCTGCCTCCCCGCCGCGAGCTACATTACCGGCGCACACCTCGTCGTCGATGGCGGGATGAGCATACGGAACGCGTGACGCCCGCGGCCTCCTGACCGCCCGCGTCAGATCAGAGGAGGCACACCCATGGTGGCCACGACCGATGTCGAAGCCGAGCTGAACAACCTGGCGATGTCTGACAGCGCGCGGCCGCTTCTCGAAGCGGTCAAGCGCCACATCGCGGAGAACGTCGAGCCGATTACGGAGGAGTACTACCGCCTCGGCGAAGGTCGCGCCGACCGCTGGAGCTACGCGCCAGGCCAGCTCGAGTTGCTCGACGGCGCGAAGGCGAAGGCCAAGGCCGCAGGGCTGTGGAACTTCTTCCTGCCGGACGCCGAGACAGGCGAGGGTCTCAAGAACCTCGACTACGCCTACATCGCCGCCGAGCTGGGTAAGAACCCGCTCGCGTCGGAGAGCCTCAATTGCTCGGCACCCGACACCGGCAACATGGAGGTCCTCGAGCGCGTCGGCACGCCGGAGCAGAAGGAGCGCTGGCTGAAGCCGCTGCTCGCCGGCGAGATCCGCTCCTGCTTCGGCATGACCGAGCCCGCGCTCGCATCGTCGGACGCGAAGAACATCGACACCCGCGCCGTGCTCGACGGCGACGACTGGGTGATTAACGGCGAGAAGTACTACATCTCCGGCGCCGGCGATCCGCGCTGCAAGATCATGATCTGCATGGTGAAGACCAGCCCGGACGCCCCGCCTGACCGCCAGCAGTCGCAGATCCTCGTGCCGATGGACACGCCCGGCGTCAACGTCATCGAGCCGATGACCGTCTTCGGCTCCGACGACGCACCGCACGGCCACATGCACATCAAGCTCGATGACGTCCGCGTGCCGCGCACCAACATGCTGCTCGGCGAAGGTCGCGGCTTCGAGATCTCGCAGGTGCGCCTCGGCCCCGGCCGCATCCATCACTGCATGCGTTCGATCGGCCAGGCCGAGCGCGCCCTCGACCTCATCATGAAGCGCGGTACCACGCGCGTGGCCTTCGGCCGGCCGCTGATCCAGCTCGGGAAGAACCTGGAGATGGTCTCTCGCGCCCGCATCGAGATCGAGGCGATGCGCCTGATGGTGCTGAAGGCCGCGAAAGCCATGGACGTGCTCGGCAACCGCGAAGCCCGCGTCTGGGTGAGCATGGTGAAGGCCATGGTGCCCGAGCGGGTGTGCCAGATCATCGACCAGGCGATCCAGATCCATGGCGCAACCGGCGTCTCGCAATGGACGCCCCTCGCCGGTATGTACACCAGCCAGCGCACGCTGCGCATCGCGGACGGTCCGGACGAGGTGCATCACATGGTCGTCGGCCGCGCCGAGCTGCGGAAGTACCAGGCGTAGGCAGCCATATGAGCGCGCAGGCTGGCCCGGCCGGGTACGACACCGCGCGCGTCGAAGCGTGGATCGCGAAACACGTCGATGCGCTGCGCCCGCCGCTGCGATGGCGCCGTCTTGAAGGTGGGCACTCGAACCTCACCTACCTGCTCGAAGACGCGGATGAACAGGTCGCAGTCATCCGCCGCCCGCCGCTCGGCGAGCTGCTGCCGAAGGCGCACGACATGCACCGCGAGTTCTCGGTGATCTCCGCGCTCGCGCCAACAGCGGTCCCGGTGCCGCACCCGCTGGGCTTCTGTGACGATCTCGACGTCACAGGCGCGCAGTTCTACGTCATGGAGTTCATCGAAGGCCACCCGCTGTACAACGCCAATGACACGCGGGCGTACGTCGCCGAACCATCGCGCACCGCGCTCGCCCACAACTTCATCGACGTCCTCGCCGCGCTGCACGAAGTCGAGCCCGATGCGGTCGGCCTCGGCGATCTCGGCAAGCGCGAGAACTACGTCGGCCGCCAGGTCAGCACGTGGTACCGCTCGTGGATCGCGTCGGCCGGACCGGCGCAGTACGACGATCCGCGCGCGCATGCGATCCACGACTTCCTGCTCGCGCACCTCCCCGACCAGGGGCCTGCGCGCGTCGTCCACGGCGACTACAGCCCGCACAATTGCCTCGTGCTCGACGACGGCACGATCGCCGCGGTGCTCGATTGGGAGATCTGCACGCTCGGCGACCCGCTCGCCGACCTCGCCTACGCCCTCAACCCGTGGCCGGAGTCCGGCGAGCGCGTACGCGCCGAAAGCGCCATGTCCGTCCCCGGCTTCCCGCCGCGGAGTGAGCTCGCGAGCCGCTACGCCGCGCGCACTGGCCGCGACCTGTCCGGCCTCGACTACTATGTCGCCTTCAACCGCTGGAAGTCTGCCGCGATCGTGCATGGCGTCTACGCCCGATACATGGAAGGCAAGAAGGGCACCGAGGGTGTGCAGCTCGACGAGCTGCGGCAGAGCATCGACTACTCGTTGGCCCTCGCCGAATCGGCCGTCGACCGCCTCGACGGGTAGCCGGCGCGCGTGCCATACCCGCGCGCCACTAACGCGATCCGGCCCTACACTGAAGTCCGGCCGGATCCGCACGAGAACAGGAGGGGCGATGACGCGCGCACTCGTACTTGGCGGCGGCGGGCCGGTAGGCGTCGCATGGGAGATCGGCCTCGCCGCCGGCCTCGAGCAGGGGGGCGTCCGCCTCGCCGATGCGGACCTCATCATCGGCACGTCCGCCGGCTCGATCGTCGGCGCCATGCTCGCATTCGGCCGGCCGGGCGCGGAGCTCTTCGCGACCCAGCACGCCATCGAGCGCGACGCAACGCCGCGCGGCACGGCCAACGGCGCCTTCGACCTCGCGCCGCTGATGCAGCAGTTCATGAAGCTGTACACCTCCGACGCGCCGCCGCAGCAGCTCCGCGCTGAGATCGGGCGATTCGCGCTGGACGCCAACGTCGCGATGACGGAAGAGGAGTGGATCGCCACGTTCCAGAACAGCGAGATGATCGCCAGGGGCGAGTGGCCGGAGCGGGCCTATGCCTGCACCGCCGTTGATGCCGAAACGGGCGAGTTCGTCACCTGGACGAAGGACAGCGGCGTCCCGCTCGATCGCGCCATTGCGTCGAGCTGCTGCGTGCCGGGCATCTTCCCGCCGATCACCATCAACGGCCGCCGGTACATCGACGGCGGCATGAAGTCGGCCACGAACGCCGATATCGCCGCCGGGTATGAGCGCGTGGTCGTCGTCAGCGTCACATCGGGCATGGAGCGCCGCGCGGCGGCCTTCCCTGCCATGGCCGAGCGCGCGAAGAAGCGCATGGACGAAGAGATGGCCGCCATCACATCCGCCGGCGGCCGCACCGAGATGATCGTGCCCGACGCCGAATCCGCCGAAACGATGGGCATGAACCTCATGGACTTCAAGCGCCGGGGCGAAATCGCGGACGCCGGGCTTCGCCAGGGCAAACTCGAGGCTTCTCGCCTCCGCGATTTCTGGCGATAGCGACCGCGCGAGAAGCGCTACGCGCGCGGCAGCGCATCGAGGATCTTCCCGTCCCGCATCGTGATGATCCGCTCGGCCGTCGAGGCGACGTGCTGGTCGTGCGTCACGAGCAGCACCGTCACGTCATGCCGCTCGCGGATCGTGCGCAGCAGCTCGAGCACGCGTTCGACCGCCGCTGAGTCCAGGCTGCCCGTCGGCTCGTCCGCCAGCAGGATCGAAGGGTCGTTTGCCAGCGCGCGCGCGATCGCCAGCCGCTGACGCTCGCCTCCGGACATCCGCGGCGGCGTCATCTTCTCCTTCTCGGTCAGCCCGACCGCATCGAGTAGCTCTCGTGAACGCTCCCGCTGCGCGCGGTGGCTCATCCCGTTGCTGAACATCGCGACCTCGATGTTCTCGATCGCGGTGAGCTGCGGCAGCAGGTTGTGCAGCTGGAACACGAGCCCGACTTCGTTGCGCCGGTACTCTTCGTTGCCCGCCGTGCGCAGGTCGCGCCCGTTGACGATGATCCTGCCCGAGGTCGGGTGGTCGAGCGCGGCGATGAGGTGAAGCAGCGTCGATTTGCCGCAGCCCGACGGCCCCGTGACCGCGACGAACTCGCCGTGCGCGATCGTCATCGACACGCCGTCAAGTGCGCGCACCATCCCGCCGTCGTAGGTCTTGACGACATCCTCGGCCACGATCGCGTACTCGCCGCGCGGCGCATCACTCATGCCGGAGCGCGTCCAGGGGCTGCAGCAGAGCCGCGCGTACCGCGGGGTACACGGTGCCGATGATCGCCATGCCGACGGCGATCCCGAGCGCCCGCCCGAAGACATCTGCGGTGTACGCCGGCTGGAAGACGCCAATGACCTCCGGCACGCGCTGCAGCAGTTTGATCGCGACGAAGCCCAGCGCGACGCCCACCACGGCGCCGAGAAGCGCGATCAGCAGCGCCTCGGACATCACGAGCGTGATGACGCGCGCGCGCGTCCAGCCCACCGCGCGAAGCACGCCGAACTCTCGCGTGCGCTCGAATACGGACATGATCATCGTGTTCATGACACCGATCGCGCCGATCACCAGCGCCAGGATCGAGATCGCCACGTTCGCCGCGCTGATCAGCTGAAGGTTTCGATCCACGCGACCGAAATCCGACACCGTGCGCACGGTCGCGAGCTCCGGCTGGTCGTGCTCTATCGTCGAGCGCATCGCATCGATGTTCGCGCCGGGCTTCGCCTTCACGAAGGCCAGCGTGACGTCGCCCGGCTTGCGCTCGTTCGCCTGTAGCGTCGTCAATGGGAGCATCGAGGCGGAGTCGCCGAACACGTTCCCAACCCGGAAGATGCCTACGACCCTGAAGTTGTGCCCGTCGATGTTGATCGTGTCGCCGACTTTCTTGTGCAGGTCGTTCGCAGCGCTGTAGCCGAGCATCACCTCGTCGGTCGCATTGGCGTTGTACGCCCGGCCGTCGACGACCTGCACGCCGAACGGCGCGAGTTCGTTCGGCTGGATCCCAAGCTCCAGGAAGAACGGGTGGTTCGTGTCGAGCTTGACCGCGGCGACCAGCACGCCGACCACGCTCTGCACGCCCGACGTCTGCTGGATGCGCGACACCTCGCTCTCGTCCATCGCGCTGTACAGCACGTCAGAGACGCCCTTCTGGGCGACCGTGAAGTCCGCCTGCCCTGTCTCGAGCACCGAGATCGCCGTCTGGTGGAGACTGTGCGTGAGCACACCGAGCGCCACGACCGTCATGATCGCGATGGCGACGGCCATGCCGGTGAGACCGGAGCGGACCTTGCGCGTGAACACGTTCCGCAGGATGAGGAGCTGGAAGGGCATGAGATCGCGTTCCTCGGCTCGGGCACCCCGGTTCGGGAATTGTAGTCCTTCTACATTGTGCTAAGTCCACCCGGCCAGCCGTAGTCTTCGCCGTTGTGTCAATCCGCCTTCGCACGCCGGGACTTCGCCAGGAGACAGGACCGGCGGCTACACCGGCGGTGTGATCGCCGGGCCCCCGCGGCGCGCGGCCAATTCGCGGCGCGCTGCGATGTCCGCGCCGGCTTCCTCCGCCTGGAGCCAGCGCACCACGAGGTAGCCGCCCAGCAGCAGGTACACGACGTTGGAGACCATCCACATGATCAGTCCGCCGAGGATCTGGTCGTGCAGGGGGGTCAGGTGCCACGCCGGGCTGATGCCGGCGTAATACGGATACCAGGGCGACTGCGACAGGACGAGCAGCGCCGGCACGATCATCATCTGCAGCATCGTCGTGAACACGAACGCGACGGCCACGCCATACGAAAAGTCGCGATGCCCGGCGCGTCGCAGAACCAGCCACCAAAACAGCAGCGCCACGCCGAGCAGGGAGAGGTGCTCGAGCCCGTGTAGGGTGTCGTGTCGCACGGCCGCGTCGTAGAGCTTCGGTACATGCCAGCACCAGAACGCGACCGCCTGCAACGACCACACGACGATCGGATGCAGGACGATCGACGAGACCGCCCGCAGCGCCCGCAGATGCTGCGCGCGATGCAACCGCCGCTGCGCGCCGCGCGGCAGGGCCCAGGCGTACGCGACGGCCGGCGCACCGAGCACCAGCAGCGGCGGCGCGACCAACATCAGCAGCGTGTGCTGCATCATGTGCGCGGCGAACGACGCGTCTGCAGCCGCATCGAGCGGCGAGCAGACGGCGACAAACAGCGTAAAGATACCGGCCGCGAACGAGGCTGCCTGCCACACGCGCACGCCGTGCCCCACGCCGGCGCGCTGCCATACCGACCGCACGCCCACGGCGTACGCCCACGCGACGAATCCGAGCGGGATCACGATCTGCGCCTCGAGCGTCCAGTGGGTCGGAAGCTGGCCCGGCGTCAGTTGCGCGCTGCCGTGCGCCAGCGCGGCGCCGCCGAACACCAGGAGCGCGCCGATCGCAACAGCAGCAGCGCACGCGCCGCGCATCGTCGCTGCGCGCCACGACCCCGTGCCCTCCGCGTCATCTCTGTGTGTCGAATCTGGCATAGCAGGCGCCGTCGCGTGCTCGCGCGACGACAGAAGAATTATCGTGCGCCGGCGCCCCCGGGCGGCACCGCCGGATCGGGTGAGGCGCGCCCACGTGACGTGTGCTCCGCTGCCTCGCGCTCAGCGGCGGTACACTCGATCGCACGCAAACAGGAGGAGGCACCTATGGCCGACGGCGGCATTCTCGTCGTACTCGCGCACCCGGATGACGAATCACTCATTTCCGGCACCATGGCCCGGTACACCGATGCCGGCATGCCGGTCACGATGCTCTGCGCCACGCGAGGCGAAGCCGGTGAGATCGCCCCCGGGACCGACGCGACGCCCGACAATCTTGGCGAGCATCGCGAGCGCGAGCTGCGGGACGCTTGCGCCATCGTCGGCGTGCACGACGTGCGCCTGCTGCCGTTCCGCGACTCGGGCATGGCGGGCACGCCAGAGAACAACGATCCCCGTTCGCTCGCGCAGGCATCGAAGGCCGAAGTCGTGTCCGCGATGGCGGGCGTCATGCGCGATGTGCGCCCGCGCGCCGTGCTCACGTGGGACGCCACCGGCGGCTACGGACATCCCGACCACATGAAGGTGCACGTCTGCGCAACCGAGGCGTTCGAGACCTCCGGCGCCGCGCGGAACGCTGCGCTCTTCTACTCGGTCATCCCGATCGAAGAGTTCACGAGCGCGATGGAGGAGATGCGCCGCCGCGGGATCGAGGTCGGCGACCCACCCGGCGATCCGGATGCCATGGATCAGATGGAGATGGTCCGCCCCAACTGCATCATCGATGTCGCGGCGCAGCTCGACCGCAAGCAGCAGGCGCTGCGGGCGCATCGCACGCAGGCCGGCTCGTTCGATATGTTCGACCGGATGCCCGAAGACCTCAGCCGCCGCTTCTTCGAGCGCGAGTACTTCCACCGCGCGATCCCGCCGCTGCCGGCCGGCGTCACCCTCGATGGGCTCTTCGAGGGCGAAGGACGGTAGGCGCGGGCGGACCCCGATCTCAGGACCTCGGAGTCCGCCCGCTGTTGCCTACCCGGGCTGCGGTGCCGGGTTGGGCGCGCCAGGGAGCGTGCGCCGTTCGCCCGAGACGTTCCGCAGCGGCGTCGCGCGGCGTTCGAAGGTCGCCACCCGCTGCCTTCGCCGCACGTGCGCTGCGTCATCGGCCGGCCCGTCGGTGCCGGTCTCGTGCTCGGCGGTGAGCGCCATCATGCGCTCGATCGCCCGGTGTTTATCGAGGATCAACATCGAGGGCCCGCAGTTCCTGTCGCACGATCTGGCTGACGCGCTGCCGCGTGACGCCGAAGTGTTCGGCCAGCCGTGACTGCAAGCCCCATCTGCCGCCGTTCCCGGCGACCCCGCGCCGGATGAGCACGCGCGCGGCGATCCTCAACTTCTCGGTCCTGGTGAGTTCGCTCTCCTCGATGGCTGCGACATCCGTGTCGGTCGGCATTCCTTGCCCTCCCCTGTGAACGCCCGCTCCCGGGCCATGAACGGTGCCGCCCTCACGGCGGCACGGCGAAACGTACGACGGCGCCTCTCACCGGATGCGTTGCCACCTCTCACCGGCTTTTTCACATCTGTTTCACGCCTAACCGAAGCGTGAAGAGCAGCTTCGCCGACCTTCGATCACCCGCCTGCGTGTTACCATCGACGCATGCCGCGCATGAGGCATCTGCTCTTTGTCGCAATGCCGCTCGCACTCCTGGCGGCGTGCACGACGAACGCCGCCTCGCCCACGCCCATACCGCCGACCGCGACCCTCACGCCGTTTATCGTCCCTTCACCGACGCCGCGCCCCACACCGACGCCGCTGCCTCAACTGCAGCCCGGTGATTCCATCGTGGTCGGCGGCGATTTGCGGACGCGAAGCGGCCCGACCACGCAGGGACCGGTCGTAAGCACGCTCCATGACCAACAGCCGGTCACGCTACTTCGGTCAGTGCGCGGTGAGAACTGGCTGGTCGGCAGTCAGACGTGGGTGAGCACGTCTCCAGCGTGGGCGAGCACCTGGTACGAACTGAGCGATCACACGTACGTCTATGCCTCGTTCGTCTTCACGCTGCTATCCGGCGAGACATCGCCGCTCGTCGACCCGCAGGGGCAGGAGAAGTGGGTAGACGTGAACGTCACGACCCAGACCGCATCGGCGATGATCGGCGATCACGCGATCTTCACCGCGCGGGTTTCGAGCGGGCAGCCGGCCTTTCCCAGCCCGCTCGGCACGCACCACATCGAGCCGGACGGCCGCCTCCCGGTCGAGCGCATGACGTCATCCCAGGCCGGCTTCACGGCGAGCCAGGCGAGCTACGACGTCGAGCGCGTGCTGTTTACGCAGTACTACGACCGCAATGGCGACGCGCTCCACCTCAACTACTGGCGCCCCGACTCCGTCTTCGGCAACACCGCCACGAGCCACGGCTGCGTCGGCATGGAGATGCACGAGGCGCAGTACTTCTGGCTCTTCGGCTTCCCCGGCATGCGGGTCGAGATCCATCGCTAACCCGCGGCAAGACAGCGGATACGCATCGGCGCGCGACATTGACAGCCGCGTAATGCCACTAAGGCCGCAGGCACTTATATTTGAAGCAGCAGAGAAGCGCGCCCGTGCGCGCTCGCGCCTGGTTCGAGGGAATGAACATGCGCAAGATCGTTTTCATGATCGATGTTGACAACACCATTCTGGACAACGACGGCGTCAAGGCCGACATGGAACGCACACTCCTCGCCCGCCTCGGGCCCGACCTCGCACAGCGTTTCTGGCAGCTCTACGAGATCGTCCGGAAGGAGAGCGACGTCGTCGACTTCATCGAGACAATCTCCCGGCTCGACGAGGAGCACCCTGAGTCGCACGATCTGATCGATGCCACGGCGACCATGCTCATGGACTGGGACTTCTGCAAGCGTCTCTACCCGAACGCGCTCGAGACGCTCGCGCATTTCAAGCGCATCGGCACGCCCGTCATCGTGTCCGACGGCGATCCGATTTTCCAGCCGTCGAAGATCGTGCAGTGCGGCGTCACCGAGGTCGTCGGCGGCCGCGTCCTGATCTTCGTGCACAAGGAGAAACACCTGCCCGCCGTCGAGCGCTACTTCCACGCCGAACACTACGTCCTCATCGATGACAAGCCTGGCATCCTCATGCGTTCGAAGGCCACGCTCGGAGATCGGCTCACGACGGTACACGTGCTGCAGGGCAAGTACGCGCTCGATCCCGAGCATGCCGTCGACTACACGCCCGACATCGTCGTCAACAACTTCAGCGACCTCCTGGGCTACAGCGCGGACGAGTTTCTGCTGAAGAAGCCGGCCACCGCCTGATCGTGCGCCGCGCGCGCCCGGTTTGCCCGATGCCTGTCGTCCGACGATAATCAGGCATCCCCTCTGTCAAGCGAAGGAACGGGTGTGAGCAGCGAATACCTCGTCAATCCGATCACGCGCTTCCAGCCGCAGCCGGACGCGTCGCTGCGCTCGTTCATCGACGCGATCGGGCGAACCGGCGGCCAGCCGCGGCGGCTCGCATCGGCGATCGCGCTCTGGGAGGCGATGCTCGCGCGCGAACGGGTCATCTTCTGCTCGATCGCCGGGGCACCGGTGCCCCTCGGATTCGGCCCCGCGATCGCGTCGCTCGTCGCGCGCCGCCAGGTCGACGTGCTCGATATCACCGGCGCCCAGCTGACGCACGACCTGCTCGAGATCATCGGCAGCAGGCACTTCCAGGGGCACGTGCATGCGGACGACGTCGCGCTCGCCGAGCACGATGTGAACCGCTTCTGGGATACGTTCGGCGACGAAGAGGACTACCGGCGCGTCGAGCCGATGGTGTTCGAGTTCGCCGAGGCGCTTCCCGACCGGCCGATGACCACGCGCGAGTACATCTACCGTATGGGCCTCTTCTTCGATGCGATCAAGCAGCAGGACGGCATTCTTACGGCGGCCGTGCATACCGGCACGCCCATCTACTGCCCGGCGATCGGCGACTCGGTTTTGGGCATGGACCTCGGCATGCTGCGCGCGCAGACAGGACGCAGCATCGTCTTCGATGTCGTGCAGGACGTCCTCGAGATGTCGGCGATCGTCCTACTCGCCGAGGAGCTCGGCCTGCGCACCGCCCTGTCGATCTTTGGTGGCGGCGCGCCACGCAACCACGTGCAGCAGTCGCAGATCGGCTCCTACATGTTCAAGGTGAAGAGCAAGGGCCACGCCGAAGCCGTGCGCTTCAGCATCGAGCCGGCCGAGACCGGCGGCCTCTCCGGCTCGACCATCTCCGAGGGCATCAGCTGGAAGAAGTTCGACCCGCAGGTCGAGTCGGCGGAGGTCTTCCTCGATTCGAACTTGTCCCTCGCGCTCGCCGCCTCCCTCCTGCCGGCCCGCGATCCCGCACGCTGCTTCGGCTTCCAGCACGAGGAAGACGGGTCACTCACCGTCACGTTCCAGGGCCAGCGCTACAACCTGTCGGAGAAGTACCACTTCTAGCCCGCGCTCGCTTCGCCGCAGTTGCGTCACTCCGGTTTTACGCAGGCGTTAGCTTCCAGGCCGTCGCGTTGATCGGTCGGAGCGACAATCGTCCTACGATTGACCCATGAATACGCCGGCTTGGATATCACACCCTCGGTATGCCCTGATCTGCGCCGCCATTGGCGCGTGCGCCCTGCTCGCCGCCGGTTGCGTCGGCAGAGGCAATGGCAACAGCACCGGTCCGTCGCAGAATGACAGCACGGCCGCCGTCGTCGCGCGGCAGGCGCAGACGCCCATCGAGCCGAGCTGTGACAAGCCCATCACGCCGCAGATCGCCGTGACGCGCGCCGACGAGAAGGTCGCCGTCGCCGGCAACGTGGTCGTCGTCGAGCAGCCGTCCGGGACGGACAGCGCGACGATTCTCGACCTGGGCGCGGCGTATCCCGACGCCGGCAACCTCTCGATCGTCATTCCGCAGGCTAAAGTGGCGCTGTTCCCGGACAACCTCAACACGCTGTTCAGCGGAAAGAACATCTGCGTTGTCGGCGTCGTCGAGACGTACCAGCAGCGCAACGCGATCATCATCAACGCGCCCGACGACATCGCCGTCACGTCTCCGTCGTAACCTGAGACGGCCCCGCGCGCCCCACGCACCTGTCTGGCATGATGGATGCGAGGAGGCCTGATGGCCGAGAAGGCGCTGCGAGCGTCCCCTGCCCTGCCGCGGCGCATCGTCCGGCCGCTCCAGGAGTTTCTCCAGCGCGAGACGGCGGGCGGCATCCTGCTGCTCGTCGCCACCGTCGCTGCGCTCGCGTGGGTTAACGCGCCGTTCGGATCTACCTACGAGGACTTGTGGCAGACCCACCTCACTATCGGCGTGCACCCGCTCACCATCGATGAGTCGCTCCGCCGCTGGGTCAACGACGCGCTCATGGCGCTCTTCTTCTTCGTCGTCGGGCTCGAGATCAAGCGCGAACTCATCGAGGGGGAGTTGTCCGAGCCGCGGAAGGCGATGCTTCCCGTTGCCGCCGCAGTCGGCGGCATGATCGCCCCAGCGGTCATCTACGCCACGTTCAACGCCGGCCATAGCGGCGCTGACGGCTGGGGCATCCCGATGGCCACCGATATCGCATTCGCCGTGGGCGTCGTCGCGCTCGTCGGCTCCTCCGTCCCCGGCCCGATGAAGGTCTTCCTGCTCGCCCTCGCCATCGTCGACGATATCGGCGCGATCGTCGTCATCGCGATCTTCTACAGCGACGGCATCCAGTTCGCCTGGCTGGGCGCCGCAACAGGCATCTTCGTCCTGGTGCCGCTACTCGAACGGATGAGCGTGCGTTCCGTCTTCCCGTATCTTCTCGTCGGCGTCGCCGCCTGGTTGGCGGTCTTCGAGTCCGGCGTGCACCCCACGATCGCCGGCGTCGTCCTCGGCCTGCTCATGCCCGCGCACCCGTTCGCCGCGCGCGACGCGGTGCCCGAGGCGGCGCAGAGCCCGGTCGTACAGCGCGTCGCGCCGGAGGCAATCGCCGATGGCGAGCAAGCGCGCGCCACACCGTTGGTCGCACCGGAGGAGCCGCCACGGGAGAGCCGGTCGATCCTCGACCGCGTGGAACGCGGGCTCCATCCGTGGACGAGCTACCTGATCGTCCCGCTGTTCGCGCTCGCGAACGCCGGCATCGCCATCGACGGCGTGGCGCTCAGCGATGCCGTGCATTCGCGCATCTCGATCGGCATCGCGGTGGGTCTGATGCTCGGGAAGCCGGCAGGTATCCTGCTCTTCGCCTGGGTCGCCACGCGCCTCGGCCTAGCGACGCTCCCCGGCGGCACGAGCTGGCGTCAGCTCGCCGCGCTGGCCTGTGTCGCCGGCATCGGCTTCACGGTCTCGCTCTTCATCAGCGCGCTCGCCTTCGCCGGCGGCGACCAACTCCGCGAGGCGAAGCTCGGCATCCTCGGCGCGTCTCTCGTCATGGGCGTGATTGGCTTCCTCGCCCTGCGCCTCACGACCGGTGCCAGCACGCCCGTCCTCGACGAATAGCGCGTCCAAAGCAGAACAGCGGCCCGAAGGCCGCTGCTCGATTGCGCATACCTGGTCCGGCGCTGCTAGCTCGCGCGCTCGGCGTTGCCGTTGCTCGCGTCCTCGGCCCCGCGCACCTTCGTGTAGCAGGCGCTGCAGTACACCGGGCGGTCGCCGCGCGGCTGGAAGGGCACTTCCGTCATCATGCCGCACTCGGCGCAGGTCGCCGGGTGCATCTGGCGCGGCGTCCGCCCGCCGAAGCTTGCGAACACGCCGTAGCGCACGTACCCCTCGTCCGGCTCGGTCGTCCGCGTCGACTTGCGGGCCGAGCGACAGGACGGGCAGCGCACCGGCTCGTTCTGCAGGCCCTTGTTCGCGTAGAACTCCTGCTCACCCGCAGTGAACGTGAAGTTCTGCTTGCAGTCGCGGCACACCAGCGTTTTGTCTACGAAGCTCAAAGAGAAACCCTCCCCGTCGGGACATGAATGTGCGGCCCTTGAGGCCGCACTGTCGAGGATGCCAGGCCCGGAACCACCACAGCCAGTATATCGGCCCGGCGTGAACGCTCACAACCTCGGAAAACCACCTATCTTTCCATGATCGCGCGCATGCTCGCCGGGAGCGGCACGCGCTCCACCACCGTCCGCGCCTCGACGCTCCCGAGCGCCCGTGTTGCGAAGTAGAACACCGCCGCGCCGCCACCCACCCCGCCGAGCACGGCCAGGCCGGCCTCGGGCTTGCTGGCGAGGTCGAGCAGGCCAGCGAGCCGCAGCAGCGCCAGCCAGAGCCCGATGAACTCGGCCATCAGCACCGTGGCCACGCACGTCGTGACCACCGACGCGATCGTCTTCTCGTTCTCGAGGCCGCCTATGCGCCGGTTCAGCGTCCGCAGCAGCAGCGTGAACTCGACGATCGTCGCCACCGACAACGACGCCGCGAGCCCGCCGACCCCGAACGGCCATACCAGGATCAAAGACAGCACGAGGTTGATGACCATCGAGACCACCGCGAACGTGACAGGCGTCCGCGTGTCGCTCAGCGCGTAGTACCCGCGGCTCAGGATCTCGATGCCGCTATGGGCGAAGAGCGCCACGGCATAAAACACCAGTGCGTCGACGACAAGATTCGTCGACGACTGCCCGAAGGCGCCGCTTCTCAGCAGGAACGCGATGAGCGGCTTCGCCAGGATCATCAGCCCCACGCTTGCCGGGATCGTGAGGTACAGGATCAGGCGCAGCGACTTTGACAGCGTCTCGCGCAGGTCGCCCTCCTGCCGCGCCGCCTGCTCGGCCAGCCGCGGGAACACCGCGGTCGAGATCGCCATCCCGAAGAGCCCGAGCGGCGTCATGACGATCAGCCAGGCATAGTTCACCGCCGAGATCGCGCCGGAGCTGACGATCGAGGCGAAGAACGTCGCGATCAGGAAGTTGAACTGGAACGCCGCCAGGCCGATGACGCGTGGCGCCATCAGGCGCCCCACTTCGCGCACCGCCGCGTCCTTCCACTCCATGATCGGCTGCCAGCGCATGCCCACCAGGTTGAGCGCCGGGATCTGCACCAGCAGGTGCACGAACGCGCCGATCACCACCGCGAAGGCCAGCACCCGCACATCGTGCGATATGAGTGCGCCGACGATGATCGCCGCGTTGTAGAACATGGGCGCGAGCGCCGGCGCGAGGAAATGGTGGCGCGCGTTCAGAATCCCCATGAACATGCCGCTGACCGCGAACAGCACGGAGGACATCAGCATGATGCGCGTCAGGTCGACCGCAAGCGACGTCAACTCCGCATGCTGACCGGTCGAATCACCGAGACCCGGCGCCGTCAACGGTACGATCAGCGGCGCGATCAGCAGCCCGATCACCGCGACCGCGACGGTGGCCAGGAGCAGCAGGTTCAGTACCGAAGAGGCCAGACGCCACGCCTCGCGCTCGCTCCGGTTCGCCACCACCTTCGCGAACGTCGGGATGAAGGCGCTCCCTAACGTCGCGCCGGCGATGAGCTGGAACACGAGGTCCGGGATGCGGAACGCCACGAAGTACGCGTCCAGGTTCGGGCTGGTGCCGTACTGGTGCGCGATCGCGACGGTGCGCAGAAGTCCAAGGAGCCGGCTGCCAAGGAACCCCAGCGCCACTATCGAGGCGGCGGCCGCGAGGCTCGGCGGCTCTACGACAGCGGCGGGCTCTGCGACTTCCTCATCCTCCTGGAAGAAGCGCTCCCGCAGGGTTCGGAGCATAGGCGTACATCTCGCGGAGCGGCGCCCGCTACGAGCGTCGCCGCATCATACTATGGGCGCGGAAGGGCAACAACGCCCCGCTGGACAGACGACCGGCGCCCCGATAGTATGACCCGTTAGCCGAATTCGGAGGAATGTCCTTTGGCCCACTCGAAGTCCGCGCTCAAGCGCTGGCGCCAGAACGAGGCGCACCGCGCCCGCAACAAGTCCGTCCGCAGCGCCACCCGCAGTGCCGTGAAGAAGGCCCACACGGCCATCACAGCCGGCGATTCCGAAGCCCAGGCGGCGATCCGCGAAGCCGCGAGCATCTTGGACCGCGCCGCCAAGACGCATGTCGTCCACAAGAACGCTGTCGCGCGGCACAAGTCCCGCATGATGCGCCAGTTGAACGCCGCATCCGCCGCACCGGCTGCCGTCGAGGCCACCGCGCCGTCCCGCACCCGCAAGGCATCGGGGACGAAGACCGCGCCGAAGACTACCCGCGCCAAGACCGCCGCGAAGCCGCGCACGACGAAGGCGAAGAGCTAGCTCACTGCTTCCGATGCGAAGACAAGACGCCCGTCAGCGGACGGGCGTTTTCGTGCGCCAGGAGAGAGCGCGCATGGAAGATCCACAGTTCGCGGCGGCCGCTGCATGGGAAGAGTCGGCGCCCGCGTACATCGCGTTCCAGGACCGCCGCGATCCCAACCGCACGATCCTGCTCGACCCCGAGATGCTGCGTCTCTGCGGCGATGTCGAAGGCCGCCGCGTGCTCGACCTCGGCTGCGGCGAGGGTCGCTTCTGCCGCATGCTCGCCGAGCGCGGCGCCCGCACCGCAGGCCTCGACCTCACGCCGCAGATGGTGCGCACGGCGGCAGAGCGCGACGCCGGCCATGGCTCGTACATGCGCGCCGGCGCCGAGCGCCTTCCCCTCCGCTCTGGAACGTTCGATCTGATCGTCAGCTACGTCACGCTCGTCGATATCACCGGCTACCGCGAAGCCATCGCCGAAGCGGCGCGCGTGCTGAGGCCGGGCGGCAGGCTCGTCGTGGCGAACCTCGGGTTCGTGACCGCGTCGGCCGGCTGGCTGCGCGACGAGCAGGGGCGTCGCCTGTACCACCGCGTCGACCGCTACGCCGACGAGTGGTCGCGGGAGCTCGAGTGGGCAGGCATGCGCATTGTCAACTGGCACCGCCCGCTGGCGAACTACATGCAGGCGTATCTCGGCGCCGGCCTGGTCCTGCGCGAGTTCCTCGAGCCGGTCCCGACCGATGAGTCCCTCCGCGAGAACGAGGAGTTCGAGGACTGGTTCCGCGTGCCGTTCTTCACCGTCATGCGATGGGACAAGCCCTGACGCGTTCAGGCGCCATCAAGCGAGAACTGCTCGACGAGCGTATCGAGCGCCAGCGCAAGCGGCGGCCGGAGCGCCGTCCCGGCGAACGCATCGCACAGCAAGCGCGCGACAGGCGACTTCCGCGTATAGTGCCGCCCTCCCGCGAGCGCGAACAGCTCCGCACAGAGCTTCGTCGACTCCTGCGTAACGTACGTCTTCGTCCGCAGCACGCGTCCCGCGAACTCCGGTCCGGCAGCAGCACGCCACATCGATGCCGTCTCCAGGAGGTATGCGCGCAGCGCCTCGATGCGCATCTGCGCGTCCGCGAAGCGCAGCCGCAGCGCCGGCGACGACGGCGCCGGCACGGCGAGCTGCCGCAGCATCGACGATGCGCAGCCGAGCGGGATCGCCGCGAACAGGCAGAACCAGTACTGGAGCGGCTGCACGATACGCAGGAAGTCGGGGAAGCCAAGGAGCGCTTCGGCCGGTGCATCGTCGTAGCGCACGGTCTGGCTCTCCGTTGGCCGCATGCCAAACCCGTCCCAGTCCTGCAGCACCGTCACGCCCGCCGCGTCGGGCCTGATGATGAAGAACTCGACGACGCCGGCACCAGCCAGGTCATCCTGCGAGACTTTCGCCGTCGAGAAGAACCACGTAGCGTTCGTGCCCGATGACGCCAGGATCTTCTCGCCGGTGATCCGGAAAGCGCCGCGTTCGTCCTTCGCCGCCACTGTCTTCGTCGCCTCGAGCGAGCCGCCCGCGCCGCGCTCGGAGTTCGCCGCCGCATACCACGCGCCCGCACGATAGTCCGCCGCCGCCGCTTCGACCTGGCGTGCCCATGCCGCGCGATGCTCGTCCGGCGCCACATTGGCGCCCTGGCCGTAGATCCCGGCGAGCCCCAGCGGCATCGACGTGAGGAGCGCCATCGATGGTGAGCTCGCCGCAAGCGTCTCCGTGATGCGCACGGCGTCAGCGAGCGAGCAGCCGCTGCCGCCGAGCGCCGATGGGAACGGCGCCATCAGCAGCCGGCTCGCGCGCACGGCGTCGAAGCTCTCGCGCGAAAACTCGTCCGGCGAGCGCAGTTCGCACTCGCCGCATCGCTCCGCGACTGCTCGTGCCAGATCGAGCAGATCAGCCTGGACGGCCAAGGCGCGCCTCCCGACAAAAGATTGGACATAGCATATCTTACGAACGAGGCCGCCGACGCGAGCGGTCTCAGCAATACGGAAACAGCCGGTCGAAGTTCGACAGGCTGTTCATGTTCGCGTTTGCTCTGCGCCTGCGTGCGGCTAGCGCTTCGTGTACTGCGGCGCCTTGCGGGCCCGCTTGAGGCCCACCTTCTTGCGCTCCTTCATGCGCGAGTCGCGCGTCAGGAGGCTCTGGCGCCGCAACGGCGTCTTGTTGGCTTCGTCAGAGACCGCCAGCGCGCGCGCGATGCCGTGCGAGACGGCGCCGGCCCAGCCCGTGATGCCACCGCCCGCGACGCGCGCCTGCACGTTGAAGCGGTCCGCCGCTCCCACCGCCTTGAGCGGCGCCAGCACCGCCGTCTGGTGCGTACCGCGCGTGAACACGTCGAGGTAGCCCTTGCCATTGATCAGGATCTCGCCGCTCCCCGGGTAGAGCCTGACGCGCGCAACCGCTGTCTTGCGGCGGCCGGTGCCGTAGAAATATCGCTCTGTGGTAGTCGCCATCGATACCTCCGCGCCGCGGCTTACGCGCCGGCGCTGTCCTTTCGCGCCTTCCCCTTGCCCGCGTTCACCTGCGGAGCGTGCGGGTGCTCCGGACCCGCGTACACCTTGAGCCGCCGCAGCAGCTTCGCGCCGTGCGCGTTGTGCGGCAACATGCCCTTCACCGCGTACTCGATGACCCGCTCCGGCCGCGTCTTGATCAGCTTCTCCTGCGTGATCGAGCGGAGCCCGCCCGGGTACATCGTGTGCCGGTAGTACTTCTTCTCCGTCATGTCGCCCGTCACTTTGACCTTCGCCGCGTTGATCACGACGACGAAGTCGCCTGCCGGCATCGACGGCGTGAAGGACGGCCGCTTCTTGCCGCGCAGCGTCGATGCGATGTCGGACGCCATGCGCCCGAGCGACTGGCCCGCCGCGTCAACGACGTGCCACTGCTCTTCAATATCGCCGGGCTTCAGTGTGTACGTGCTCATCCGTCCCGTCCGTCTCTCCGGCCCCGAACCGGAGGCCGTCATACGCTACCGACACAAGGTACAGCCCGCAAGCGGGCGCCGACGGCCCTGCCGTCGCTGGCTTCGCTTCCTCCAGCAGCCGGACGAGCGCTTCCTCGCTCATCCGCCCGCTTCCAACTTCGACGAGCGCCCCGACGGTCCGCCGCACCTGGTGCGGCAGGAACGCCTCCGCCTCCATCTCGATCCGCAGGCACTCGCCTGCGCTCGCTACCTCGCACCGCCGCAGCGTCCGCCGCGTCGGCCCGTCGTACGGCCCCGCGAATGCCGCGAAGTCGTGCGCGCCCTCGAGCATCCGCGCCGCCCGGCGCATCGTTTCGATGTCCAGCGCGCGACTCACGTGCCACACGCGCCCGCGCAGCAGCGCCGGCCGCTCGCGCCGCCGCGCGATCAGGTAGCGGTAGCGCCGGCTCTCCGCGTCGCGTCGCGGGTCGAACTCCGGCGCCGCTTCCACCGCGTCGCGCACCGCGACGTCCTCCGGCAGAAAGTGGTTCAGCCCGCGCACGGCTGCCGCGGCCGGCAACCGCTTGCTCGTACCGAACGCCGCGACCTGTCCCATCGCATGTACGCCGGCATCGGTGCGCCCCGCAAACGCGGCGCGCACCCGCTCGCCTGTAAGGTTGTTAATGGCCGCCTCCAGCTCTGCCTGGACCGTGCGGCCGTTCTCCTGGTACTGCGAACCGCTGAACGCAGTCCCGTCGTATTCCAGCAGCAGCGCGATGCGACGCGCGCGTGCCGGTGCGTTCTCCGACGTCACGCTGTGACGGCGCGCTCCACCAGCTCCAGCTGCGCCATCGGCGCGCCGTCGCCGACCCGCGGACCCAGCTTGATGATACGCGTGTAACCGCCCGGGCGCGCGGCGAAGCGCGGCGCGATTTCGCCGAACAGCTTGTCCACCACATCCTTGTCGTTGATGTACGCCAGCGCTCGCCGGCGCGCGTGCACCGTGCCGTCCTTGCCGAGCGTCACCATCTTCTCGGCGAGCGGCCGCACCTCCTTGGCCTTCGCCTCGGTCGTCTTCAGCCGCTCGTACCGAAGCAGGTCGCCGACCATCGTCCGGAACATCGCGATGCGCGCGTCCGAAGGCCGGTCGAACTTGCGTCCCTTGACCTTGTGGCGCATCGCTACTCTTCCCTCTCGCGCCGCCGGACGAGTTCCGACGGATCCTCGCCAGCCTCGCGCAGCGCCTCGATCAGTGCGGCGCCGAGCGGGCTCAGGTCCTCGCTCTCACGTTCCGACTCCGTCGCTGCTGGAGCGCTCGCGCCGATCGGCGTGCCGGAGCGCTCCTCGCCACCATCCTCCGATGGCGACAGCAGGTTCAGCTCGATGAGCTTGTCACGCAGCTCGTCGTACGACTTGCGCCCGAAGTTGCGCAGGGAGAGCAGCTCGTCCTCGCTCTTCTCGAGCACCTGACCGACGGTCATCAACCCGCTGCGCTTCAGGCAGTTGTACGCACGCACCGAGAGGTTCAGGTCTTCGATCGGCGTGTTGTACTTGTCCGGCGGCAGCGACGTGCCGACGCCCAGACCGCGCTCGACGACCGGCGGCAGCGGCTTCCCGAGCTGCGCGAACATCCGCAGCTCGTCGACCAGGATCTCCGCGCTCTTGCTCACCGCATCGACGCCGGACATCGTGCCGTCCGTCCACACCTCGAGCGTCAGCTTGTCGTAGTTCGTCATCTGCCCAACGCGCGTGTGTGTGACGTGGAAGTTCACGCGGCGCACCGGGGAGAAGATCGCGTCGACCGGGATCACGCCGATCGGCAGACCATCGCCCTGGCCCGCCGGCGCATAGCCGTTGCCCGGCTCGACGTTGAGCTCGACGGTCAGCCGCGCATCAGGCGAGTCCAGCGTCGCGAGGTGCAGCTCCGGATTGACGATCTCGTAGTCGGCCGTCACCTGGATCGCGTTCGCCGTCACCAGTCCCTCGCCCTGCGCCTCCAGGTACAGCTTGCCGGGCCGGTCCGAGTACGACCGCAGACGCAATTCCTTCAGGTTCAGCAGGAACTCCGTCGTGTCTTCCTTCATGTGCGGCACGGTCGAGAACTCGTGCTCGACTTCCTCGATGCGCACGGACGTCACCGCCGCGCCCGGCAGCGAGCTCAGCAACACCCGCCGCAGCGCGTTGCCCAGCGTCGTCCCGAACCCGGCGCTCAGCGGCTCCGCAATGAGCCGTGCGTACGTATCCGTGTCTTCTTCTATCTCGATCTGTGCGGGTTCAAGTTCGTTCAATGTCGCTCCTCCCTCGGTGAACAGTCGCGCCTCGGCCAGAGCTACCGCGGCGCCCGTCATGTTCGTCATGACCATTACCGCGAGTAGTACTCGACGATGACGGCCGGATCGAACGTGCCGGTCGTCTCGCTGGGCGCCGGCGGCGAGACGACGCGTCCGGTCATCTGCCCGCGCTCGACGTTCAACCAACCAGGGATGTTCTTGTTTGCCATGCTCTCGCTGGCGATCTTGAAGTACTCGGTCTTCTTGCCCGTCGCCGTCCATGCCACGACGTCGCCCGCCTTGAGCGCCGCCGATGGGATGTCCGTCTTCCGGCCGTTGAGCATGATGTGGCCGTGGCGCACCAACTGCCGCGCCTGCTTCAGCGAGTCCGCGAAGCCCATCTTGTGCACGACGTTGTCCATGCGCATCTCGAGCAGGCGGACCAGGTTCTGGCCCGTCACGCCCGGGAGCCGCACCGCGTCTTCGTAGTAGTCGACGAACTGCTTCTCCAGCACGCCGTACGAGTAGCGGGCCTTCTGCTTTTCACGCAGCTGCAGCGCGCGGTCGGACAGCTTGCGACGCCGGCCCGCCTTCTGCTCGCCCGGCGGCGTCGGCCGCTTGTCAAGCGTGCACTTGGTCACGCATTTGTCGCCCTTCAGCATCAGCTTCTCGCCGTAGCGCCGGCAGATGCGGCATACCGGTCCGGTGTATCGAGCCATTCCTTCTCCCTCTGCCCGCTAGACGCGGCGGCGCTTCGGCGGCCGGCAGCCGTTGTGCGGGACCGGCGTTGAATCCTTGATGCTCAGCACGACGAGGCCGCTCGATTGCAGTGCCCGGATCGCCGCTTCGCGGCCACTGCCCGGGCCTTTGACGAAGACCTCGACCTGGCGCAGACCGTGCTCCATCGCCCGGCGCGCCGCGCCCTCGGCGGCGATCTGCGCGGCGTACGGCGTGCTCTTGCGCGAACCCTTGAACCCCGACTGGCCGGCGCTCGCCCACGACAGCACGTTACCGACAGGGTCGGTCAGCGTGATCAATGTGTTGTTGAACGTGGACTGCACGTACGCACGCCCGCGCGGCACGGACTTTCGTTCGCGCTTGCGCCCCTTGCTCTTCGTGGCTGCCTTTCGCTCGGCCATGCGTCTCCTCTACCTCTCGCGATCCCGTGCTCGCGCGGTCCTCTTCGAACCCCGATGTCCCGTTACTTCTTGGCTGCTGCCTTCCGCTTGCCCGCGACCGTGCGGCGCGCCCCGCGCTTCGTCCGCGCGTTCGTCTTCGTCCGCTGCCCGTGCACGGGAAGGCCGCGGCGGTGACGCACCCCGCGGTAGCAGTTGATCTCGATGAGACGCTGGACGTTCTGGCGCACTTCGCGTCGCAGGTCACCCTCGACGGTATGCTCCTTGTCGATCACCTCGCGGATGCGGTTCACCTCTTCGTCGGTGAGGTCGCGCACCTTCGTCGCGGGGTTCACCTGCGTCTGCGCTACGATCCGCCCCGCGGTACTCGGGCCGATGCCGTAGATGTAGCGCAGCGACACATCGACCCGCTTCTCCCGCGGGATGTCCACACCGGCGATTCTTGCCATCTCTCGCTACCCCTGCCGCTGCTTGTGCTTCGGGATCTCGCAGATCACGCGCAGCACGCCGTGCCGCTTGATGATCTTGCACTTCTCACAGCGCTTCTTGATTGAAGCCCGTACTCTCATTGCGACTGTCGCTTCCTACCTGAACCGGTACGTGATGCGGCCGCGCCCCAAGTCATAGGGCGAAAGCTCCACGAGCACCCGGTCTCCCGGCAGCACCTTGATGAAGTGCAGCCGGATCTTCCCTGAAATGTGTGCGAGGACCTGGTGGCCGTTCGGCAACTCCACCTTGAACATGGCGTTCGGAAGCGGTTCCTTCACGACGCCCTCGACTTCGATGGCGTCCTTCTTCTTCCTCGTGCCGCCGGCTGTCGCCTGCGCGCCCCTGCCTCCTCGCGAACGGTTTGCCATAAGCTCCTTATCCGAGACGTGTCGATCTCAAGGCTATTATTGTACTAAATCTGTGGCGTGGTTGCCTAACGAAACCTTTTATCCCGGCTACGGCGCCGTCAGCACCACGGGGTCCCCGTCCGTGATGGCGATCGTGTGCTCGAAGTGGGCCGCCAGGCTGCCATCGATGGTCTTCACCGTCCAGTTGTCGTCCATCTGCTTCGTCCGCCAGTCCCCGACCGTGACCATCGGCTCCAGGGCCAGCACCATGCCCTTCTTCAGCACCGGCCCGCGGTCGACTGGGCCGTAGTTCGGCACCTGCGGCTCCTCGTGCATCGCCCGCCCGACGCCGTGCCCCACGTACTCCCGCACGACGCCGAAGCCGTGCGATTCGATGTACGTCTGGATCGCGTGCGAGATCTCGCCCAGCCGGTTCCCCGGCCGCGCGTGCTGGATGCCCTCGCGGAGCGCGCTCCGCGTTACGTCAACCAGCTCCCGTGCTTCCGGCGTGCCCTCGCCGACGATCATCGTCAGCGCCGAATCGGCCACGAACCCCTTATGCGTGCAGCCCAGGTCCAGGCTCACCACATCGCCGTCCTGGATCACCCGCTTCCCGGGGATCCCGTGCACGATCTCGTCGTTCACTGACACACAGACGGTCGCCGGATACCCGTGGTAGCCCAGGAAGGTCGGGAGCACCTTCTGCTTCTCGAACTCCTTCCGGACGACCTTGTCCAGTTCCTTCACGACAAGCCCTGGCCGCACTTCCTCGACGAGAAGCTGGAGCGTGTTCGCGACCACCCGCCCCGCCTCGCGCATCACCGCGATCTCCTCATCGGACTTGATGATGATCGGCATGGCAGAGGCGCTACCTCGCGCCCGTCGTGCCGGCATCGACACCAAGCGCCGCCATCACGGCCCGTGTGACGTCGGCTACCGGCGGCCGGCCGTCGACGTCCTTCAGCTTGCCGGAGCGCCGGTAGTGGTCGAGCAGCTCCGCCGGCGGCTTCTGGACATCGAGCCGCACATGCATCGCCTCCGGCGTATCATCGGCGCGGCCACCCTCGGCGGCACGCCCGAGCATGCGCTCCATCAACACATCGTCCGGCGCCGTGATGTTGATGGCGAGGTCGATCGCGCGACCGTCGCGTGCGAGCGCTTCATCGAGCGCCTCAGCCTGCGGCAGTGTCCGCGGAAAGCCGTCGAGCACGAAACCCCGCTCCCCGATCTGGCGGAGCCGGTCCATGAACATATCGATGACGAGGTCGTCCGGGGTCAGTAACCCCTTCTGCATGTACCCCTGCGCCTTCTTCCCCAGCGCGCTGCCCTCGGCCACGTGGGCACGCAGCATGTCGCCCGTCGAGATGTGCTCCCAGCCCGTGCGCTCGGCGACGATCACCGCCTGCGTGCCCTTCCCGACACCCGGAGGCCCGAAGAAGATGATGTACACCTAGCGTATGAACCCTTCGTAGTTGCGCATCAGCAACTGCGCTTCGAGTTGCTTCATCGTGTCGATAACCACACCGACGACGATCAGCAAGCCCGTGCTGCTGATCTGCAGCGACGTGACGCCGAACCAGCCGGTGGCCATGTACGGGATCACGGACACGATGCCCAGGAAGATCGCGCCGGCCCACGTGATGCGCACCAGCACGCGCATGATGTACTCGCCCGTCGGCCGGCCCGGCCTGATCCCCGGCACGAAGCCGCCCTGCTTCTGCAGGTTCTCCGCCAGGTTCTGTTGCTGGAATACCACCAGCGTGTAGAAGAAGGAGAAGACCACCACCAGCACGAAGATCGCGACGTAGAAGCCGATCGCACCCGCCGAGAACCCGCCGTTTTGTCCCGGCGAAAAGATGTCATTCACGAACTTCGCCGTATCCCGCACCCACGCCGTGCCGGATGTCACGAAGTACTGCGCCGCGAGCGACGGCAGGATGACGATTGAGAACGCGAAGATCAGCGGGATCATCCCGGCCGAGTTCACGCGGAGCGGGATATGGCTCTGCCCCGACTGCCGGTACATCTTCCCTGCCCGGAACACGCTCTTGGCGTACTGCACCGGGACCTTCCGGATCGCCTCCTGCATCCACACCATCGATGCGACCAGCGCGATCGAAAGGAGTGTGAGCAGCAGCAGCCCGAAGAGGCCAATCGACGAGTTGAACACCTGCGTCAGCAGGCTCGGCATCCCCGCGACGATGCCGGCGAAGATGATGATCGAGATCCCGTTGCCGATCCCGTTCTCCGTGATCAGCTCGCCCAGCCAGACCAGAAACATCGAACCCGCCGTCAGCACGATGAGCGCCGTTACCGTCGGGAGCGCGTCGTTGCCCGTGAACCCCGGGTGGAAGTGGAACGCGGTCGTGCTCTTCCCCGCGAGGTTGTACAGGATGACCAGCTGCGCATACCCCTGTACCAGGCACAGCGGCACGGACATCCAGTACTGGTACAGCTCGAGCTTGTGCTGACCCGATTCGCCCTCCTTCTGCAGGTTCGCGAGCGAAGGGAACAGCGGCGTGACCAGCTGCATGATGATCGTGGCGGTAATGTACGGATAAACGCCGAGTGCCGCGACGCTGACACGTCTGAGGGCACCGCCGCTGAACAGGTTGAACAGCCCGAGGAACTGGTTCTGCTCGAACGCCGTCTGCAACTGCCGCGGGTCCACGTTCGGGATCGGGATGTGCGCGATGAAGCGGAACACGACCAGGATCGCCGCCGTGAACAGCAGCTTCTTCCGCACGTCCTCCTGGTGAATGGCATCGATCAACGCCTGGAGCAGGCGCGGTCGCGCGGCGGCTTGTTGTCGGCTAGCTGCTAGCGCCATCTGGTGCCTTTTCCTCCTCCGCGGCGGAGGATTCCGTGGTCTCGGTCGATGCGGCGGGAGATCTGCGACGGCGGGCCGGGGCCTCGGCCGGAATCTCCTCCGCCGAGACTGGCTCGCCGTTCAGCCAGCGGACCGTCCCGCCGGCTCCCCTGATCTTAGCAATTGCGGACTTCGTAAAGCTCGTCGCTTCCACCGTAAGCGCGACATTAATTTCCCCGTCGCCGAGGATCTTGACGGGGCGCCGGGCGCTCCTGATCAGCCGCGCCTCGCGCAGGTTGCCGGCGGTCACCTCCGCGTTCGCCGCGAAGCGGGCGCCGAGCGCGCTCACGTTGACTTCCTCGTACTCGACCCTGAACGGGTTGCGGAAGCCCCGCTTGCGCGCCATCCGGCGCACGAGCGGCAGCTGGCCGCCTTCGAAGTACGGGCGGACACCACCGCCGGCACGGGCCTTCTGGCCCTTCATGCCCTTGCCCGCGTACGTGCCGGTGCCGCTCGCGTTGCCGCGCCCGATGCGCTTCCGCTTGTGCGTGGCGCCCTTCGGCTGCCGGAGCTCGTGCTGTTGCATCTACTCGACCTCCTGGACGGTCACCAGGTGCCGCACCTTCAGGATCATGCCGCGGATCGTCCGGTTATCGTCGTGCTCGATGGTCTGGCCCAGCTTGCGCAGGCCCAGCGCCCGGATCGTGCGCTTCTGGTCCTCGCGCTGGTTGATGCCGCTTCGCTCCCACGTGACGCTCAGCTTCGCCATCGCTACGCCTCAGCCCTCTGCGACCGGTTCGCGCTCCCGCGCCGGCGCGCGACCTGCGCCTGCGGGTCACGCAGCTCGGACAGCCCCTGGATCGTCGCCTTCACCACGTTGATCACGTTCGATGAGCCGAGCGACTTGGTCAGGACGTCCTTGATCCCGGCCGACTCCATCACCGCGCGCACGCCGCCGCCGGCGATCACGCCCGTCCCCGGCGAGGCCGGCTTCATCATCACCTTCGCCGCCCCGAACCGGGCGAGGATCGGATGCGCGATCGTCGACTTGTTCATCGGCACGGTGATCAAACTCTTCCGGGCGATCGCGGAGCCCTTGCGGATCGCCTCCGGCACCTCGTTGGCCTTGCCCATCCCGGCGCCGACCCGGCCCTGGCCGTCGCCGACGACCACCACCGCGCTGAAGCTGAAGCGGCGGCCGCCCTTGACCACCTTCGAGACGCGGTTGATGTACACGACCTTCTCTTGCAGGTCGCCATCGCGGCCCTCGCCACGTCCGTCTCCTCGATCGCGCCTCGGTGATACCATCTGCTCTCCGCCTTAGAACTTCAGCCCTGTCTCGCGCGCCCCGTCCGCCAGCGCTTTCACGCGCCCGTGGTATTGATTGCCGCCGCGGTCGAACACGACCTGTGTGACCCCGGCATCGAGCGCCTTCTTCGCCAGCGCCGCGCCGACTGCTTTCGCGCGCGCCGTCTTGTTCCCCTGCGTCTCCTTGAGCGACGCTTCCACGTCGGAAGCGGCGGCCAGCGTGTGTCCGCGCGCGTCGTCGATGACCTGCGCGTAGATGTGCGATAGGCTGCGGTACACCGCCAGGCGCGGCCGCTCCGCCGAACCCTCGACCGTCTTGCGCACGCGCTCGTGCCGCCGGATGCGCGCTGCGCGCGCCGTCTTGTGGCCCTTCATCTACTTGCCTGCCTTACCGGCCTTGCCGGCCTTCCTGCGCACGCGCTCGCCCAGGTAGCGGATGCCCTTGCCCTTGTACGGCTCCGGCTTCCGCACCTTACGGATGTTCGCCGCCACCTGTCCCACCAGCTCCTTGTCGATGCCGCGCACATGCAACCGCGTCGTACCATCGACCTCGAGCTGGATGCCCTCCGGCGGCTTCACCTCCACCGGATGCGAGTACCCCACCGAGAGCGTCACGTTCGGTCCCGCCTGCTGCACGCGGTATCCGACGCCCTGCAGCTCCAGCGTCTTCGTGAAGCCGTCGGACACGCCCAGCACCATGTTGTTCAGCAGCGAGCGCGACAGCCCGTGCAGCGCGCGCACCTGCTTCTCGTCGTTCGCGCGTACCACGGACACCTTCCCGTCCGCGATGTCGAACGACATCTCGGCCGGGAAGTCGCGCACCAGCTCGCCCTTCGGCCCCTTGACGCGCACGGTCTTGCCCTGGACGTTGACATCGACGCCCTTGGCGATCGTTACCGGAAGCTTGCCTATTCGTGACATCGCCCTACCACACGTAACAGATGACTTCGCCGCCGATGCTTCGGCGCCACGCGTCCTGCCCCGTCATGATCCCCTGCGGCGTGGAGAGGATCGCGATCCCCAGCCCGCCGTACACGCGCGGGATCTCGCGTTTCTGCACGTACACGCGCAGCCCCGGCTTGCTCACGCGCTGCAGCCCCGTCAGCACCGGATCCTTCTTCCCGGTGTAGTTCAGGTGTACGCGCATCAGCTTGCGGTTCTCCTCGTCCGTCACCTCGTACCCGCGGATGAACCCCTCGTTCCGAAGGACGTCGGCGATCGCCACCTTCATCTTCGAAGCCGGGATGTTCACGTACTCGTGCTTCGCGGTCACCGCGTTGCGGATCCGCGTCAGCATGTCCGCGATTGGGTCCGTCATGTTCAAGGCGTCCGCCTCCTTGTTCTCCCGCGCTCTCGCCGCCCGGCGAGCTTCGGGATGGCCAGCGTCTTCGCCGGCCCGATTACCAACTCGACTTCTTCACGCCCGGCAGCTGTCCCTTCAGGGCAAGCTCCCGGAAGCAGATGCGGCACAGCGCGAAGTGCCGGATGTACGCGCGCGGCCGGCCGCACATCTTGCAGCGGTTCACCGCACGTGTCGAATACTTCGGCTCGCGGTTCGCCCTGACGATCAACGATGTCTTCGCCATGCCTACGTCCGATCCTTCTGGAAGGGCATCCCGAGCAGCTCCAGCAGCCGCCGCCCCTCTTCGTCCGTCCGTGCCGTCGTCGCGATGTTCACCTGCATCCCGCGGATGCGGTCGATCTTGTCGTAGTCGATCTCCGGAAAGATCAGCTGCTCGCGCACGCCCAGGCTGAAGTTCCCGCGGCCGTCGAACGCCTTCGTCGGCACACCGTGGAAGTCACGGATGCGCGGCAGCGCCGCGTTCAGCATCCGGTCCAGGAACTCATACATCCGGTCGCCGCGCAGCGTCACCGCCACGCCGACCGGCATCCCCTCGCGGATCTTGAAGTTCGCGATCGCCTTCTTCGCCTTCGTCACCACCGGCTTCTGCCCGGTGATCGTCGCGATGTCGGTCGTCGCCGACTCGACCGCGCGCGCGTTCTCTCGCGCTTCGCCAAGCCCGATGTTCACCGTCACCTTCTCGACCCGCGGCGCCTGCATGACGTTCGCGTACCCGAACTGCCGCATGAGCTCCGGCAGGATCTCCGCCCTGTAGCGTTCCTTCAGTCTCGGCGCCATTTAGTCGATGTCCTCGCCGCAGTTCCGGCACACGCGGTGCTTCTCCTGGTTCCGGATGACGAACCCTACGCGCACCGGCTTGTTGCAGCTCTTGCAGATCACCATCACCTTCGACAACGGCATCGGCATCTCCTTATCGATGATGCCCGCCTGCTGCACCCCAGGCTGCTGCTTCTTGTGCTTCTTCGCGATGTTGATCCCGGTCACGAAGACCATGTCCTCCGTGACCTTCGGGCGGTGGCCCTTCACCTTCACGAGGTCACCACCGCCGACGACCTGGCGCACCACGCCCGTCTTGCCCCGGTCCCTTCCGGCGAGGATGAGCACCGTGTCATCGCGCTTCACTTTGCGCATCGCTACACCACCTCCGGCGCCAGCGACACGATCTTCGTGAAGTTCCGCTCGCGCAGCTCACGCGCGACCGGGCCGAAGATGCGCGTGCCCTTCGGGTTCTGCTTGTCCGACAGCACAACGGCCGCGTTCTCGTCGAAGCGGATGAAGGAGCCGTCCGGCCGGCCGTAGGCTTTCGCCGTCCGCACGACGACCGCCTTCACGACGTCGCCCTTCTTCACGCCGGCGTTCGGCTGCGCCTGCTTCACGGAAGCGACGATGACATCGCCCACGCGCGCGTAGCGCCGCCCCGACCCGCCGAGCACGGTGATGCACATGAGCGAGCGGGCGCCGGAATTGTCCGCCACCTTGAGGCGCGAGTACTGCTGGATCATTCCTGGTCCTCCTCGCGCGTCTCCTCAGCGTCCTCCGCCAGGGTCTCGAGCTGCTCCGGCGGCGCCATCGGCGTGTCATCCACGATCTCGACGTCCGGCTCCGTCACCGCGGCGGGGCCGCTCGTCTCGAGCACCGGCGCCTCGACGGCGTCCGACGCCATGCGCGCCGCCGCCTCGGCGTCCGTCGCGTCGCCGACGGGCGGCGCAGCCTCAGCCCGGCGCGCCGCGGACTCCGCTTCCGCGGCCGCGCGCGTCTCCTCGAGGATGTTGGCCGCGATCTCGCGCGGCGCGACCTCGGCCACGTCGCCCTTCGTAACGACCTCGACCACGCGCCAGCGCTTCTCGCGCGACAGCGGCCGCGTCTCCGCGATCCGCACGACATCGCCCAGGCCGCACTCGTTCTTCTCGTCGTGCGCCTTGTAGCGCTGCGTCACGCGCAGGGTCTTGCCGTACAGGCGGTGTCGCTTGTACCGGTCGATGCGCACGACGACGGTCTTGTCCATCTTCGTGCTCACCACGGTTCCCAGTTGCTGCTTCTCGAGCGAACCCATGTCTACTGTCTCCGGCCCGTCTGCTCCGCGAACACCTCGTGCAGCTGGCGCTCACGCTGCAGCGTGCGGATGCGCGCGATCTGGCGTTTGATCTTCGCCTTCTCCGTCGTATTCGTCTGCTGGCGCGTCGTCAGGTGGAGCCGCACCGTGAACAGCCGACGGTACGTCTCGACCAGCTCCTTGTCGAGCGCCTCCTCCGACATTCTGCGCAGCTCGTCCGCCTGTTCCTTCTTCTTGCGGCCCGCCATCAGATCCCCTCGTGCTCACGCACAACCGTGCGGGTCTGCACGGCGAGCTTGTGCGATGCCAGGCGCAGCGCCTCCCGCGCCAGATCTTCCTTCACCCCCGCGACTTCGAACAGCATGCGGCCCGGCTTCACCACCGCCACAAAGTGGTCCGGCGCGCCCTTGCCGCTGCCCATCCGCGTCTCCGCCGGCTTCGACGTCACCGGCTTGTCCGGGAAGACGCGGATCCAGACCTTGCCGCCGCGCTTCAGTTCGTGGGTGATCGCGCGCCGCGCCGCCTCGATCTGGCGGCTGTCGATCCATGCCGCGCTTGTCGCCTGCAGCCCGAACTCGCCGAAGCTCACTTCGTTGCCGCTGTTCGCCTGGCCGCGCCGGCGTCCGCGATGCTGTTTCCGGAACTTCTGTCGCTTTGGTTGCAGCATCTCGCCCTACTCGCCCGCGCCTACGCGCGCACCCTCGCCCGGACCCGGGATGCCCGGCGCGCTGTCCGAGGCGGTCGGCCCACCGCCTTCGACCGGCCGGCGCTTCGGTTCCGGCATGATCTCGCCCTTGTAGATCCACACCTTTACACCGATGCGCCCGAACGTCGTGTGCGCCTCCGCGATGCCGAAGTCGATGTCCGCTCGCAGCGTGTGCAGCGGAATCTGCCCCTGCTTCTCCGCCTCGCGCCGCGACATCTCCGAACCACCGAGCCGCCCGCCGACGACCACCTTGATGCCCTTCGCGCCGCGCTGCATCGTCCGCTGCACCGTCTGCTTAATCGCGCGCCGGAACGCTACGCGCCGCTGCAGTTGGTCGGCGATGCTTCGCGCGACGAGGTAGGCGTCGAGCTCCGGCTGGCGGATCTCGTTGATGTTCACCCGCACGCGCTTGCCCGTCGTCTTCTCCAGCTCGTTGCGAAGCTGGTCGACGTTCGCGCCGCTCCGGCCGATGACGATGCCCGGCTTCGCCGTGCTGATCGTGATCGTCAGCTGGTTTGCGTTCCGGTCGATCTCGACGCGTGAGATCCCCGCGTCGATGCCCCTGTTGCCCTTGCCCATGATCCGGTCACGGATCGCGATGTCCTCATGCAACTGAACCTTGTAGTTCTTGTCCGCGAACCACTTGCTCTGCCAGTCGTAGATGACGCCGACGCGGAAGCCTGTTGGATGTACTTTGTGCCCCACTACTGTTCCTCCACGACGACCGTGATGTGGCTCGTCCGGCGAAGAATCGGCGCGACGCGCCCGCGCGCCTTCGCCTTGAACCGCTTCAGCGTCCGCGCTTCGCCCGCGTACGCGCGCTTGATCCGCAGCGCCTCCAGGTCGAGCGCGAAATTGTTCTCCGCGTTCGATGCTGCCGACTTCACCACCTTCTCGACGAGACGGGCGTGCGGCGTCGGCAGGTAGCGCAGCATCATGATCGCTTCGTCCACGCGCTTCCCCGGCAGCTGGTCGAGCACCAGCCGGACCTTGCGGGCCGACACGGGCAGGTACTTCGCCGTCGCACTGACTTCCATCTTCGTCCTACTCGCTCAACGCCTAGCCGCGGCCCGGGCCGCGCTGCGACGCCTTCTCCGACTTGCTCGTGTGCCCGCGGAAGTGCCGCGTCAGCGCGAACTCCCCGAGCTTGTGCCCCACCATGTTCTCCGACACGAAGATCGGCACGTGCCGCCGACCGTCGTGCACGCCGATCGTCAGGCCCACCATCTCCGGCATGATCGTCGAGGCGCGCGACCACGTCCGGATCACCGTCCGCGCGTTCGTCCGCTTCACGACGTCCACTTTCCGCATCAGCTTCGGGTCGATGAACGGCCCCTTCTTGATCGAACGCGACATCTACTTCGTCCTCCGCCGCACGATGTACTTGTCCGACGGCTTGCGGCCGCGCGTGCGCTTCCCGAGCGTCGGCTTGCCCCAGGGCGACTTCGGGCTCGGCATGCCGACCGGCTGCTTCCCTTCGCCACCGCCGTGCGGGTGGTCCACCGGGTTCATCACCGAGCCGCGCACCTGCGGCCGGCGCCGGCGGTGCCGCGTACGGCCCGCCTTGCCCAGCTTGATCAGGCTGTTCTCGACGTTCCCGACCTGCCCGACGGTCGCCATGCAGGTCGAAAGCACGCGCCGCATCTCACCCGAAGGGAGCCTCAGCAGCGTGTACTCGCCTTCCTTCGCCATCAGCTGCGCCGACGCGCCCGCGCTCCGCACGATCTGCCCGCCGCGCCCCGGCGTCAGCTCGATGTTATGGATCACCGTGCCGTTCGGCATGTTCTGCAGCGGCAGCGTGTTGCCGGTTCGCACCTCGGCGTCCGCGCCCGCCTGCACCGTGTCGCCCACCTTCAGTCCGACCGGCGCAATGATGTACCGCTTGTCGCCGTCCCGGTACGAGATCAGCGCGATGCGGGACGTGCGCCCGGGGTCGTACTCGATCGCCGCGACGCGCCCGGGCACGCCGTGCTTGTCGCGCTTGAAGTCAACGATGCGGATCCGGCGCTTCGAGCCGCCGCCGCGGTGCCGCACCGTGATGCGGCCCTGCGCATTGCGGCCCGACATCTTCTTCCGCGTCGCCAGCAGCGACTTCTCCGGCTTCTTCTTCGTGATCTCGTCAAACGTGAAGCCCGAGCTGCCGCGCCGGCCCGGCGATGTTGGCTTGAACTGCTTGATTGCCATCGCTACACGCCCTCGAACAGTTCGATCTTGTGGCCCGGAGCCAGCGTCACGATCGCCTTCTTCCAGTCCGGCTGCTTCGTCGCGTTACGTCCGTAGCGCCGGACCTTCCCCTTCATCACGCATGTGTTCACGGCGGTCACTTTGACGTCGAACGTCGCCTCGACCGCTTCCTTCACCTGCAGCTTGTTCGCGCGCTTGTCCACTTCGAACGCGTACTTGCCGCCGCCCGTCAGGCCCTGCGCCTTCTCGGTGATCAGCGGCCGCATGAGGATCCCGTACGCGTGCAGTTGCTTCGGCATCCCTACGCCTCCGCCTTCGTGGTCGTCACGCGCTTCTTCGCGCGCTCGCCGCCCCAGAGCGCCTCCGCGCGATGCACCGCATCAACCGTCATCAGCAGTCCCTGGCTCGCGAGCATGTCCGCGACGTTGAGGTACGCAGCAGGCAGCAGGCTCACCTTCTTGAGGTTTCCCGTGCTCGCCTTCACCACCGCGTCGGTGTCGCCGGTCACGACGAGCACCGAGCGCTCGAAGCCCATCGCCTCCAGCACCGCGGCCATCCCTTTCGTGCTCGGCGTCTCGTTCGGCAACTCGCGCACGACGCGCAGCGAGCCGTCCGCCGCCTTCGCTGACAGCACCGAGCGGATCGCCAGGCGCCGCATGCGCTTCGGCAGGTCCTTGTCGTAGCTCCGCGCACGCGGCCCGTGCACAATGCCGCCGTGCCGGTGGTGCGGCGCCCGGATGCTGCCCTGCCGCGACGCGCCTGTGCCCTTCTGGCGCCGGATCTTCTTCGTCGAGCCCGCGACTTCGCCGCGCGTCTTCGTCTGCGCGTTGCCCATGCGCCGGTTCGCCAGCGTCGCCACCAGCGCCTGGTGGACGACCGGCGCGTTCGGCTCGATGCCGAACACCGCGTCATCGACCTCGATGCTCTCTACTTCCTTGCCGGTGGTGTCGTGCACGCTCAGTTTCATCGCTACTTCTTCTTCGGCTGCTTCTTCGCGCGCCGGATCCGCACCGTGCCGTTCGTCGCGCCGGGCACTGCGCCCTCGATCAGCAGCAGGCCACGGCCCTCGTCCTTCGCGATCACCTTCAGGTTCTTCGACGTCACCTGCACCGATCCCATGTGGCCCGCCATGTGCTGGCCCTTGAGCACGCGACCCGGCGTCGTGCCGGCGCCGATCGAGCCCGGCGCCCGGTGGCGGTCGGACTGTCCGTGCGTCTTCGGCCCGCCGTGGAAGTTCCAGCGCCGCACGCCGCCCGCGAAGCCGCGGCCGCGCGAGACGCCGCTCACGTCCACGAGGTCGCCTTCCTCGAACAGCTCGATGCCCACCTTGTCGCCGACGGTGTAGTCGCCATCGCCCGCAACCTGGAACTCGCGCAGCAGGCGGAAGTCACCGGTCTTCTTCAGGTGCCCGCGCATCGGCTTGTTGATGTGCTTGCGCGTGCCGTAACCGACCTGGATGGCCTCGTAGCCGTCCTTCGCCTTGCTCTTCACCTGTGTGACGACGACCGGCCCCGCCTCGATCACGGTTACGCCGTGGATCTGGCCGTCCTTGTCGAACAC
>DASUKS010000292.1:0-14149 GCA_036278595.1 Dehalococcoidia bacterium
GGCGGCTCGTCGAGCAACTGCGCGCCGCACCGTCGGCGGAGGAGCGCTTCACTGCCGTCGAATCGATGATCGTCCGGTGCCTTGTTACCGCGCGCGTCCCCTCCCGGGCGATGTTCTGGGCGTGGAACATGCTCGAATCGAACGGAGGGCGTGTGAGCGTCGGCGAGATCGGCGAGCGGCTCGGCTGGAGCCGCAAGCACGTCGTCGCGCAGTTCCGCGAGCATGTCGGCGTGACGCCGAAGATGATGGCACGCATCGTGCGGTTCAACCGCGCATCGCGGGCGATCAGGAGCGGCGAGCGCCCGAACTTCGGCGCGATCGCGGCGGAGGCCGGCTACTATGATCAGGCGCACATGACGCGCGAGTTCGTCGAGTTCTCCGGGAGCACGCCCGGCGGCCTGCTCGCCCGGCGGATGCCGGACAGCAACGACGTCCGTGATTCCTGACCGCCGGTAACATCCGTACAAGACCGCCTTCATGCCGCGCCCGTAGTCTTGCGGGTGAAAGGAGGCTCCATGAGCAACGAGCCCAACATCTACCCATCGGTGTTCTACCGCGACGCGCCGGCCGCGATCGACTGGCTGTGCCGCGCCTTCGGCTTCGAGAAGCGGCTAATCGTCCCGGGCGAGGACGGCTCGATCGCACACAGCGAGCTCAGCCTGGGCCCCGGCTTCATCATGGTCGGGACCGCGCGCGACGAGCGACGAGAGAAGAGCCCGCTCGACGTACACGGCGAGACCGGCGGCGTGTATGTCTGGGTCGAGGACGTGACGGCGCACTACGAGCGCGCGAAGGCCGTGGGCGCAACGGTGACGCGGCCATTGGAGACGAAGGACTACGGTGGTAGCGGGTTCACGGTGCGCGATCCCGAAGGCCACGAATGGAGCTTCGGCGACTACCGCGTCGGCAGCTACAACCAGGAGGACGTGCGATGAGCGACGCACGAAGGCCGAACGTCACCGCGTACCTCTGCGCGAAGGGCGCATCCGACGCGATCGCGTTCTACGCGAAGGCGTTCGGTGCGCGCGAGCTGTACCGCCTGCCGAACGAGGACGGCACGCTCGGCCACGCCGAGATCCAGATCGGCGAGACGACGCTCTACGTCTCCGACGAGGCGCCGCAGCTCAACGTCCTCTCGCCGGCAACCCGCGGCGGCGCAACGAGCTCGTTCGTGATCGACGTCGACGACGTCGATGCGGCGTTCGCGCGCGCTGTGGGCGCCGGCGCAAAGGTCGAGCGCCCGATCGTCGACAACCCCTACGGCCGCTCGGGCTGGGTGATCGACCCGTTCGGCCACCGCTGGAGCATCATGACCTCGAACCGCGACTTCGACCCGAAGGACATGCAGTAGCCGTGGCCGCGAGCGAGAAGACGCAGCGGCCATCGCGGAGCGCCGCGAGCGAGCACGCGCACGACCACGATCACCCGCACGAGCACGCGCCGATGTCGAAGGCCACGCTACGCACGCTGGAGCGCGTGCGCCGGCTGTGCCTGGCGCTGCCCGAGGCCACCGAGAAGGAGACCTGGGGCGAGGCGACGTTCCGCGTGCGTGAGAAGATCTTCCTGATGGCGGGCGGCAGCGACCGGCTCCAGATCACGATGAAGGCGCCGCCCGGCGCGCAGGAGGTGCTCGTCGCGGGCGATCCGGCGCACTGTTACGTGCCGGCGTACGTGGGGCATCGCGGCTGGGTCGGCGTGCGTATCGACAACGCGACCGACTGGAAGCTGATCGCGGAGCTGATCGAGGAGAGCTACCGTATGACCGCGCCCAGGCGGCTCGCGGCGACGATCGGCGCGAAATAGCCGCGGCCGCGGCTTCTTGCCCGCGGCAGATCGCGCCGGTACGCTCGCACTGGTCGCTCGCGTCCGCGAGCCTGGTGTGCCGGGAGATGCCGCAGGTGCCGTCGTTCACGCTGGTCCCGCACAAGGTCTCGACGCGCGTCACCGACCCCATCGTGTCGCCGCTCGCGGCGATCGGCGTCACGCCGAACATGATCTCCGTGATCGGGTTCAGCGGGAACCTGCTCGCGGCGTGCCTCGCGGCGGGTGGGCACTTCCTCGCCGCGGGCATCGTCATGCTCATCGCGAGCGGGCTCGACCTGCTCGACGGCGCCCTGGCGCGCAAGACCGGCCGCGTGACGGTGTTCGGCGGCGTCTTCGACTCCGTGCTCGACCGCCTGTCCGAGGCGTCTGTGCTCGCCGGCCTGCTGTTCCACTACACGCAGGTCGGCGGGCATGTGCAGGAGATCCTGCTGATCTACGCCGCCGTCGTTGGCTCGATCCTCGTGAGTTACGTGCGCGCGCGTGCGGAGGCGGACGGCATCGCCCTGCGCGAAGGGCTGTTCACGCGCGCCGAACGCGTGCTGCTGCTCGGGATCGCGCTCATCGTCTCGCACGGCGCGGTGCCGGTCGCGCTCTGGATCCTCGCCGTGCTCTCGAACTTCACCGCCGGACAGCGCGTATTCGTCGTCTGGCAACGGCTGCGGGAGGAGGCACGCACATGACCACCGCCATCGTGAACGCGACGCTGGTCGACGGCACGGGCGCCGATCCGGTGCCGAATGGCGGGCTGCTCGTGAACGATGACGGGCGCATCGAGCGCGCCGGCGCGGGCATCGAGCCGCCGCGCGACGCCGAGGTCATCGACGCCGGCGGGCGGACGCTTATGCCCGGCATGATCGACTGCCACGTGCACCTCTATGGCCGCGTCGCGCCGCTGCAGGAGCGCCTGCTGACGCCGCCGAGCCTCCAGTTGTTCTACGGCGCCCGCAACGCGCTACGCACGCTCGATGCGGGCATCACGACCGTCCGCGACGCCGCCGGCTCGCCGGCCGGCTTCAAGATGGCGATCGAGCGCGGCCTGATCCCCGGCCCGCGCATGCGCATCGCCATCGCGATGCTGTCGCAGACCGGCGGCCACGGCGACTCGACGATGCCTGCGGGCGTGGCGACCGGCGTGCGGTCGGGGCCCGAGTGGCCCGAGCACGTCGTCGACGGCCCGGACGAAGTGCGTCGCGCCGTCCGCGAGCTGCTGCGCGCGGGCGCCGACTTCATCAAGCTGGCGTCGACCGGCGGCGTGCTCTCGCCGAGCGACGAGCCAGGCCACACCGCGTTCACGCCGGAGGAGATCGGCGTGATGGTGTACGAGGCGCGCGCCGCCGGCAAGACGTGCATGGCGCACGCGCAGGGCACGCAGGGCATCCGCAACGCGGTCGAGGCGGGCGTCGAATCGATCGAGCACGGGATCTACCTCGACGATGCGCTGATCGAAGACATGAAGCGCCGCGGCACGTTCCTCGTGCCGACGCTCGTCGCGCCGGTGTGGGTGCTGCGCCATGCCGAGCGCGCGCCGGGCACGGTGCTGCCGCAATCCGTCCGCAAGACGAAGGAAGTGATGGAATCGCATCGCGAGAGCTTCCGGCGCGCTGCCGCGGCGGGCGTGCGCATCGCGATGGGCACGGACAGTGGTGTCGGACACCACGGCTCGAACGCCGAAGAGCTTGAGCGCATGGTGGAGGGCGGCCTGACGCCGATGCAGGCGATCGTGGCGACAACCAAGACCGCCAGCGAGTGTGTGCACATGCAGGCGGATATCGGCACGCTGGAGCAGGGCAAGCTTGCCGACCTGCTGGTCGTCGATGGCGACCCGCTCGCGGACATCGCCGTGCTGCGCGACCCGGCGCGCCTCACGCTCATCATGCAGGGCGGCCGCGCGCACAAGCGCGAGCTGTAATCAACCGGATTCGCTACCCGGCCCCTGCCGGCTCCCGGAGAGGTTCCTCAGGCGCCGCTCCGACGGCATGGCTACCTGTGGCTCGCGTGCCCTGTGGCTTGCGGCAGTGCGCCCCACACCGGGCGCACGCAGTGCCACCCGCCCCTCCGCGCTCGCGCCGCGCAGGCCCCACAATAGCTGGCACAACAGCATCTGGAGGTACAACCGATGCCGCGAGGAGGCCGCCGCCCCGGCGCAGGTGCGCCCAGGGGCAACTTCAACGCCCTCAGATCAGGAAACCGGTCGAGAAGAATGGCCATGGTGTACACGCGCCTTCTCGCCGAGCCTGACAAGCTGGCCATCGCGCGCGTGCTCTACGAGGCTGGCTTCATCAAGCCGCCGCCGTACGAGTTCCCGCGCAGCGAGATCCCGCGCCTCGCCGACTTCCTCTGGCGCCACTGGTTTGATAGTTCGGAAGATCAACTATCAAACACAATCAAGGACAATCTATGATCGCGGCTCGGCAGAGGTCGCGCGACCGGACGCCAGATTCAGATCCGCATCCCACGCCTCTACCAAAGCCCGCTGAAAGCAAAAAACGCGAAACGCAAACAACAATCAAACGCCGACCCGCAACAGGCGCCCTTCGTTGCCCGCGAGCGCGATGCGCCGCCCGGCGAGGGCGGGCGCGTGCGTGCCGAGGACGTACTCGATGGGTTCGGGCGCCCCGGGCAGGTCGAACTCGATGGCGTCGTTGCTGAAGTTGAGCACGGTGAGCATCCGCTCGCCGGGCGCCGAGCGGACGTAGGCAAACACGGTTTCCGGCGTGCCATCGACCGGCGCGTAGTCGCCGGTGCTGAGCGCGGCGGACTTCCGCCGCAGCCATGCGAGGCGACGATAGAGCGACAGCAGCGACGCCGGGTCGTCGGCCTGATCCTGCGCGTTACGCGCGAGGTCGCCGTAAGGCAGCCAGGGCTTGCCCGTCGTGAAGCCGCCCTCGCGAGTCCATTGCATAGGCGTGCGCTCGGGATCGCGGCCGCGGCCGTACACGCGCGCGGGATCCTGCATGCGGTCCGGCGGGATGTCGACGTTCTCCATGCCGATCTCTTCGCCGTAGTACACGAACGGCGTGCCGCGCAGCGTCAGCAGGAGCAGCGCCGCCACGCGCGCCCGCTCCTGCCCGCGGCCGTCGGCGTTTACGCGCGTGACGAAGCGGTCGACGTCGTGGTTGCCGAGGACGTAGTTCGGCCACGCGCCCGCGGGCAGCGCTGCCTCGAAGGCGTCGACCTCGCGGCGGATGTGCGCGGCCGTCCAACGCGGGTTCCAGATGCGGACGAGCGGGAAATTGAACGCCAGGTGCAGGCCATCGACCTTCTCGCCGCCGTAGTACCGCACGATGTTGTCCGGCGGCCCGAACACCTCGCCGACGGTCATCCGCTCGGGGAACTCGTCCACGACCTTGCGGATCGCCCGCACCGCCTCGAACACGTCGGGCCAGTCGCGGTCCTGCGTGTGCCGCTGGAGCGCGCTCTGCCCGTAGCGCTTCGCCAACTCGCGGTTCGGCTCCGGCGGGTTATCGGCCAGCTCCGGGTCTTTGAGGATGCGGTCCATCACGTCGATGCGGAAGCCGTCGACACCGCGCCGCATCCAAAAGCGCAGCACATTGTGCATCGCTTCGACGACCTTCGGGTTGCGCCAGTTGAGGTCGGGCTGCTCGACGAGGAACGAGTGCAGGTAGTACTGCTGCGTCTTCTGGTCCCACTCCCATGCGGATCCGCCGAACGCGGCGATCCAGTTATTCGGCGGGCTGCCGTCGGGCTTCGCGTCGCGCCAGACGTACCAGTCCCGCTTCGGCGAATCGCCCGACGAGCGCGACGCGAGGAACCACGGGTGCTCCGACGACGTGTGGTTCGGCACGAAGTCGAGGATGATCCTGATGCCGCGGTTGTGCGCCTCCGCGATCAGCCGGTCCATGTCCGCGAGGTTGCCGAAGTCCGGGTGCACGCCCTCGTAGTCCGCGACGTCGTAACCGAAGTCGGCCATCGGCGAAGGATAGGTCGGCGAGAACCAGATGGCGTCGATGCCGAGCGAGCGTTCGGTGCCGTCGTTCAGGTAGTCGAGGCGGTCGATGACCCCCTGCAGGTCGCCGATGCCATCGCCGTTCGAGTCCTGGAAGCTGCGCGGGTAGATCTGGTAGACGATGCCGTGCTTCCACCAGAGTTGCTCCAACGTCGCCTCCTCCTGAGTTCGCTCGCGCTATTCCGGGAAGTGCATCAACTCGCGGCGTCGAGCGCAACCACGTAGACCTCGCTCGACCACACCTCGCGCGGGATCTGCTCGAGCGACGAGCGGCGCGGGTCGCCGGGGACGGCGAGCACTCGCCGCATCACGCGCGCGCCGAAGCGCTCGAAGTACGAGCACTCCTTCCGGAACGCCTGCAGCGTGTGGCGATCGCCGCCGAAGAGCACGTGCTGGATCTCCGCTTCGTACGGCTCGAGTTTCGCGCGCGACGTCTCGCACACCTTCCCGAACAGCTCGTCGATCTGCTTCTCGCGGATGCGCTCGAAGCGCCGCTGCGACTGCCCGCCCTTGCGATGGCGGTTCTTCACGAAGCGCTGGTCCGTCTTGGAGTCGATCAGCGACTCGCCGCGGAAGAAGCCGACGCTGAAGCCGCCGAGGCGCAACAGCAGCACCGCGAACACGCGATCGCGCAGCAGCAGTTCGCGCAAGCGGGCGAAGTACAGCTCGGAGTAGTCGTTGCTCTCCTCGACGGCGAACGGCGGCACCACGAGCACGACCTCCGACGGGCGCGCGTAGAGCACGCACCCCGCCTCGCTCGCCGACGCGATGTCGGCGAGCCCGTCGCGGTCGTCGCGGTCGAGGGCGAGGTCGTCGAGCGGCGGAGGATCGCCGGGCTTGCGGTACGCCGTCAGTCCGGGCGCACCGTCATCCGGCAGCCGCGCCAGCAGCCGCCTGCGGTCGATGTGTTCGCGGACGATTGGCATGCGAGGAGGATAACGGCGAGGGCAGCCCAATCGCGATTGGGCCGCCCTCGCCGGCGTTGTCTGAAGGGCCCGGATCAGGCCGGCGCGCGCGCTTCGGCGACGGAGACGTACACGGCGCCGTCGCGCACTTCGACGGCGTACGTGCGCGGGGGGCGGGCGGCGGGGCCACGCACGATCTCGCCGGCGTGCGCGAGGTCGAACTGGCTCCCGTGCCACGGGCACGTCAGGATCGAACCCTCGAGTTTCCCTTCCGCGAGCGGGCCGTTGGCGTGCGGACAGCGCGCCTCGATGGCGTACACCTGCCCGCCGGCGTTGAACACCGCCACCTGCTCGGCGCCGACGTAGGCGGTCTTCGCCGCGCCTTCCGGCAGGTCATCGAGCGCCGTGACGCGGGTCCAGCCGCCGGCGTCGGCGGCCGGCTGCGCGATGGCATCGCCTGGCGCGCCGAGCGCGTCGAGCATGCCGCGCACGGTCGTCGCGGTGCAGGTGAAGGTCGGCGTGTCGCGCAGCGTGTACAGGCTCGACTCCGCCTCGCGCAGCTCCATCACCAGGTCGAGGAAATCGGCAGGTTCGTTCGTCTCGAAGGAGACGACGAACTCCTGGTCGTCGATCCCGAACGAGTACGTCGTGTTGAGCTTCACGGTGGGGTACTTGCGGCCGACGCGGATGTGCACGTCCATCATCTTCTGTCGGTCTTCCGCCGAGAGCACGTACCACGGGCGCGTCTTTACGAACGGGTACACGAACAGGTACTTCGCGGTGCCCGGCGTGATCCGCAGCCGGCGCGATGGCCCAGGCCGCTCGGTCTTGTCCACGTACACGCTCTTGCGCGTCATCGCGAGGTACGAGTACGGCGTCGACAGATATGGGCCGATGCCGGTGCTGAAGAGGGCGGTCGCCGCCGCCTGGAACGACTCCAGGTCGTCGCTAATGTGCCAGAACATGAAATCGGCGTCTCCGCGGATGCCGACGAGCGTGTATGGCCGCACCTGCATGCGCTCGGCGAAGCCGTCGACGGCCTGCTCGACCTCGCGCTTCGCGGTCTCGCGTGCCTCGCGCGGAAGCCGGCGCCACGCCGGGTCGACCTTGTAGAACACGAACTGCACGTACTGACGCGTCGCGACCGGCGCGCCGTTCGTCGAGACGTCACTCATGCGGGGCTCCCCGCCGGCTCGCCTTCGACGCGGAAGTCCACCGCGTAGAGCTCCGCGACGCGTGCCAGTTCCTCGTCGGTGAAGTCCGGCGTGTCCGTGGCGGCGGCGAACTCCTCGAGCTGGGCCATGTCATAGATGTTCGGGAATGCTGACGCGATGCTCGGCTCCGCCATGATGAACTGCAGCGCCGCCTGGCCGATCGTGCGGCCGCGGCCCTCCGTCAGGAACTGGAGCGTCTCGAGCTTGCGCAGCCCCTCGTCGAGCCACTCCTGCGTGCGGTGGCGCCGGTGGTCGTTCTCGCCGAAGACGGTGTCCTTCGTGTACTTGCCTTCCAGCATGCCCGACGAGTGCGGCACGCGCACCATGAGGGCGACGCCGAGCTCGCGCGCGACGGGGAAGAACGCGCGGCCGGGGTCCTGCTCGAACATGTTGTAGATCGTGTGCACCACGCCGACGTGGTGCTTCTGCATCGCGTACATGCCCTCTTCCTCCCAGCCGATGGCCGGGCCGAGGGCCGGGCCGTAGACGCCGATCTTGCCCTCTTCGCGAAGCTTCTCCAGCTCCGCGAAGACGTCGTCGCGGCGGACGCAGTTCATCTTCGCGTTGTGGAGCTGGTAGACGTCGATGTGGTCGGTCTTCAGCCGCGTGAGGCTTCCCTCGACCGCCTTGCGGATGAACGCGGGCGACCAGTCCTGCGGGATCTCCTTCTGCCCGCGGCGCTCGTTGCCGTACGTGTGCCAGTCGTATCCGCCCTTGGTCGCGATGACGACCTTGTCGCGCACGTCGCCGAGCGCTTCTGCGAGCAGGGTCTCGCCCTTGCCATTGCCGTAGGTGTCGGCGGTGTCGAAGAAGTTGATGCCGAGGTCGTACGCGCGGCGCGTCATCTTCACAGCCAGGTCGTCGTCCTCGATGCCCCACCAGGCGGTCGCGACCGTCCAGTTGCCGAATCCGACCCCCGAGACGCGCAGGTCGGTGTTGCCGAGCTTCCGGTACTTCATCACTCACTCCTGGAGTCGCTGCAATGCTGCCCGTACATCGTATCGCGACGGCGCGACGTAACGAGAGGCCGATCGGCCCCCTGTTTGACGCAGGGAAGCCAGCTTTGAGCAAGTTCGGCGCCCGCGGTCAGAACAGCGAGAGGAAGGTCTGGCGGGCCTGCGCCGCGCCGTCCCGCGCCAGCGTCGGCAGCCGGTCGAGCGACGGCAGCGGCGAGTAGCGGATGGCGAACGCGGCTCCGAGCGCGAACACCGAGACCGCCGCGCCGGCCGCCGCATCGAGCAGGTAGTGGTTGCCGGTCGCGACGATCGAGAACAGCATCAGCGCCGGCGGCACGACGCCCAGCCAGCGCCAGCCGCGCGGACCGCAGCGGACGATCGCGATGCCGATGAGCAGATCCCAGCCGAAGTGCAGGCTGGGCATCGCCGCGAACTGGTTCGTGATCGAATTCGGCTGCAGCGCGGTGTAGATGTGGTTCCTGACGCTGATGGTATCGACCATGCCCGCCTGCGCGAGCCGTGGCGGCGCCACCGGCCAGAACGCAAACACGATCAGGCCAATGCTGCCGGAGATGAAGAACGCCGTGCGCATCAGGTAGTACTCGCTCCGGTGCCTGAAGAACAACCACGCTGCCACGACCGCGATGAGCGGCCAGTGCCCGTAGATGTAGTCGTTGTTGACCATCCGGACGAGCCACCGGTTGTCGATCACCGCATCCTGCCAGCTGGCCTCCCAGCCGATGCCGAGCGCATGCTCCGCCGCCTGGATGTTGTGCGCGTTCGTGACCGCGAAGGACTGACTGCCTGTCGTCACGTCGCGCACCCGCGAGTAGATCAGGTACCCGCCGGCCATCAGAGCGAACTCGCGGAGCACGACGAGCCGCGAGCCGCCGTTGCGGGCAAGCAGCAGCGCGCCGGCTATGATCAGCGCGATGGCGGCAAATCGACCCCAGAACAGGATGGGCTCGAGCATCGTTTTCTCACGGCCCCTTCTGATCCAAGGCTAAGGTCAGCCTGTGCCGTTCGGGCACGATTTCGCCGTGCCAGCGCCGATTGTTACCCGTCGTATGCACTCTCGAACGGCCTCGCAACGGCGAATTCGGTCGGTGCGAAAGGTCGTGATGCGCGGTCATCGCGCCTTGACTTGGTACGGCCGCCCATCATTTGCCGATGATATAATCGCGCTGCGGCGCTTCGGCGCGCCGTGCGTGATCACTACCGGGAGGCTGCGCGATGCTGATGGCGATCTGGGACGACGGCACGTGGCAGCCCATCGTTGCCATCACCGGCGTCATCCTCGGCTCGTACCTGATCGTCATGTGGATCGGCGCGCTGGTCTGGACGTACCGCGACATCCGCTCGCGCACCAATGACATCTGGACGCACGCCATCGCCGTGATGGTCGTCCTCGTCTTCAACCTTCCCGGCATTCTTCTGTACATGGTATTGCGTCCGAAGGAGACGCTCGCGGAGGTATACGACCGGCGCCTCGGCGCGGAGGCGCTGCTACAGGAGATCCACGAGCAGGAGACCTGCCCCACGTGCCGCCGCCGCACCGCGCCGGAGTTCCTCGGCTGTCCGTACTGCGGCACGGCGTTGCGCGTGCCGTGCGAGCACTGCCAGAAGCCGCTGCAGGCGACGTGGGTGATCTGCCCGTACTGCCGTGCGGACCGCGTGTTCGAGCCTGCCGCGGCGCCTGCGCAGGCGAACAGCGCCGCCGAGCCCACGGCCGCGCGTCCTCAGCCGGCGCGCCGGCCGAGCACCGCGACCTACACCCCGCCGGCCCCGAAGCCCGCCGCGACCCCGAGCGAGGGCGCAGGGTCCGCGGCGGACGCTGGCTCTTAGCCCGCCTCCGTCCTCCAGGTCGAAGGCACGAACTCCGGGCCGCGTTCCTCGCCGCGTGCGAAGCCCGCTTCTTCGAGCGCCCGCTCGACGTCGCGCGCGTGATCGCGGTCGCGCACTTCGAGCAGCAGCACCACCTGCACGCGTCCGACCGGCAGCGCGATCCCGAACCGGTGGTGCGCGACGCTCAGGACGTTGGCGCCCGATGCCGAGAGCAACGACGCGAGCGTGGCCAGCTGCCCCGGCTTGTCGTCGAGGCCGACGGTGAGGCTGAAGTAGCGGCCCGCCTGCATCAGCCCGTGCTCGACGACGCGCGCGACCATGTTGATGTCGACGTTGCCGCCGGACAGCACCGCGACGGCGCGCAAGCCGGACACCCGCACCTTGCCCGACATGAGAGCGGCGACGCCGACCGCGCCGGCGCCTTCGACAACGAGCTTGCTGCGCTCGAGCAGCAGCACCATCGCCTGTGCCACCTCGTCCTCGCTGACGACGACGACATCGTCGAGGCAGCGCTGGAGCAGCGGGAATGTGACGTCGCCTGGCCCGGCGACGGCGACGCCCTCGGCGATGGTCGGCGCGGGCGGCACCTGCTCCGCGCGGCCTTCGGCGAGCGAGCGTTGCACGCCCGGCGCCGCCTCGACCTGCACGCCGATCACCCGCGCCCCGGGCTCCAGCGTCTTGACGGCGATGCCGATGCCCGCCGCAAGCCCGCCGCCGCCGACCGGGACGAGCACAGTCTGTACGGGGCCGAGATCCTCGACGATCTCGATCCCCACCGTGCCCTGCCCGGCGACGATCAGCGGGTCGTCGAAGGCCGGCACCGGCACGAGGTTACGCTCGCGCGTCAGCTCGCCGGCGAGCACGCGCGCGTCCTCGTATGAATCGCCGTCGAGGATCACCTCCGCCCCGTAGCCGCGCGTCGCCTGCACCTTCGCGAGCGGCGTCGTGCGCGGCATGACGATCGTCGCGTGCACGCCGTACGCGCGAGCCGCGACCGCGACGCCCTGCGCGTGATTGCCCGCGCTCGCGGCGATTACGCCGCGCGCCCGCTCGTCTGGCGTCATCACGCCGATGCGGCTCATGGCGCCGCGGATCTTGAACGAGCCCGTCGCCTGTAGGTTCTCGGCCTTCAGCCAGACGTCGCCGCCGGTCATCGTACTCAATGCGCTCGAACGGAATACGGGAGTGCGCCGGACAGCGTCCTGGAAGCGAGCGCGGGCGTCGCAGATGTTATCGATCGTGATGTCGTGCATACGACGCTATCGTAGCGGAGCGACGGGATGGGCGGGCTACTCGGGGATGATCGGGACCGGACCGGACGGGCGTGCGGCGGCCATCTGCGCGAGACAGGCGATGACGCCTGCCAGCGCCGGGATGCCGAGCACCGCGCCGAGTACGACGGCGGCGGGGATGTGCTGCGCCGCCGTGAACGCGATGCCGACCAGGATCGCGGCCGCGAGCGTGCCCAGCGCGACGAGGAATGACGCGCGCGTCGTGCCCGCCAGCGCGGCAATGCGGAACGCGACGTAGCCCGTCGCATACGGGACGTAGAAGAAGAAGAGCGATAGCGTGCCGTAGAACGCGACGTCGCCGCCGTCGAACACGGCGCTATGCACGTCGCCGCGCAGCAATTCGAACACGATGTATCCAAGCACCGCGGCGACGAACAGCGCGACGGGCAGTCCGAGCCCGAGCAGGTCGTAGGTGACGCAGCCGCGATTTGGCGCGTTGCTTTGCAGGACGAGCGGTTCGCGCGAAAAGGTGCGCGCACCTGCGTAACGGCGTGTTCGTGAAGTTGCCATCAGGTCAGTATGCGGGGCGTACGTCGCAGGCGAATCACCCGTTAGGGCAGCCGGCGTTACACCAGCGTTGCGCCTTCGAGCGCGAGCAGGTGGCGCTTGACGTCGAGGCCGCCGCCGAAGCCGGTCAGGCTGCCGTTGCTGCCGACGACGCGATGGCACGGGATCACGAGCGGGATCGGGTTCGTCGCCATGGTGTTGCCGACAGCGCGATACGCGTTCGGGCGCCCGCAGCGGCGCGCGATCTCGGCGTATGAGGCGACCGTGCCGCGCGGCATGCGCGACACCTCGAGCAGTACCTCGCGCCGGAAGCCGTTCGTCCACGACACGTCGAACGGGATGTCCAGGTCCTTCCGCCGGCCGTCGACGTAGTCGCGCAGGTGCTTCGCGATCTTGCGCAGCGCCGCGTCGTCGCGTTCCAGCGCGTAGGCGCCATGCGTCTCGCGCTCGAACGACGCGACCGCCTCCGGTGCGCGCTTCTCGTCGGTGCCGAACTTGATGGCGATCAGCTTCCCGCCGCACGCGGCGACGAACAGCGGGCCAATCGCCGTGTCCATGATCGTGTATGCCGCCGGGCGGCGCGCCTTAGTCTTCGTGCTCATAGTCGGGCGGCGCATAGTACTGAATGCCATCGTCCATGAATCGCTGCAGCCGATCCTCCACGACCAGGTATTCCAGGTGCGCCAGCGTCTCGCCGATGGCGGCGCGCTGCATCCAGAACGAGAAGCTGTCGAAGCTGCCGGTGGCCCATTTTACGCCGCGCGCGACCTTGTACGCCGTCGCCGGCTTGCCGTCCATCACGCCGATCATCTCCTGCAGGCGCTCGTCGTGGTGCCGCTCGATGCCGCGCAGCCGCGCCCGCAGGTCGTCGAACGCGAACTCGTGCGCCGGCAGCACCCGTTCGATGTCGAGCCCTTCGAGCCGTTCGAGTGAGGCGATGTAGTCGCCGAGCGGGTTGCCCTGCTGTTGCGGGTGGATGCTGACGTTCGGTGTGATCGTCGGCAGCACATGGTCGCCCGTGAGGATGAACTTCTGGTCGCGCTCGAGGAAGCAGATGTGGCCCGGCGAGTGGCCGGGCGTCCACATCACCTCGAAGAGGAAGCGGCCGATCTGCATGCGCTCACCGCCCCAGACGACCTCGTCGGGCTGGACGGATTCGACATAACCTCGGACGGGCATCGAGGAGTTTTTCAAGTCCTGCACGTTCGCCTTCGGCACGCCGTGCATCACCAGCCACTCGCCCATGGTCGAAAGCAGCTGCTCGGGGTTCCGGTAGCGGGTGCGGATGAGATCGCGCTCGCGCTGGTGGATGATCACCTTCGCGCCGCTGCGCTGCTTGACGATGCCCGCGAGCCCGTAGTGGTCGGGATGCACATGCGTGACGAGCAGCGTCTTGATTTTGCCGTAGCCGACACCGGCGTCGTTGACCTGTTGCTCGAGCGCGTCTGCGGCCTCGGGCACGTTCCAGCCGGAGTCGACCAGCGTCCATCCGTCGCTCCCCTCGATGAGGTAGGGCAGCACCCAGCCGAGCGGGTTGTTCGGGATGGGCACCTTGAGTTGGAGCAGGCCGTCCATGATCTGGACGGGGTGTTTCGTTTCGACCGGAGCAGTCACCGCTGACCCCCTTCGGGTGTAGAGT
>DASUKS010000293.1:0-2891 GCA_036278595.1 Dehalococcoidia bacterium
GCTGCGAGGCATCGACGCCGAAGGCCGCGTCGTCCACCAGCGGTGGCCGGGCCCGCCGTTCTGGCCGGGCGCGGACGTCCTCTTCGTCTCGGACGAGGACCTCAGCGATGACCGTGCGCAGCTCGAGCGCTGGACCGCCGAGGTGCCGGTGGTCGCGATGACGGAGTCCTGGAAGGGCGCGCGTGTCTACAGCGACGCCGCATGGCGCCGCATGCCCGCCTTCCCCGAGGACGAGATCGATCCGACCGGCGCCGGCGACACCTTCGCGACGGCGCTGCTCGTGCGGCTCCGCGAGACCGGTAACGTGCTGGAAGCCGCGCGATTCGGCGCCGCGGCCGCGAGCATCAGCGTCGGCGGCATCGCGGCCGAATCGATCCCCACGCGCGACGCGATCGAGGCGCGGCTGCGGCAGTACCCGGAGGTCGCGCTGCGATGAGCGAGGTGATCGCGCTCGCGAACCAGAAGGGCGGCGTCGGAAAGACGACGACGGCAATCAACCTCGGTGCCGCGCTTGCGATGCACGGCAAGCGCGTGCTGATCTTCGACTTCGACCCGCAGGCGAACTCCAGTGCCGGCCTCGGCATCCGTGCGCAGGGCCCGACCACGTACGAGGTCGTCGTCGACGCGCTGCCGGTGCGCGAGGTCGTCGTGCCGACCGCGGTCGAAGGGCTGCTGCTCGCGCCCGCCGCCCCGTCGCTCGCCGGCGCGGAGGTCGAGCTGGTACCGATGATGGCGCGCGAGTTCCGCCTGCGCCGCGCGCTCGAGGACGTGCGCGCGGACTACGACTACATCCTCATCGACTGCCCACCGTCGCTTGGCCTGCTGACGGTGAACGCGCTCGCCGCCGCCGACCAGGTGATCGTGCCGGTGCAGTGCGAGTACCTGGCGCTTGAAGGGCTGAGCCAGCTGACATCGACGCTCGAGCTGGTGCGGCGCAACCTCAACTCATCGCTCAAGCTGCGCGGCCTGCTGCTGACGATGTTCGATGTCCGCACCAATCTCTCGCAGCAGGTCGCGGACGAGGTGCGCTCGCACTTCGCCAACACCTTCACGACGGTGATCCCGCGCAGCGTGCGGCTGAGCGAGGCGCCGAGCCACGGGTTGAGCATCGCGCAGTACGACCCGTCGTCACGCGCCGCGCGCGCGTACGGCGAGCTGGCGATGGAGTTGATCAACGGATCGCGGACGGAGGTAACGGCATGACGTCATCACACCGCCAGGCGCTGGGGCGCGGACTCTCTTCGCTGATCCCGAAGACAAGCGAAGGCACATCGAGCGGCGTCGATACGGTCGACATCGACCTGATCGCGCCGAACCCCGAACAGCCGCGCGTGCACTTCGAGCCGGAGGCGCTGCGCGAGCTGTCGGACAGCATCCGCGAGCACGGCGTGCTGCAGCCGGTCGTCGTCACGCAGGTGACGTCGGACATGGGCGTGCAGACGTACCAGCTCATCGCGGGCGAGCGGCGGCTGCAGGCCGCGCGCATGGCGGGCCTCGAGCGCATGCCCGTCGTGATCCGCGAGGCCGCGGGCGCGGCGCTGCTCGAGATCGCGCTCGTCGAGAACCTGCAGCGGCAGGATCTGAATCCGATTGAAGAGGCGGCGGCGTTCAAGCGCCTGGCCGACGAGTTCGGCCTGACGCAGGAGCAGATCGCCGCGCGCGTCGGCCGCAGCCGCACGAGCGTCGCCAATACCATGCGCCTGCTCTCGCTCGAAGACGACATCCGCGCGAGCCTCAGCTCCGGCCAGATCAGCGAGGGCCACGCGCGCTCGCTCATCACGATCGAAGACGGCGAGCTGCGGCTCGACACCTGGCGCAAGATCGTCTCCGACGAGATGACAGTGCGGCAGGCGGAGGACGTCGCGCGGCTCGTGCGGGCGACGATCAAGCGCCGCGACGGCGGGCGCGAGCCGGCATCGCGCGCGCAGGACCCGCTAACGCGCGAGCTGGAGACGTCGCTGCGCACCGCGCTCGCCGCGCGCGTCACACTGAAGCGCACGAAGAACGGCGGCCGCATCGTCATCCGCTTCCACAGCGACGAAGAGCTCGAGGGGATCATGGAGCGCATCGTGCGCTAGCGGCGCCGCCGCCCGCCTGTAAAACGACCTGTCACTAGTTCGGCGCAACCGGCGTGTCGAGATCCGCCAAGGGTATTACCTTGCCACCGTCTGCGGAGGGAACGGAGGTCAGACCCTGCGCGGCAAGACCCGCCTGGTTCAAATATGATCGAAAGAGCCCATCGGAGAAGAGAGGCTGCGCGACCAGGCGTTGCCAGCCATTTCCGGCATGAATCAGGAGCACGACGCTGAAGAATGGACTCGCTGGCTTCGGCGGGAACGTATCCTTCCCCCATGCTTGCTGAACTTGAGCCGATTGTGTCAGGAAACCTGACTTCATAGCGAGCTCGGCAGCCGGGATATTGAGACCGATTAAAGGTCTGCCCGCCCTCAGTTGTGCCTGCAGGAAATCGCTGGCAACGTCGCTGAATGCCGTCGAATCGATGACTAAGAGATCGTCAGGTCGGAGTGTATCGATCAGTTCGGCCATGGTGCTCACGGTTCGCGGATCTAACGCGGCGAGCTGCATGGTAGCTTCGCTTGGCACCGCAGGGACGGCGCGCGTGAGCACAACGACGTGGCCGGGCGACAGAAGTGTGTTAGGGTTCGCCGTCGCGGGGCTCTTCCGCTCTTGCGCGACGAGAGCCAGCGCGACGAACAGGCCCAATACGGCGAGGGCGAGCAGTGATTTGCGTGGAGAGATCATTCCCTGTCATCCCCCTGGCAGCCGGACCGTGCATACCATCGTATTCCAGCAACTGGAGTTACCGTATGCTACGAGCGTGCCGCTGAACGCCGTCCATTGATAGCTCGCGTACGTCCAATAGCTCCAGT